>JBMYPC010000034.1:0-25477 GCA_049599895.1 Bacteriovoracaceae bacterium | reverse complement strand
CAGAATAAAGATGCTTTAACGAGTCTTCTTTTTTAGGCCATGGAGTTTCAAGAGCCCGATCAAGAGAATCTTGGATTTCTTCGTCAATTTCTTTGTAAAGAGAATCAATATCTTCTTGAGTGGCATATCCAGTTTCTAAAAGAAACTTAGGAAATGAATTCAAACAATCAAGTTCTTTCTCTTCATTTAATTCTTCTTCACTTCGATACATCGAATGATCATCTGAAAGAGAATGGGAATAAGGACGAGTGACGTTTGCATGAACAAGGACAGGTCCCTTTCCAGCTCTTAAATATTTCTCTGCTTCAGTTAATGTTTTTAAACTATCAAGAGGACAATTTCCATCACAGGTAAAGATCTTAAGATCAGGGAAATTCGCCAGTGCTTCTGAAATTGATCCTCTTGGAGTCTGAACTCTTACAGGAACAGAAATGGCATAACCATTATCCTCAATCATATAAAGAACTGGAAGCTTATTTACACAAGCGGTTGTAAGAGATTCCCAAAACTCTCCTTGGGAAACAGTACCATCTCCTGAAGAAACGTAGACAATTTCATCACCGTGACTTGGAACGTCTTTAGCAAGTTTATCTTTTTTAAGTTCTTCTAAATATTTCCCACCTTCAGCAAGTCCTACAGCTTGGAGAAACTGAGTTCCAGTACATGAAGATTTGTTAACAATGTTAAGGTTTAAGTTCCCCCAGTGAGCAGGCATTTGTCTTCCGCCACCAGAAGTGTCGCCAATATTCCCATTGGCCTGGCAAAGCATTTCGTAAGCCGTAACTCCAAGACCAAGGCAAAGAGCTCTATCTCGATAATAGGGTAGGAAGTAATCATAACTTGGCTTTAAGACTTTCGCAGTAGCAGTAAGAATCGCCTCGTGTCCGGCACCGGAAATTTGAAAGAAGGCCTTTGATTGTTTACGCATTGAAATTTCAGTATCATCGACTCGGCGAGAGAGGCGCATATTTCGAAGCAGAGAAAGAAGATCATCTTTAGTGAGTCCAAACTCTTGAGTAATCTTGAGTTTGTTTTCAACTGAAGATTCACGAGTTTTAATCTTTTGAGTCTGGCCTTTGGCCCTAGAAACTTTCTTAGATTTAGACTTATCCAACATTCCCACCTCGCTTCGTGTCATATATACCACCAATTGCAGAAAAATTCGTAAGACACCTTATCGAAAAAGTTGGGGGTCATCAAATAAGTTAGGAAAAGATCAACCTATTTCTAATAGGTTATCTAATGTACCTTCTGAATCTTGGTGGATAATTTGGGTGAGAGTCCCCATAGACCTCTAACTTCTCAGTTGAGATCAAAATAAAGCCATAATTGTTATCAACTGACTGTCTGTAGGTAAGAAACCAATCATTGATTCTAAAGTAGAGATTGCCGTCATTTTTCTTCTCATCTTCTCTTGGTTCACTCGGAGTAATGCATCCGGCTTCTTCAAAATCAGCTCCAGCAGAGCCCCACTTTCTTGAAGCAAATCAATGCAGAAAATAGTATTCCCAAGTGGCATTGACCGCCCAATTCTGAGTTAAAGGACATATTTTTAATGTTGTCTCAAATTCAGCAAGAGTTTTTCCATGACCTTCAACTGGACGAATTACAATATGAGCATCGTTTTCACTATTGACGACGGCCTCACCTTGCACATCTTTTAAACCCACTAGCTTCATGAGAAGTCTTCTCTCATGACCAATTGTATAAATTCTTTCTGAAAATGCCGAAGGATCAAGTGATCTTGTGATACTTGGGGAAATAAGCTTTACGTGTTTATTAACATTACTAAGCTTTTCGAATAAAACTTTATTTTGATCAGCTGGGTCTGTATTAAAATCCTCGCCACATGAAACTAAAGTGAGAGCAATAGCGACTAGTAATAATGACTTCATGTTTTATTTAAAAGACTCCGTTCTTAAAAAATCGCAGACATGAGGAACGGAATCCTCCAAAAAGGAGCACCTTTGTCCAAAACATTGAAATCTCGTAAATGACACGGATTAATAATTTGCTCAAAAACTACCCAAAACTGTAAATATTAGTGATTAAAGGCTTTAGACTAGATTCCGCTGGAGAAACCAAAGATGAATCTTCGGTCTTCAATTCCCCTAAGTGAACTATCGGAGAGATCTACTGCATAGGTCGTGAGGTCGACTTTGAGCCTTTTAGTACTCATGCCAATTCCAAATGAACCAAAGCCATCTGAAATACCGAAGCGAAAGAACATCACTCGCGCGATATTTAGCTCCATACCGGCCATGATTTTTCTTTTTGTATCCATATTATATTCATCACCGAAATCTTTATAATTCACTTCCATATGAAGTCTTAAGATATTTCCGATCTGTGGAGTTAGTGAAAAACCTAAGTCGACACTGTGGCGTAATTTATCAGGAGTTTTTCCAGCTGCGCCATGAAACTTAGCAGAATTGAGATTATTGGATTTAATAGCAAGAGTCGGAAGCCAAGTAATGGGAAGAGTTAATTTCGCTCCCCCTAATAACGTATAGGCTGTACCCGATTTATAATCATCATCTTCTAATGTGATTGTATCTGCAGCATCTACAGACCCAAAAGCTTCTTTACGAAAAAGAGTCACCCCCATGACTCCTAACTTAAAGACTCCACCAAACAATGAAAGGTTTGCAGCGACGTATGGGCCATGATCTAAACGATCAGCGTACTCAAATTTATCTGTGCCATCATCGTCACGAACTTGAGTTCTGGTTTTTTTACTATAGAGATAGCCAAAGGAAAGGTAACGAGTTGTAAAATTGGGAGCAAGGCTGAACCTTGAAAAGGTTGGTTTCTCTTGAACCCCTCCATCAACTTGAAGCTTTCTTAATCCATCAAGAGAAAAGGCCTGGGGAAAGTTTCCAGCAGCGTCGGTCACCTTTCCACCGGAGCTTACATTTTGCCAGTTCTTATTCCATTCAAGGGTGAGGTTTGAAAGGTGAAAATGCCATTCTCGGATTGAGCCTAGTCCAGCTGGATTATAAAAGACACTTGCAGCATCATTGGCTCCAGCAACGTAAGCATTGCCAATAGCAAGAGCTCTTGCAGAGGTTACGAGTTCTGGAAATTGGCCATCTCGAAAAGTAATCTCTGCTTTTAGATTTGAAACAAAACCAAAGCACAATAAAAGAGTAAAACACTTTAGTATTTTAATACAGTTTTCCACATTCCCATTGTAGCCGAGCAAGAAGACACAGAAGCAACAGAAGCAATTTTTTCTAGAACTTAACCCATAGTTGAGTGAAATGGTTCTGATAGTTTATTTAAGAGAACTTCTATTATCGATGACTTACCAAGCTATAATAGCAAGAACATAATTTTTAAAACAAACGCGCCCAAAAAAAGGGAGCGAAAGCTCCCTTTTCCTTTTCTATCAATTTCAATTCAATTTCTAAAATACAGTACAATCAGAAAGTTCTATCGTATCAACCTCTCTCACCTCTGGGGTTTCTGGTCTCTCTTCATTAGTCATGTAATAGAACGCTTCATGGACTTCAATTAAGCTACCAGAAAGCTCGTTTTTATTAATTGTAAGTTCTGTTTTGAAATTATTTTCAGAAACGGCTCTGTAATCCATAACTTCACCATCATCCGTTGTGACCTCAGACTCATCGTAAAGATTGTGAATTTTTTCAGCACTTAAAGTAAGCTTATTATTTTCAACTTCTTTAATGACTAACATATCCACACCTTCAACATCTGTTGAAATCTGAATTTTCTTTCCAAGAGTTGTAAAATACCAAAATGACAGTGTTTCCTCATCATCTTGATTAATAACGATAGGAAGAGTTATCTTTTCGTCTTTTGCGATACAAACAGTTAATGGATTTAACTGATCTTTCGCTAAATCATAAACACTCTTTTTGTCTTTATTAACTTTTACCGTTGTATTTTTCTTTGCTGGCTCTGGTTGCACTCGATCCGCATCACCACAACTTGCAACAACTCCTAATAGTAAACCTAAAACTAGAACTCTCATAAACTTCTCCTAAATTATGCTGAAGCCTAAACTTCCCCACCTTTAACAGTTTTTCTTCCAGGGAATCGATGAGAAACATTATTCCCTAGGTAACGTCCACCAATTTGGCGAATTGATTCGATTCGACTCTCGGCCAATATATCCGTCGCTTGATAAACAGGGATATTTTGCTCATCACTAATTTTGAAAATTTTAAGTGTTGTATTGTAAATCGTATCAACCATTCTTGTGGCCTTAGTATCTGACCATCCTTCGAATTCAATCGATACGTTCATAAGTCCACCAGCATTAATCAGATAATCTGGTGCATAGAGGATATTTTTTTCTTTAAGGATATTTCCGTGACGATCTTCTGCGAGCTGATTATTGGCAGCCCCTGCTACGATCTTACACTTAAGTCTTTCAATAGTGTCATCATTGATTGTTGCCCCTAGAGCACAAGGAGCGTAGATATCACAATCCACATCATAGATATCATCAATCCCTACAAACTCTGCTGTTGGGTTGATGGCCTTAAACTTTTCAATGTTCTTCTCACTGATATCAGTAAAAAGAACTTTCGCTCCTTCTTTATAAAGAATTTCTCCAAGAAATCTTCCTACAGAACCAGCCCCTTGAAGCGCCACAACTTTGCCTTGAACAGAACGATCACCAAAAACCTTTGCACAACTGGCTTCGATTCCTCTAAAGACACCAAGAGCAGTATAGGGAGATGGGTTACCTGATCCACCGTGGATTTTAGCGACACCACAAACATTATTTGTCTCTGTAAAAATATGCTCAATATCTTCAACACGGATGTTGACGTCTTCAGCGGTAATATAACGACCATTAAGAGACTCTAAAAATCTTCCGTAACTTCTAAAGAGCGCTTCTGATTTATCAGCTTCTGGATCACCAATAATGACGGCCTTTCCTCCACCTAAGTTGAGCCCTGAAACAGCAGCCTTATAGGTCATTCCTTTTGAAAGTCTTAAAACATCATTAACAGCTTCTTCTTCTGATTTGTATGGCCACATTCGAGTCCCACCAAGAGCAGGTCCAAGAATCGTATTATGAATCGCGACGATAACTTTTAAATTACAGGTAGGATCACTAAAGAAAACAACTTCTTCATGTCCATCAGAATAGAGCTTTTCAAAACTTAACATCGGCTTCCTCCCAGAATTAACGGTTTTCAAACACGTCTTAAGAGCAGCCTCACCACAAAACCGCTGTAAAATTAAAGACTTAGGCGATAAATGTTTGAAATTCCGCTGTAATATTAGGCCTTTTCAATCCTAGACTGCAAGCGCAAAGCGCCATAGTTGGTTTTTTCAGTTTCGCTACGTGTTATAATGGACAGCACTTAGACAATAAATGAGAGCTGGAAAACAATCCGACCACCAACTAAACTGAACGCTATGCCAAAAGCTACTTATATTGACTCTGAAAACCAAGAACATGTACTCGAAGTTAAAGAGGGTGAACTTCTTTATGACCAATGTGAGGATCAAGGAATTGAACTCCCTCACGGATGCCTCTCTGGTTCTTGTGGAGCCTGTCGTATCGAAGTTATCGAAGGCTATAATAACCTTTCTAAGCTCGGAACCATTGAAACTAACACTGTTGATGATGTGAAAAAGAATCTCTCGGACACAAAAGGCCCTCAGGCTGTTATGGGAAAGGCTATTCGCTTGTCGTGTCGGGCCAAAGTTAACGGTGATGTTAAGTTTAAGCCTCTGTAAATCCATTAAGTTGTTTAACTTTTTTTCGTATACGTAATTACTGCTCACGACGTTTAATCAAAAAATTTTTGCCCCTACAATTAAAGAGTTATGAAATTAAAAAATCTCTCTTTTACTGTTATTCTCGCAACTCTTTTCCAATTTTCAGCTTATGCAGAAATCGATTATGGGCGACTCAATCCAGGATATTTCGAGCTTTTAATCAATCAAGCCGCTTTTATAGGTGAACAAGAGTTTATTAGGGATAAAGCTTTTGAAAAATCCGCGCCTATTCACGACCAAATGCTCGAGCTTGAAGAAAGCCCGATTAAGGACTCTCAACAAGAAGTGAAACTCTCAGAACTCTATCAAAGCATTCGTGTTCAAGGTCAAATCATTCGAACAAGTGAAGAACATATTAAAAGATCCGAGCGTATTTTAGAAGATCATCCATCAACAAGTGAATATCAGGAGCATCCCTATTTTTCTTTCATTAAAAAAGCAGGCCTTCAATATGGAGCACTTTTAAAAAAGAAACGTGAGAGTTCAAAACAAAGCGACCAAACTACACTTGATGAAGAAATCTCAAAGATTGAAAAACATATCTCAAGTGCAATTGATCTTTTTGAAGTTGAATACGATATTAATAATTAGACTTCATTTAAAGAAAGTCTTGGGTCAGTTTTTTCACTAATACCTTCTTCTTCACCACCACTCGCCGCAGTTTTTTTAGAAAAGATGTGTTTTTCACCATCAACAGATTTAATTTTGATTTCTTTTAATTCATTATTTTCAACAGTCAGAATCTCAAATGAATACCCTTCCCAAAGAATCATCTGACCTTGCTTTGGAAAAGTATTTCCAAGGTTATCGAGGATAAAGCCTGTTAAAGTTGAATAGTTATCATTAAGTGGAATTTCAATTTCAAAGTCATCATCAAGGTCTCTCAAAGAAATTGAAGGATCAAGAACAATACCGACTTCAAGATCAGCTTGTTTGTATTCTTCTGAAACGTACTCTTCATCTCTATCGTGTTCATCTTGAATATCACCAAGAATCTCTTCAACAATATCTTCAAGGGTCACGATCCCCACAACAATTCCAGTCTCATCCTTAACCAGAGCAAGGTGAATTTTCTTGCGATTCATATGATCAAAGACTGCTTGAATTTTCATATGCTCATAAACAAAGAAAGGGTCTTTCAAATGTTTATCAATTTTAAAGCTCTTTGAACTAGTATAGAATGCGAGATCCTTAACATGAAGAAAGCCTTTTACATCTTCGAGCTCCCCATCAATCACAGGATATCTTGAGTGAACATCTGCTTGAACAAGGTCAATGATCTCTTTATAAGTTGCTCGATAAGGAATCGACTTCACTCGAGACCGAGGAACCATAATGTCCTTCACTTTAATTTTAGGAAACTCTAAAATCGAAGTCAGCATATCAAGCTGCTTAGAATCCATGGTTTTTTCTTTTTCAGCTTTATTGACCATGTAGGCGATGTCTTTTTTAGTCACAAGCCTTCCTTGAAGCTGTGAGTTTTCTCCAAGAATTGTCTCCATAATCCAAACAACCCCACGAATAAGAGGATAAAGAGAATAAAAACAAAACTGAAGAACTCTAATCACGAAAACGCAAAGCCTTTCAGCATGATTTCGAGCAAATGTTTTCGGAATAATTTCACCAAAGATTAGAATAATAAAAGTCGTGACACCAACTGAAATCCCAACAGCATCATCTTGAAACATTCTTGCCGCAATTGTCGTTGTTAATGAAGCAGCAAAAATATTAACGATGTTATTCCCTACAAGAATTGTGGCAAGAAGCTCACTTGGCTTTTCAATCATAAAAGTAAGGGCCCTACCCTTAGCTCCGCCTTCTTCAATGAGACGCTTTGCTCGGTCAATATCAATAGACATGAGGACTGCTTCAGATCCCGAGAAAAAACCAGACAAAAGAAAGCACATGATAAGTCCCATGCTTTCAGCTACGCTAATTTCCATCTGTCAGTGATCCTTGATAAGTTCTTGAATAAGTCTCTAAGTGCCTCTGGTCTTCCTCGTCATCGGTGACGTCTATCATCAAGCCAGGGTTTTGAATTTGAGTCGGTCTTATGTTTGTTTTCCTTGGTTAAGTTGAACAAAAACCATCTAATACTAAAACCTATCACCAATTCAAGATGAACTCAATGGCCCAAGGGACTATTTTTACAATTAAAGTACTGAAATTAGGTTACTACTTAGTCTCAAGGCCAAATTTATCTTAGATTCTGCCTAAAAAGTGACAAATCTCTGAATCATTAGTGTTCAAGGGGCTTGCCATCAAAGTCATGCCCAGAATAAATAATTCGATCATTCATCTCATGATCAAAGCTGGGAATGGAATCAATATTAGAAATGTTTCTAAAGATGGTCTGGCAATTATAGCAAATGCCGATTTTCCCAAGTTTCTTATAAAGGATTAAATCAAAGAGGTAGAGAACAATAAATGAAATTCCATATGTCCAAATTGAAAGGATTGCGGCAATCACAAAAAGAATCACACCAATCTTTCGGTTAAAGTCTTTCTGTGAGTAGAAATCTTTTCTTTCACAAACCGGGCACTCGCAAAGCTTTCCAGAAAGATGATCCTGATTGAATTTAATAGGAGTGTCGTGTCCGCAAACTTCGCAGTGAGCATCTGTCGCTGAAGTTGAAGGATGCACGTGAACACCTGAACCACATTCTTTACAAGTAATCGTCACTTCCATCGTCATATATATAATCCATGTTTAAAAAATAAATAACTTGAAATCAGTTCACCAATAAAAACAAAAATCACCATGGCATAAAAGATACCTGTGGCACTTTGAATTGAGCGCATGCGAACAAGTCGCCATCCATAATAGCTCATAATGAGAATAATCACATAACCCCAAACAATACGCATCAGAAGCATCATCCAATTAAAGGCGTAGCCTCCTCCCATAGTTGTCATCGAGCTAAAAAAGTCTCTGGCCTGAATATAGCCAATGGTTGTAATGACAACTTTAATCGTTAAGAGAATCCAAGTAAAAATCACGGCCTTAGCTAGAGGAAGCTCAGACAGTTTTGGAGTCACTAAATACCAATGGCCTTTCACCATTGCAAAAGTCACTGCTCCAAGAAAAAGAGTTGATGAAAGAAGAAAGCCAAACTCAGTCAGTGTCTCCGTTAAAAAATAAAGACCTACAATTAAAGAGAGGTTATGAAGAGCGTACATGGCCCACATAAAAAGAGATTTCTTATCACCATGTTTTAAATAGATGGCAAAGAAGGCAAAGGTCGCCAGTCCATAACAGATATAAAGAGAAGTTTGGGGTGCTGGTGAAAAGATATGAAAACAACCCCCGAGAAATGAGCTAATTCCACAAACCGAGGCCATAACTCTCATGAGTCCACCACCGGTTTTTTCAGTGTCCACAAGATAGGTAAAAATCCCTATTCCCAAACTTAGTGAGAGAAGAAAGAATTCGGCAATTGGTCTAACTGTTTCCATAGTTTTTCAGTATCTAATTCAGGATGATCTTTCGCACAAGATGTCAAAAAACTCATAAGATCGTCAATGATCTCAAGGTTTGCCTCAGGTAGAGATTTCTCATACTTTGAGCGCCATTCATTATTTTTAAAAGTTATCCACTCTCCAGGGGCATTTTTGACAAGTTCAGGGCCATAACTCATATAGCTATAAAGAACGACTTTTCGATCTGAATAACTAAATGAGCTTAGCTTTATAAAAAGTGGTTTTCCACATTCTTCTTTTGAGATTTCAAGCTCTTCCTGGGCCTCTCGAATGACAGCCTGAAATGGTGTTTCTTCTTTTTCAACTTTGCCACCGGGAAATTCTAACTTTCCATCAAGTTCGGGGTTTTCATCTGATCTTCTTTGAAACCAAAGACTTACAGAGTTTTCTGTCACCTCTTTAAAAGGAATCAGAATTGAGACAAATTTCAGGGGTAAGCTTTCTTTCACTCTTCATTCATATCAACTTGAGGAGAAGTCGTCACTGGAATCTGGCCGTCTGAGACTCAAGGTGTTAAAAAGCCCCATGGATTTAAGCACTCGAATCCCAGAAGGCTCAGTTTTATTTGCTCCCATGGAAGGAGTAACCGATGAGGTGTATCGAAAAACTCTCTCTGAGATTTTTCCGGAATGGAATTATTGGAGTACTGATTTTTTAAGGATCCCGGGAACAGGTTATTATAAAGACGAAAAGGTTCTCAATCACTTTGGAAAGAGTGTTCTTGAAGATGAAAAGCTTACTGCCAAAACCTCATATCAAATTCTCGCTTCTCCTAGCTCTAATACTGTAGAGACAGTAAGACAAATACAAGCTCTTGGTTTTAAACATCTTGATCTAAACCTTGGCTGCCCCTCAAAAGCTGTTTGTTCCCATAAAGGAGGATCCTTTCTTTTAAGTGATCTCAAACTTCTTGAAAAAGTCATAAAAGAAATTCGCTCAAACTTTGATCATCTTTTTACAGTGAAAATTCGAATTGGCTTCAATGACGATCAAAATTTTGAATCGATCATTCGGCTTCTCAACGACCTTGGTGCCCAGGCGATCACTCTTCATGCAAGAACAAGGAAGCAACTCTACAAAGGCCGAGCCAACTGGGACTATATTAGAAGAGCTGTTGAAATTTCAGATGTTCCTATCATTGGAAACGGAGACATCTGGAGCGAAGAAGATATTGATCGAATGTTTAAAGAGGCAAATTGCTACGCCGTCATGGCCGCAAGAGGAGCACTTAAGACTCCTTGGCTTTCAAAACTCTATTCTATCAAAAAGCAAAATTTAGAACTCGACAAAGAAAAAAAAGAAAAAATGAGAAGAAGCTTTATCAAGCTCTATTATAAAAACCTTGATCAAACTTATGAAAATGCCTCATGGACCGCGGATCATCGCCTAAGAAGATTTAAAGGCCTTTCTCGTTATCTTTTTGATGATTTTGAAAATAGCTCAAACCTTAAAAGCTCACTTCTTCGCTCTAAATCTTTAGGTGAATTTCAATCATATCTTGGTAGAATCTAAGTCCCACAAAAAGTTTGATAGACTCTTTCACTGAGTGCCGGTGGCGCAGAAAAAGGACGAGTTGTATCGTTTTCAGAATAAGGATCACTTAAGGCCTCATGAAACTGAATGAAAAAATCATAGTTTCCTTCGTAAGCCTCTTTTATTGCTTTTTCAACGAGATGATTTCTTGGAATAATATAGGGGTTCTCAAGATTTAATCCTTCAAAGTCTGGATTTCGTGCCTTCCATTTTGTGAGAAATTTCTTTCGAGGTTCTGATTGAGGATAGCCTTCATCATCTCCATTATAAAGGGCTTCGAGATTTCGAAAACTCTGAGTAAAATCAAGAGAATGATTCTCAAGGTATTCTAAAAAGTTTGTAACGATTTCTTCATCACCTTGTTGATAAAAGTTAAGCCCTAACTTTCTTGCAAAGGCATCGGTTCTTAGATCCGCAAACTTTTCAAAATAAGGAGTCAGCTCTTTATTCACAATTGAAGCCGCTGTTTCCACATGGTCATCGATAAAAGGAATAAAACAATCGGCAAGCCTTAAAACATTCCATTGGGCGATCGGAAGTTGATTGAAAAATGAATATCTTTTTAAACGATCAATTGAACTAAAAACTTTGTGAAACCGAAATTCATCCATAAAGGCGCATGGACCGTAATCAATCGTAATTCCACCCGGAGAACAATTATCAGTATTCATCACTCCATGAATAAAGCCAAGAGAGCTCCACTTTGCAATCAATTGGGCCTGAAGAATCGAAACTCTTTTTAATAGTTCGAGAGACTTTTCTTTGAGAGTCATATAACCCAAAACATCTGGAAAATGACGGTTAAGAGTGTAATCAAGAAGAAGCTCTAAAGAATCTAAATCCCCTTGAAAGGAAAAGTACTGAAAAGTCCCTACTCGAATATGGCTGTCCGCAACTCGGGTGAGAACCCCACCTGGCTCAGGTCCATCTTGTCTATAAACAGACTCTCCGGTGGTCACTGCTGCAAGTGCTCTTGTGGTGGGAACTCCGTAGACATGCATCGCCTCGCTCAGAAGATATTCTCTAAGAACAGGCCCAAGGGCACTTCGACCATCTCCTCTTCTTGAAAAACGAGTCCTTCCGGAGCCTTTTAGCTGAATATCAAAGTTTTCAGCTTCTCCCAGAAGATGGGCCCTCCCGTCTCCTAGCTGCTCAACAGGATGGCCAAATTGAAAGCCAGCATAGGCCATGGCAATGGGATCAGAGCCTTCGAGGACCTTTTGTCCGGAAAAGACCTGGGCGAGATCATTATCATCGTAGTTTTTTGTATCAATCTTAAGATTTTTTGCTAATTTATTATTAAAAATAATAAGCCTAGGATCCTGGAACTTCTCGGGAGAGATCCTTTCGAAAAACTTAGGTGGCAAACTTGTATAGCTGTTTTTAAAGTTGATCATTCAAAGACAGTAGCTGATTTAAGAATTTTTTAAAATCACCAAGTGCCAAACGAGACTTTGTAAAAGCTGATTCTAACTCCCGGAGCTTTGACACTATGTTGATATTTTACATTTCACTATCTGTATTCGTCTCTTTTATCTGCTCAATGCTTGAAGCAGTGATTTTAAGTCTAACTCCAAGCTATCTCTCTTCTTTAAAAGACCAAAAGCCTAGGCTTTATCAAAAAGTCCACGAACTGAAAAAAGACATTGAAAAGCCTTTGGCCTCGATCCTTACCTTCAACACTATCGCTCACACCATTGGTGCAGCAGGAGCAGGTGCCGAGGCGCAAAGACTCTGGGGAAATGAATACTTGGCGCTTTTCTCAGCCGTGCTCACTTTTATTATTCTCTTTTTTAGTGAAATCATTCCCAAATCAATTGGGGCAAAGAACTGGAAGAACCTCTTAGGATTCACCTGCTTGGTTTTAAAACCAATGATTATTATTTCGCTTCCTATTGTCTGGTTTTCAGCGAAACTTTCAAAGCTCATTAAAGGCAAAGAGGAAAGCCCTATCTCACGGGATGAAATCCCCGCTCTTGCAGAAATCGGTTTTCAATCAGGTGTAATTGATCAGGGTGAATATCAATCTCTTAAGTCTCTTATTAATTTTGCAGACGTGAAGTTGGGCGACATAGTCACTCCAGCCTCTGGAGTGGTTGGAATTCAATCGGATTTAAAAGTTTCTGAAGCTCTCGATGAAGTCAAACGACATACCTTCTCAAGACTTCTCGTCTTTGGCATTAACCGTGATGATATCAAGGGTTATGTTCTTAAAAGAGAGATTCTGCAAAGCTACATCGATGAACAAGACTTCAAAATTTCAGAGATCTCTAAGAAGATCCTAATTCTTAGTGACACGACTACTGGCCAAGAACTTTTTGAGAGACTTCTTGAAAGACGGTCCCACATCGCCGCGGTCATTAATGAAGAAGGACGTTTTATTGGGATTGTCACTCTTGAAGATTTGATTGAGAAACTTCTTGGTCATAATATTCAAGACGAGAATGACCTTTATTAAATTACATGCAGGGAACATCATCAATTTGCCCTCACGCATAGGGTTTCATCTCTGCGAAACACAGCCCTGAAAAAAGCAGTAAAAACGAAGTGATAAAAAGATTTCTCATTTCTAAACTTATCGGAAACTCGCAAATTTTTACTTAATAAGATGACCTAAGATACAGAAATTATTGACGTGTCTGAACTTTGATTAAGAGGGCCACTTCATAAAAAATGGCGCCTCCAAGAAAATAGAGAAAATAAAACCTTTTAATGATCACACAAAAAAGAATGCTAAAAAGGGCCAATGAAATGATTCTTGAGGCAGGTCTAAGATAAGGCATTTTTACGGATTTAAAAAAATTGGTGCCTCTTAGGCTTCTTTCAAACTTAATAATACCTTTGATAAGAGACAGCTTATAATTCTTAGATCCTGCTCGATAGATAAGTCTTGGAGAGCTTAAGGCCCAACACCAAAAGTAACCTAAAAGAACGAAGGCCAATTTAAAGCTCAATAAAAAATCGAAGATGAAAGAGATTTCGAATAGAATGATAAGAAACGCTATTTCCCACGTATAGTTTCTTAAACTCACCTCGATTGTTGAGATTCTCAACTTTCGAAGAGAGCGCATTGAATCTAAAAGGGTGTGACGTCTCATCAAAGACCTCAAGCTTGTTTTAGGCTATCTTGTTGTTAGTCTATCTTGTTAGTTTACCTTGCAACACCAACTGCTTTAGTTTCTCTTAAAACAGTAATTTTGATTGTTCCAGGATATGACATTTCGTTTTCGATTTTCTTAGCAATCTCACGAGAGAGCATAACTGTTGATTCGTCATTAACTTGGTCGTTTTCAACAAAAACTCTAACTTCACGTCCACCTGAAATCGCGTAGCTTCTTGAAACACCTTCAAAGCTATTCACGATCGTTTCAATATCTGAAAGTCGTGAAACGTATGATTCCATCATCGCTTTTCTTGCTCCAGGTCTCGCTCCAGAAAGAGCATCAGAAGCTGCTACTAAGTGAGCGAGAACAGATTCAGGCTTTTCATCGTCATGGTGAGCACGAATCGCGTGAACAATATCAGGTGACTCCCCATATTTTTTGGCAAAGTCAGCACCAGTCACAGCGTGCGACCCTTCAGCAGAAGCATCGAGGACCTTTCCGATGTCGTGAAGAAGACCAGCTCGTCTTGCCTGCTTAACATTAAGTCCCATCTCAGCAGCGATAGACCCACAAATAAAGGCAGCTTCAAGAGCATGCTGATATTGGTTTTGAGTGTAAGACGTTCTAAAATCAAGGGCCCCTACAAGCTTTAAGATCTCTGGGTGAATCCCATGAACACCAATTTCCATTTGGGCTTTTTCACCAAGTCTTAAAAGGTGCTTATCCATTTCAACTCTTGATTTTTCATGAAGCTCTTCAATTTTAGCTGGATGAATACGACCATCAGCTAAGAGCTTTTGAATTGTCTGGCGAGCAATTTCTCGTCGGACCACGTTGAATGACGATAGGACCACAACCTCGGGAGTATCATCAATAATGAGATCGACACCACAAATTTGTTCAAAAGCACGGATGTTTCGCCCTTCACGACCAATGAGTCTTCCTTTTACATCATCGCTTGGAAGCTCAACAGTTGAGATTGTTTTTTCAGCGACAAAGTCACCGGCAAATCTTTGAATAGCGATTCCCATCACTCTTTTAGATTTCTCTTCCGCCTCTTCTTCAAACTCAGACTCTAGCTGAGTCAGTCTTTTGGCAAAATCAACTTTAGCGTCTTCTTCCATATTGGTAAGGAGAATGTTTTTCGCCTCTTCTCTAGTTAAGCCACTGACCTCAACAAGTTTTGCCTTAAGGCTATCTTGAATTTCTTTATATCTTTCTTTTTCAGTTTCCGCTTTTTTCTTAAGATCTCTAAGCTTTTCTTCATCAAGCTCAATTCTCTTCATTGCTCGCTCGTGATCTTCAAGTTTAGTTTCAAGCTTTGCTTCTTTAGAAGCAACATCACGCTCTTGATCTCTGATCGACTTTTCTTTGTTTCTGATTTCACCTTCAAAGTTTTTTCTCTCTTCAGCGATCACTTCTTTGGCCTCTTTACGAGCATTGTACTTAATGTCGTTAGCCGCTCGCTTTGCCTTTTCGATGATTTCATCACCTTTAGACTCTCTCTCTTTGATTTCTTTTTGAGCCGAAAGATGTCTCATAAAAAAGCCAACTCCCAATCCAACGATCAGAGTTAGAACAGCAGCTAATATTGTCACAGTCATACTTTCCATTTCTTTCCTCCACTAAATCTATTTAGCGGCAAACACTTTATCTTCAGTTACGACATAATCCATTTTCTGGTCATGCTCATCAAAGGGAAGTGTTTCCATTATCTGTTCATAAAAACAAAGACCGATTTTGATGCCATCATAATTTTCAAGATAGCGATCATAAAAGCCTTTGCCTCTGCCTAACCTTCTTCCCTCTCCTGTAAAAGCAAGACCTGGGACCAAAAGGGCCGGCATTTGGGATGAGTTTAAAAAGTTCAAGTCTTTAGAACCATTAGACCCATCTGGCATTAAAGCCTCTCGATCAAAGCGAATCTCAGCTGAAAGTTTATGAAACTCAACTTGAGAAAATCCTTTGATTTCAATCGGACTCTCTGTCCAATAAGGAAATGCTGTTTTTAGGGTTTTCAGTCTCTCACTTTGAAGCCAGTCCACTTCATCGTGGAGAGGAGCAAAGACTCCTAGAACCGAACTTTTGATTTTTGAAAGTTCACCACCAAAAATTAGCGACTCAAGCTGGCCTAAAACCTTGAGAGATTTTTCACATCTTTGCGATTCTGTAAGTGAACTTAAAACTTTCTTCACTGACTTTCGCATTGAAATTTTCGTGTGCTTTTCCACACAAACCTCAAAGCTTGATAAACGAAAAAAGAATTGATCCGTTAGGACTAATTAGGCGTTACGTCCTTTAAGTATTGAAGGGCATCTTTAGCATTATGCTCAATTCGAGAAATTTCCTGGAGAAATTCATCTCTAAGTTTTAAATTCTCTTCCGCCAATTCGAGAGAGGCCATAATTGCAATTTCAACATCGGAAAGATTAGGCTTTGTATCTTTTAGGCTAGCTAGCAGCTTGCTGACTTTTTCAATAACTTGCTTAGGCTCAACACCTTCAGTTGCCTCACGTTGTTCAACTGACTCAGTGAGTCTGACTTTGTGCCCAAGTAGATCGTATTCTAGTTCTCGCATTTCCTCATTCATAAGTATTTAGAATACGTTATGTACTAATTCACGTCAATCGTGAATGGGGCATATACTGAAAACGGTTGAGTTTTCAGGCGTCGCAGACAGCCAGGAAGCGTCAGCGCCCGGTGTTTCGGAGTTCCCTTACTTGAAATTTAAACCAATGCGACTAAAGAAGCTTAATGTAATGTTGGTTGGACAGATTCTTGCTGTTGATCTGCATTTCCGACTAATGCACTCACGTATTCATCAAGTTCAAACTTATTGAGATCTTCCACCTGCTCACCCACACCAATGTAAATGATTGGAACCTTAAGTTCATTAACGATGGAAACAGCTGAACCTGCCTTTGATGACCCATCGCACTTCGTAAAAATTAAACCAGAAAGCTCAAGAGCTTCATTAAATTCTCTTGCCTGGGAAAGAGCATTTTGACCCGTAATGGCATCAATGACGAGCCACGTCTCATGAGGAGCTTCAGGATCGAGCTTCTTAAGAACGTTCTTAATCTTACTAAGCTCCTGCATTAAATTTTTATTGTTCTGAAGTCTTCCGGCTGTATCAAGAAGACAAAAGTCGGCATTTTCATTGAGGGCCATCTGTAATGTTTCATAGGCAACACCACTTGGATTTGCTCCATCGGCAGCTCGAATCATTTGGGCCCCAGCTCTTTCACACCAAACCTGAAGTTGATCAACTGCTGCCGCTCTAAAAGTATCCCCTGCTCCAACGACAACTTTTGAACCTGAAGTCGTTAACCTAGAAGCAATCTTTCCAATCGTCGTCGTTTTCCCTGCACCGTTAACTCCAACGATCATGATGGTTTTAGTTTTTCCAGTGGAGTTTTTAAAACTATGAAGATCGGGATCAATATTTTTTTGAAACTCACCTAGCTTTCCGGTGAGGTATTCAGAGATGAGAGCTTTAAAATTCTCTTCTGTAATTTCAACTTCTTTTGCTTTTGTCTCTAAAATCTCTAAAATCTCTGAAACCGCCTTAGGACCGATGTCTGCAGAGTAAAGAATCTCTTCCACCTCTTCAAGAATATCATCTGATAACTTATTTCCCGAAAGAAGGCTTCCAAGTTTTGACCAAACTTCTTGTCTTGATTTTCCAAGACCCTTAGCAAGTCTTTGTGCCCAGCTTGGCCCCTTTGGCGCAGCTGGAACTTCCGGAGCTTTTGGTTGTTCAACTTTCTTTTCTTCAGCAACAGGAGCTTCAACTTTTTCCTGTTCAATTTGTGGAGTTGATTTTTCTGTTCCAGAAGCTTTGACAAAAGTAAGAATAGTCGTGAGAAAAATAAAACTTGAAGCGATTAATCCCCAAACATCACCGACATTTGCTCCACCTTCAAGACCAAGGCCTTGGTATAAACTTTCCACCACGCTTACTAAAGCTTCCATATCGGACTCCGAACTGCTAAATTTTCTTCAATTTTAAGTGCACTATTGTTACCACTAACTATGAGTAAAAACAATTTCAGAAACTTATACGAATTTGTTAACTCTTTAAAAGAGTTCTTTAACCAGCGAGAATTTAAAGAGATTCTCTCTCCTCCTGCTGTAACGCATCCAGGAATTGAAGCTCATCTTCATCCCTTTGAACTGCATAGCGTCCTGAATAAAAACTCTAAAAACCTCTATCTCAATTCATCACCTGAGTTCTGGATGAAAAAAATGCTAAGTGAAGACTTGGGTGATGATTATAAGAATCTCTATACATTCGCTTTTAGTTTTCGAGATGAACCTAATAGTGAATGGCATAGGCCTCAGTTTCTCATGCTTGAGTGGTATCGAAAAAATGAGACTTACGAAAAAATCATAGAAGACATCAAAAATCTTTATGAGTTTCTTTCTCCCAACCAGAAGACAGAAACAATTGAACTCACAATGGAAGAAACATTTAAGAGGTTTTCAAAAATTTCTCTCGATGAATTTGAAAACCTTGATTCTGTTAAAACTTCTATAAAAAAATATTATCCCGAACTTAATCAAATTGATGAACTCAAAACTTGGGACGATGCTTTTCATTATTTCTTTTTAAACATTATCGAACCTCAATTTAAACCTATTGATTCTTTAATTATTAAAGAATACCCCGCTAGACTTTCAGCTCTTTCAGAGATTTCAAAAAGTAATCCCAAAGTTTGTTATCGCTTTGAATGGTTTGTTAAGGGAATTGAAACTGCCAACAGCTTTCAAGAACTCACAGATCTTTCGGAGCAGACAATAAGGGCCAAACAAGAGCTCAAAGAGAAAAAAGATCTTTATGGCTATGAACTCTCAGAACCCAAAGAGCTTTTTCAAGCTCTCGAGAATGGGCTTCCGCCATGTTCAGGAATTGCCCTTGGGGTTGATCGACTTTTGAAGGTTCTTGATCCAGAGTTTGAATTCTGCTTTCCCTTTTAAAAACTATCTGTATTGATTCATAATCAGATGAGTCTTGAGAATCACCTCTGATTTCACAAACTGAAGAGGAACTCCCTGGGCCCATTTAAGATGAACTTCTCTTGAAGTATGGCCACGAAGCTTTCCGTTTAGAGTTGCGGGAAATCTTTTGGCAATCTCAGAAGAATAAACCGCATACCAGTTATAGAAATCATTCTTTCGGTTTTCCAGAAGGTAGACATCGAGAATATCAAGCATTCTCTCGGTCATCGCTTTTTTCATTGTGTAGAGATTACTTTTATCCAGGATCTGATCAGTCACATTTCGGTTTAAGAATTCAGCAAAGAATTTTTTTAAAAATTCATAAGCTTCTTTTTTTAAAGGAAATTCCATTCCCTCTTTTGAGGCATAACCTCGATCAAGAACCATGGCCCTGTAAATCCCCTCTCGAGTACCACCTTGCTGAAGAACGTTCATCCACTCTTCAACATCCTTGTCGGTAGCTTTGCCCTCTCTCACAACGGAATAAAGCTCGTAAATAAATTTGATGTTAAATTTTCGAAAATCTTCTTTTGGGATTTTATTTAAGTTTTGATCTTCAATGTTTTTATAAACGTCTAAGGACTTTGCGTCCCCTCCAACTTCAGGAATTTCTGGAAGAAGAATTGTTTCCGGCATTGGGCCCAATAACTTTTCCGTCCATTCACTTCCTAAAACCGGGCCTATTTTCTCGCGAAGAGACTCTTTCCAGTCCGCACTTGCAGAAAATAACGGTGATAAAAATAGAAAAGTTAGTACGAATTTAAGAAATTTTTTCATGAGTACTAAATCCTTTAAATCAGATACTTTTTAGGAACTTTATCCATTATCCTTAGAACTAGACTAAAAATCAACAAGTTACAGGATTTTCTGCCTCAATTAAGTGGCAAAACCCCAGCAAAAACAACCTAGTAAAATACTCCAACTATAAAGAATTACAGGGTTTACTAAATCTTCGGGGTGTTCTTGTCGATAATATTCGTATGAAAACGATTAAAAGGCACCACATTCTTTTCTTGTTAGTAGCATTTCTTCTTCAGGGCTGTATGCCTGATAGCTTTACAAAGTTTGAAGAAGATTCATCCACGGAGAATACCGAGGAATCGGCGGGCACTAGCCCAGAGGTTCCAGGTTCCGACACTCCTAGCTGTGTCGCTCGTGCAAGTCTTGCTGAATGTCAAGCACCTGCTGATGTCTCTTATGCCGACACGTCTATTAGCCTCGATGGCAATAGTTCAAATGCAACGATTCAACCTTTGATCATTGGAGGCTTTGAAGGAGCTGATACAGGTAACACAAATGATTTCATGTCTTACTCGTTTTATGGGGCAGCTCCTCCACTAGGGATGACGATTAATCCAACAACTGGTGTTATCACTGCTTCACTTGTCACTTATTTCAGTGGAACAATTTCAGTAAAGGCCCTTCACAGAGGAACTGATACTTCTTTTATTTCTAGCTTTCAATTAGATGCTTCAAGAAGCTTTACTGGAATCAAGTACAACTTTCCAGTTGATGATGAAGCAGCGAAAATTACTCCAGACCTCAACAACTTTCAAACTCTTCTTATTGTCACACTTAAAGATGATGCCGAATTTGATCAATTTGAAATTGGTCACTACCTCACAACTGAAGGCGGAACAAAAACAAGAGTTATCTATAAAGATAATGTGGCAAAACAACTTTTTCTTTATTTAACAGAAGCAGGTCCAGTTTCAGTAAACGAGAATATTGATCGAAACCCATTTTATATTAGTTCAAAAACGTCACTTGCAAGTGTTGTTTTCGCCATCAATAAAAGAGACCCTTCAGTTGGGACAGATCTTGCTGTGGTTGACCTTACTCTCAATGTCTCTCCAAGCACTCTTGAGATGAGCGAAGTTCGCACGCTGAGCTTTATTGCTGATCCATTTGTTGGAGCAACAAATGGGATTGCTGATGAATTTGAAGTTTGTGTGGCGCCAACTTGTTCAGATGTTCTTTTTGGAGCATTACAAATTAGTACTGACTCAACAGATGTTGACCAACTCGATAGAACAGTTAATGTTCAGGCCACATCTCTTGCAGGAGAAAAGCTCAGTACATTTGTAACCTACAGAGTTCTTCCTTTTGCAGCGATTAAATCAGTCACAAAAGCAGCATACACACAAAGAATCGGTCAAAAACTTATCATTGATGTGGGCGCGCCTGAAACAGCAGCGCTTTTTACGACAGATGGTTATGTTAGTAATGAAGACGGTGCAGTCGCTTGTGTCGACTTTATTAATGATTCTAATCTTTATGTCACAGTGATTGGTAAAGACGGAAGTTGTGCCAGTTACGGAAGTGCAGCGATTGAGTCTTATTTTCTTCCAGGAGATAAACTTGATAATAAGCTTCTTTACTCTTTTTCAAAAGCAGAAATCTCTGAGGCAGAGGGAACATCCAATATCACTTATATTTTCCCAACAGGCGCTCCAGATTATGACTCAGCCGTACCGGCTCCTACAAATTCATTTAGAATGATTGCTTCAGTTTTAGATCCAGAAACCTCATCTAAAGTTCAAGGACTTTTTAACTCTGGTACATTAGAGTCAAATCAATTAACAGTGACCATGTCACCAGATCCAGCAACGATTGATTCTAATCTTCGCTATTACCAAAAAAGTTTTTGTGATGATGGAGATCGTATTCAAGAAGTTGGTGAAGATCTTATTAAAGAAGCTGACTGTACAGGAAACTGGATCAGTGCCGGATCAATTTGGCTAATCAGCACCATGGCGACAATTCAAAACAACTTGAGCCCTCAAACTTTTAGCGTCAATGTCAAAGATGGTCTCAATCGTTCATTTGATTTTGCTTTTAAACTAAGCTTCGATGAGCCACCGAGAGATCTCAGTTATAACCGATTTATTCTTCTTCCTGTTACAAGTACAGATGCATTCAAAGTTGGTGACTACATTTCATCAGGTGCACCAGTAGGTTCAAATATTGATTGTCGCAGCAGTGAGCTCTCACTCTCTCTTGCAAACTATGGTGGAAGGTTCACAGGGCTTGCAGGAGCTGATGCTCTTATTGAAGATGAAAACTTCTGGAACTGTGCTGTTGGTATTGTTCAAGATGTTATTAGCTCTGGCAACAACTACACTTCTCTGACGGGAGATTATGTCGCTGTAAAAGTCATTAAAGGACGTTTTCAAGACGGAATGAGCCTTGACAACGCAAGGATCTTTTCTAGTGAAAAATCAAAGATTAAAGATGATAACGCAAACTCAGTAGAAGTTTATCCTTATACTCTTTCTTTAGTTTTTAACACAACTTCTGGGATTGATGATGGAGACTATGTTGACGATCTCATCACAGGAGCCTCAGGAAAGGTTGTAAGACAGTTTTCTTCAGATGACGGTGGTCCAAATCACAGAATCAAGGCCTTTGTTCAATCAACAAATAATAGAGCGACATGTTCAAGTGAAACTTCAAGTGATTTTAGCTTAAGCACTTGTCACTTTAGAGTCGGGACAAATTCTGTTGCCATTAGAGACACTCTTGACGGTCTTGCCAAATCAACAAAATCACTTGAATTTATCGAAGCTGAATCATTAAGAGTTCAAGTTGCAAGTGGAAATACCTTTAAAGTTGGTGAAGATATCACAGCTGATCCAGACACAGGTGTTTTCAACTGGGGTAACTACAATATCCAGCCACTTAACGGTGTTGTCGTCAACAGCTCTGATTCAAGTATTGTCGATATTATGGTTCGATCAGGTACAGTCAGAAGCACTGGAAACTTAAAAGATGTGAACCCTTATGATGGATCGAAGTACTACTTTGATGACACCGAAGATCTAAGTACAGGTCGAACAAATGATCCTGTCGATGACCCAAGTCTTGCGACTCAAGGAAATGCTTCACTCTTTGGTGATGATACATCTGTGGCCACAACGGCTTCAACAATTCAGTCATCTTATACGATCTATCTTTATAAAGATGATCCTGTCTCGATTCAACCAGCAATTATTGATGCCGGAAGCAGTGTTTATACAATCTCTCCGTCTCTTCCTGAGGGTCTTCATTTAGACTCAAGCACAGGAGAAATTAGAGGTGCTCCAAAAGGTAAATCAGACGCTCAAAAGTATGCCATCACAGCAACAAATCCCTTTGGTTCAATTACAAATTATCTAAAAATAGAAGTTCTTGAATACTTCGGAGTTGAGCTCTTTGCTCAAAACGGAAGTGAACCCTTTAGTTATATTCTTCACAGAGAAGGTGACGCTAACGAGATCACTCCTTGTCGAGTTCTTAAGAAACAAATCGATATGTTTGAAAATGATCCTCGCGCACTCAAGAAAGTCAAAGATATCACTTGTTTTCTTGAAGCCGGTGAAAGAGACCTTCATCAAAAAGGCTTTAACCTTGCGGTTCGAATTCCAAATAATACCTGTGAGTACGTAACTCATGATCCGTATCAATTTTGGGCTTTCAAGCCAGGAAAAAGTTCGAGTCTTTACATTCAAAATGTAAGTGGAAACAGTACTCTTGCTATCGATGGGTTAAATTTTCAAAATGTTTGGGACCTACACTCGACTTATCCGATTGTGAATGATCCAACAACACCTGAAGATAATAACGTCTTTGATACAGTAGAAGCGGGGCTCTTACATTTTAGAAACATTGGGGCCAACAATACAATTGATGACAACCAAAGAACCGGTGTTGTTAAGCTTCATGACTCAATAACAGATTTCAATTTCGATGTTGATCGTTACGAAGATGTCTCCGGTGAGCTCATTAGAAACATCTTTGGTGACATGAACACCTACCTTGGGGAACCCACTTCTACGGCAAGTGCGAAAGACTTTCTTTGTAGCTACAACTACAACAACGAAGATGCTGAAAGATATGGGCCAAATTGTGACGAAGGAAGTTTTACAAGAGTTGACTATGAAGTTGGTGTTCATGGCGGCTATTGTTTTCACCCGTCCCTTGGACGATTTGACCATCCTCTGGCAACAAACGCAACATATGCCATGAATGTTCACAATGACCAAAGTCTTCAAGACTTCTGCTATCGATCAGAACTAGGAGATGCGGGATTAACTTGTGAGCCTCAAGACCCAGATGATGCCGATGCTGATACTTGTGGTGATTATACAACCTTAGCCGAATGTGTTGCTGACGTTGAAGAAACGGGGGCCAATCCAACAGTTGGAGTTCGTGGCGGATGTAAAGTCTGTAACGGAGATGCAAACTGTATAAGTGAAGATGCCGATGCAACACTTGATCCGAGACCAATTGCGGACGGTGGAAATGGCGACATCTTAAATGCCGGACGATTTGTTGAGCTCAGTAAGATCTTTCAAGTTCCTATTTACTACACATATAAAAGGGCAACTCAACAACCAGTTGTAACAAACTGTGGCGGAGACCAGAATGCGTGTCTCTCTGGACCAGCAGCAGAGTCTGATCAAATTACAAAACTCGCTGACGGAAAACTATTAAGTGAGATCTACACAGTCACGAAAAATGACGGTGTTGATACACTTGGGACAGAGTTTGAGTACTCCCCTTCTAAAGAAGCTAAGATTGGTCGAAATCAAGACCTCTCATCATTGCTTCAGCGAGAAGTTAACTCAAACATCTATCTTGCTAACTACATTAACGATGGTGATGGAAACTTTTATACTCAACAAGGTATTCTTGGTTTCTTCGACACCACAGGAGGCAAGCGATCGGATGCCAGTCAGTATGATCTCGATGCTTTTTTGATTGGTCACGCTGGATATTATGGTTCACCAAACCGAAATGATGATTTAAATGTTACTGACTTTTATAAGTATTCGCGCCCTTATTATGGATACAGCTGTCATGACAGTGCGGACAATGTTGTCGCAAGAGTTCGTCTCGTGGTTAGAGAATGGAACACATCATTTAAGCCAAGTGATCGAATTGATCGAGTTTCACCAGACTTACCTGAAACAGATCCTGATCTTTACTCAAGTACGGCTTGTGATATTGATGATAGTCCAACTGAAAGTGGTGTCTGTCGACAAAACGTAGCAGGGTTTGAAGAAGACGATATTCAACCTTCGACTCTTATGAAAATGGATACAAACTTTAGAACTCTGTTTGATCCACTTTCAACATACAACGACCTCTCTGACTGGGATGACTTTGGCTTTATCAATGTTGGTAACATCAACACTCCAAGAAATGGGGCCAACCCAGACATCACGAGAATCCCAGCGGGAGCTCAAGCTTGTATCGGGCATTGCCTTGACCGTGATTTCGATGGTGTTTGTGATGGATCTTGTTCTGTGGATGACGGTGATGGTATCTGTGACGCAAATGATGGTGGTGATACCATTATGACGACATTACCATGCTGGCAGAGAACTTCAGCAGATTGTATCAGTACGATCAATGTTCAAGATGACAGTTGTACACTTCAGGTATTCCCTGCGTACGATTACTAATCAATTACTTTAGCAACTAAATCAAAGTCGAGAACTTCGGTGACCTCTACGGTCACCATTTCTCCGGCTTTTAATGTCTCGCGATCACCAAAGTCATTAATCATCACAACCCCATCAACATCAGGAGCTTGCCCCTGGTGGCGA
>JBMYPC010000033.1:0-25676 GCA_049599895.1 Bacteriovoracaceae bacterium | reverse complement strand
GTGTGCCACTATCTGATGTGTGGGAGATTCCCTATTTAAACCCGAAAGCAAAAGAGCGTGTTGGTTATCCCACTCAAAAGCCGATTTTGTTGCTTGAAAAGATTATTGAGTTGGCTTCTGATGAAGGTGACGTTGTAATGGACCCTTTCTGTGGAAGTGGGACAACAATGGTTGCTGCAAAGCTGCTTAACAGGAAATTTATTGGAATGGACGTTTCTAAGGACGCTATCGAACTTTCTAAGCAAAGGGTAGATAATCCTATTAAGTCAGAATCAGCCTTAATGAAAAAAGGTCGTCAATCTTACAAAAATCAATGTGAGAATATCACGGCTTATCTTGGTGAAATTAACGCTTACCCCGTTCAGAGAAACAAGGGGATAGATGGTTTTATTAAAGATGGAGAAGAAATTAAACCAATTCCTGTTAAGGTTCAAAGAGAAGGTGAAACTCTCAAAGATGCTCAGGAAACCCTTTTGAAGGCTTGTGTTAAAAATGAGTATGATACCAAAGTTCTTATTAGTGATGAGGTCTCAAAGGACAAATATATTAAAAAGGACAACCTGCACATTATTAGTAAGGGAAAGGCTTCTCAAGCCCATATAAGCAGCATTTTGTTTTAATCAAGTAGTGAAATATAATTTTAGAGAGCCTCCTGTTATTTTGGGAGGCTTTTTTATTTATGAAGATAAAGTTTAATATTCCATATTCACAAGATAAAGATGCTCTTCAAGAGCATATCAGTAGTCGATTACAGGCTTTGGCCCTGTTTAATAAAACTTTTAAAAAGTATGTGTCACCATTCCCATTGGAAGAAATTAAGACGGCCATAAAAACCAACGCTAAACTCCCTGCGAAATTAGTTGGTGATAGAAGCCCATTTCATATAAATGACTTTGACCTAGCTGAGGCTTTCATTACCAACATTTTCTCAAGAGCAGATACATTGTCTGATAATAGCGTGAAATTCTTTGATTCTGAGCATTTGTACATCAAAGATGACGATAGAATTGCAGGTATGAGAAAGGTCTTTCTAAGAGATTCTAAGACTCTTAGGCAGTGGAATTATTCAAGAATTAGGGCAAAGTTGATATTTTGGGAGTTAGTGTCTGTCATCAATAGAAGTGAGAAAGCAATCTTTGACTTAGTATCAATAACACCAAAGTATCTTGGTTCTGAATATGTTGAGAAAAGAATTGCTCAATGTCGGTATAAACTCAAACATACCACCAAAAGTGATAAGTTTAATGACGAATTAACCAAAGCAATTAAAGGCGATTTAAGGTCTAAGGCCAGAAAGTATAATTATTGGAGTTTAGATTATTACTATAGTGAAGTGTCTGAGTGCATTAAAGCCTATAATAAAATAGATGACGAAAAGGGGAAAGAGAACTACCTAGCCCATTTTTCTCAGTATTGGGATATTCCAGAAAATATCAAAGAATTGATTAAGAGTGACCCTAAAAAGTATTCACTTCTCACCATAGAGGCCATGGTTGCCAATGATTTAATTCCAGACGCTACCACCTATACTCATACAATTAAGCCCTATGTGAAAATAATCAAAGAGAACATTAAATATCTAAGGGCCTGTCATGTTTGTGTGGAGAGATTTTTAGACCTTCCAACAAAAAAACCAGAAATTTTTCAAAAGATTTATATCTGGGACGATATTGAAAATTACAATTTCAAAGAGTTACAAAATTTTCAACCTGAAAAACGCTTCTTTCACCTTGAATCTTAAATAGTTCAGTAATGTTTTACTAGGTTCATGAATGGGAATGAACCTTTAACAACATTTACTAATGAAGAACTTGGAAGAGTAGTCAGCTTCACTAAGTTACTTTCTAAAGTTCACAGTAAGGTATCAACCCTAAATCCTACGTCAACAACTCAATGTAATGCACTTGGTAGAGGGCTAATTGATAAACTGGAAATATTCCTACCTGAGAAGATGCTCGTTAGTGAACTATTGGAACGTTGTGAATATTTAGGGTTCAAGGTAGAAGGTAAAAAGCTAAGGGATAAAAAATTCTACCTAGTGATTGAAACAGGTAAGTTGAACGTAAATTGCTTACTTGGTGTACCAGATAATCAAGAGTTCCAAAAAGTAATTCTAAATCCATCTCATGCTAATAATTTATCTGTATCAGAGTTTGTACTACACAAAATATTCGGTCCAACAGTATTAAGGTCAAAGATATATCGATTAGACTTCACAGTGGATATTTACGAAGAGTACCAGCAAGTTCTAAGGGGCTTAGATGTTAAGTACAAAAAAGCCCATGTTGAATATATGGGTGGTTCCATTAAGACAGGATTATTGATTGGTTCAGGTAACGACAAGGTCCTTATCTATAACAAGGCTAAAAGAGAGCGAGTTGAAAGGCCATGGACAAGGATAGAGAGACAATTAAGCGGGCCTAAAGTTCCAATCAAAGTTCTTGAACAGCTTAGATATGGTCTATCTGAAATACTGGATTATGACCCATTAAGCATCGTGACGCTCAATAATTTAGAGTTCAGTGAAATTTCAAACTTAACTCAGAACCAGCAAGAGCAATTCAGTGAATTTAAAGCACTTATCAAACACGAGGGATACTTTCTTACTCGCAAAAAACTTAATGCAAACAAGAATTTTCAAAGGGATTACGGGAAATACTTTTCCTTAACACCATATCAACAACAACCATCGGACATATTTAATGCCGATATTAAGAACTTTTTTCAGGAGGTAATGCAATGAAAGAGACAACTGACCCAATCAAGCAGAGAAGGCGAAGGGCAAGTCGTGAGAACGGTAAGAAAGGAGGTGTAAAGACAGAGCAAGGAAAGGCTATATCCAGCCAGAACGCTTTAAAACATGGTGTTTTATCAAATAAGATGAAACTCAAAGGGTATGATTCAGTTGACCATCAGACCTTATATGATGCGTTTGTTGAAGAGTTTAATGCCAAAACAGTTCATCAAAAAATGCTGGTGGAGCAACTGGTTCTTTGCTGTATCAAATTAGCGAGATGTTCAAGGTTTGAAGCTGAGATTATGAAAGAGGCTTTAAGTGCCCAGGACAACCCAAGCTATATTGGTGATTTATTTCCAGAGAAGATAACACCGAAGGAGGCTAAGGCCTTAATTGATGAGAGCGTATTTAAAAAGATGGAATTGGTTTTAACAAAGTATGAACCGCAACTGATTAACCGAATGATTGGACTTATCAATGTTCTTAAAAAGAATCAGTAAGTTACAAATCCTAGGTTCGTTTAGGAAAGGAGGTACAAGTGGACGCTATCGAACTAAACTTTAAAGATTTTATTACGGTTGATGGTGCATCTAAACTATTAGGTGTATCAAAGGGTACTGTGAGAAAATGGGAAAGCGAAGGAAAGTTGAAGTCTGTAAAGCACCCAATTAACGGTTACAGACTTTTCAGAGAAAAAGATTTAAAGGAACTTTTATGGAAGTTAAAAATAGAAAAAAAGTAGTAATGTATGTTCGAGTTTCTTCAAGAGAGCAAGAAAGAGAGGGCTACTCTATCCCTGCTCAAATTAGCTACCTAGAAGAATATGCTAAAAGAAATAACTTTAATGTGGTTAAGATTTTCAAAGAGGCTATGACTGCAAAAAAGGCTGGTCGTAAACAGTTTGGGAAAATGTTGCAATTCGTACGAGAAAGTGAAGATATAAAAACAATTCTAGTTGAAAAAACTGACAGGCTTTACAGAAATTTAACTGATTATATCAACATTGATTATGAAAAGCATGATTTGGAGATTCACTTTGCTAAAGAAGGTGAGGTTCTATCTAAAAATGCACATTCTAGTAAAAAGTTTCTTCATGGAATCAAAGTCCTGATGGCTAAAAATCATATTGATAATATGAAAGAAGAGGTTAAAAAAGGACATGCTGAGAAGTTGAAGCTAGGTATTTGGCCTGGAAAAGCCCCGATGGGTTACAAGAATAAATTAGATGACCACTCCATCGTGATTGATGAGAATTTGGGGCCAATTGTTAAGAAAGCCTTTGAATTAGCGAGGACAGGAAACTACTCCCTAAATAAACTTAAAAAGGAACTCTATAAAATGGGGCTAAGAGGTCCTAGAAATGGTAAGGAGCTACCAAAGTCATCAATGGCAAGACTGCTTAAAAATCCTTTTTATTATGGTGAATTTGTTCGCTGTGGTCAGACATACAAGGGTTCACATGAACCACTTATCAGCAAAGAACTCTTCGATGCAGTTCAACATGTACAGGGCTTCGTAAAGAAGCCTGGTGCTACTAAACATGACTTTGTTTTTAGAGGTCCAATAACTTGTGCTTACTGTGGTTGTCAGGTCACAGCCGAAATTAAGAAAAAGCCATCGGGCAAACGCTATACATATTATCACTGCACTAATGGCAAAGGTAACTGTGAGAATGTCACATGGGTTAGAGAAGAGAAAATTGAAGAGCAATACCTAGAGGCCTTAAGAAAGATAAGCCTACCAAAGGATATTGTGGAGTTCACTAGAGATGCTCTTTTAAGCAGTCACAAAGAAGAGCGTGAGTTTAGAGAGACTCAGGTTCGCAATCTAACCGCACGGTATAAGAAACTAGAAACTTTTATTGATAAACTCTACACAGATAAACTTGAACAAACTATCGAACATTCATATTGGGAGCGTAGAACAGCGGAGTATAAATCTGAACAAGAGGACATCTCGGTTAGAATAGATGCTCTAAGACGCTCTAATACAGAGTATATGCTTGAAGGTGTGAAGCTAATGGAAATTGCCAACAGTGCATCTAAGTTATTTCCATTGATGGACAAAGATGAGAAGCGTGAATTGATTGGTTTGGTACTATCGAACCCGAAGATAAAAGACGCAAACATTCGATATGACTATAAAAAGCCATTCGATATGTTTGTAAATGTCACGGAATTGAAAAAATGGCGGGAGCGACGGGACTCGAACCCGCGGCCTCCGGCGTGACAGGCCGGCGTTATAACCAACTTAACTACGCCCCCGCATAGTATTAAGTGTAGAACAATATAATCGAGGGCCTCTAAGTGGTCAAGATGATTTATAGACTCGAGAAAATTTTTAGGCCTGTGATAATAAGAAAAATAGCGAAGATGATTTCCGCTTTTCGCTGAGGAATTCTCTCATTGAGCTTTATACCGAGCTTTGCGCCGAAATAGGCTCCACAAAAGATAATGAAGATGACTGCGAAATGAATTTGGCCAACTGCAAAATCTGGCATAAATTGAAGGTTTGTTCGGGCATTGAGAAAGAGACTTTTGGTCACGCCAATGAGGGCGCCAAAAGTCATGGCCATATTTGAGTAAACAGGAACTAGAGTTACCACGAGCCCAATGACTGAGATAAGGATTGGGACTAGGATTGCACCACCGCCTAGACCTGTAAGTCCACTGAGAATTCCGCTTAAAACACAGCTGATAAAAAGAAGAAGATACCTTTCTTTTGGGATCTCTTTAAGATTACCTCCAACTTTAGGCCTTTTTCGAAAGGTTTTATAAGCAACAAAAAGAAGCATTGAGGCCAGGACAAACCTTACGATTTTTGGGTCAATGGTGTGGGCGAGGGCAAGTCCTGTGTAGACTCCAATACCCATGGAAAAGAAGTAGAGAATAATAATATTTTTTCCGAGACGATGGCCTTTTTTATAATACAGGTACGAATTTAGTACTGAGTTAAAGAAAATAACCCCGAGACTGGTTCCTGCGATCATACTTGGAGTCCAGTTTGGAAAAGCAAAATAGAGAAATGGCACAATTATAATGCCCCCTCCCACTCCAAAGAATGAAGACAGAAGCCCTGCTCCAACTCCACAGATAATGAGAGGAATAATTTGATCCATATAAGCTATCCTTCCTTAAAGGATGAATCTTTTTATGTTACCAGTATAGGTCTATGAGTGAAGGAAGAAAAATTTTTATTACAGGTGGGACTTCAGGCATCGGTCTTGAGCTCTCAAGATACTATCTTGATCGTGGTGATGTTGTAGGTGTTTGTGGAAGAGATCTTTCGAAGGTTCCTGATTTACTGAAAAATCATGAGAATTTTTTTTGTGAGAAAGCTGATGTCTCGATTAAAGAAGAGATTCATTTAGCAGTGAAAAAGTTTTCAAAGACTTTTAAATCCCCTGGGCTTCAGATGATGATCGCCAATGCTGGAAGATCAGTTGGTGCCAAATCTGTTAGACCTGACTTTAATGCTGCTAGAGATGTTGTGAATAGTAATGTCATGGGTGTTATTAATACTTTTGAAGCGGCTTATGAAGAGTTTGAAAAAATGGGATCGGGTCATCTTGTGGCCGTAGCCTCGGTCGCGGGTTTTGTTGGTCTTCCGGGGGCAGGGCCTTATAGTGCATCTAAAGCAGCGGTCTTAAAATATTGTGAATCATTAAGCCTTGATTTAAAGAATCAAAATATTTCTGTTTCAGTAATTGCTCCAGGCTTTATTGATACTCCACTTACACAAAAAAATAATCACTCTATGCCTTTTATGATGACTGCTGAGAAAGCGGCAAAGATGATTGCTAGCGACTTAGACCAAAAGAAAAGACTGATCATTTTTCCCTGGCAAATGAGGTTTGTCATCACATTGCTTGATAAAATGCCAAGACGTTTATACCACTGCTTGATGAGCCTACCAATTTTCAATTATGCTAAGCAGAGTGATAAGAATAATCGAGGATCGCATCCATGAAATATCTCATGATTTTATTTTTGTTATTAGCTTGTACTCAAGAAGAGACAACAGCTGCAAAAGATGCAATGGCCTCTTCAAACACAGCTTCATCTCAGTCAATGAACAAAGAAGATGACTTTTCTGATTTTAAGAAAAAAGATGATGAATCTTGTGACACTAAAACAGTGGAAGACATTGAAAAAGAAATTCAAAAGAAAGTGGAAAAAAGTAAAAAGTCCGATCAAGCGTTTTCGTTTTCCGCTGGTGAAGAAGGTTGTGATCCTTCTGAAGCTAAATAGTATTTTTCGTATTCAGAGAAAAACATTAAATTCTTAGTATCTTTTACTCGATCTACAAAAAGAGTTCCAAATAAATGATCCAGCTCGTGTTGAATCACTGTGGAGAGAAAATCCTCGGCGATGAGTTCCCGAGCTTTGGCAAACTCATCAAGGTAGGTGAGTTTGATTTTCTTTGGTCTTTGCACGTAACCTCGAATCCCTGGCACCGAAAGACAACCTTCCCAAAAGTATTGAGGGGATTCATCGACAACGGTAATCACGGGATTGAAAATAGTCAGAAGTGGCTGTGAGCTTTCAATATTGTAACGGGAGTTCCCTTCAGCAATATAAATAAGGGCCAGCTGTTTTGAAATTCCTATTTGCGGAGCAGCAATTCCAATCCCCTGGCTTTCAGTCATTGTATCGAAGAGATCTTCACGTAAATCTTTGATTTCTTGGCTTAGTATTTCTTTGTCTGTGAGGACTTTCGCTGTTTTTCTAAGAACGGGATTACCTAAAATACAGAGTTCTTTTAACGCCATGATGACTCCCAGATAAGTTTTCAACAAGTTGTGAAAGATGCTAAACTTTTCCTTTCTCATTTTATCATTTCTAAGGATTTCAGGTTGAAAAAAGTTCTATTTATCTGCCTTGGTAACATCTGTCGTTCACCTACTGCTGAAGGTGTTTTTCAAAGTTATGTTGAAAGAGAAGGGCTTCAAAAAGAAATTGGAATTGATAGCGCTGGAACTTCTGGTCATCATGTCGGGGATCTTGCAGATCCGAGAATGAGAAAACATGCTCAAAAAAGAGGTTATGAATTAACCTCTCGTTCAAGACAGTTTGATCCTCGAAGAGACTTTGAGAACTTTGATTATCTTGTGGTGATGGACGAGTCCAATAAAAGAGATATTCTTTCACTCGATACTCATCAAGATTATGAAAATAAAGTTTTTATGATGACTGATTTTTCAAAACAAACCACATATAACTATGTTCCCGATCCTTATTATGGAGGAGCTGAGGGGTTTGAGAAAGTTCTTGATATCGTCGAAGACGCTTCAGAAGGACTACTTGAAGTCATAAAAAAAGAGTTAAGTTAAAAGCGATGAAAAATTATCTCACTCCCAAAGGTTATAAAAAACTAAAAGATGAGTACGACGAGCTTTTAACAGTTGAGAGACCAAAAATCTGTGATGTCATTGCTTGGGCGGCATCCAATGGTGATCGAAGTGAAAATGCCGATTATCAATATGGAAAGAAAAGGCTCAGGGAGATTGATAGTCGACTTCGTTTTTTAGGAAAAAGATTAAAGGATATTGAGATCGTTGACCCAAAAGATGTGAGAAGTGATTTTGTGCAATTTGGGGCAACCGTTCGCACCGAGAATGAAGAAGGTGAAGAGAAAGTCTATAAAGTCTTGGGACCAGATGAAATTGATCTTAAAAATGGAACCGTAAGCTTTTTATCTCCAATTGGGAAGGCCTTAATGGGAAAGAAAGTGGGAGATGTCACTGAGGTTAAGGCACCAAAAGGTATTATCGAACTTGAAATAAAAGGAATAGAATATGTCGAAATTAAATGAAGGTTTAGTAAAGGTTCCTGTTTCTCTAGGAGAGCTTATTGATAAGTATACGATCTTAAGAATTAAATCAGATAAGATCGCTGATGAGGGAAAACGCCAAGAAGCGATCAAGGAAAAAGACCTTCTTTTGAATGAAATCAAAACTTTACAATTAAGCAATGTGGATGGTTTCATAGAGGATCTAGAACAGGTAAACCGCAAGCTTTGGGACATTGAAGATCAGATTCGAGAGAAAGAGCGCGCAAAAGAGTTCGATTCGGTTTTTATTGAACTAGCAAGAAGCGTTTACATTACGAATGATCAACGTTTTGAGGTTAAAAATAAGATCAATCAAACTTATGGTTCTTCTATTAAGGAAGTAAAGTCTTACGAAGAATATTAGAATCGCAATGGGAAAAGGTATGAAAAAAGGCAAACTATCATTTGAAGACAAGTACGAACTTTATGAAAGTTCTGTTCAAAATCCTGAATGCGATATTGATTTTATCAACCAAGAATTTAAGAAAATGAATAATCGTAAGCCCCTTACTGTTAGAGAAGATTTTGGTGGTACGGGAATGATGTCAAATATGTGGGTTACACAAAGCTCAAAGCATTTCGCTTACGCTGTTGACCTTGACCCTGAACCAATTGAATACGGCAAAAAGAATCACTATACAAAGCTTAATAAAAACTCTCAAAAGCGAATGAAGTACGTTCTTGGAAATGTGCTCGAAGAGAGGGACTTTAAAGTTGATGTGGCTGTTGCCTTTAACTTTTCCTATTTTATTTTTAAAGAAAGAAAGACTCTTCTTAAATACTTCAAAAAAGTGAAAAAAGGTCTTAAGAAAGAGGGAATGTTTTTTCTTGATATCTTCGGCGGTTATGATTCGATGGAGCGAACTGTAGAAGAAACGGATCATGGAAAGTTTTCTTATTTTTGGGACTGTGATTCCTACAATCCTTTAACTAGTGAATGTCTTTATTACATTCACTTTAAAGACAATAAGAAGAACATCAAATACGAGAGGGCCTTTACTTATGATTGGCGTATGTGGTCCCCTCAAGAACTCGTCGAGCTTTTAGAAGAGGCGGGTTTCAAAGATGTTAATACCTATTGGGAAGAAGATGGAGATGACGGTGATGGAAACGGAGTCTTCTATAAGTCGAAAAAAGAAGAGAATTGCCCTTCATGGGTGACTTATGTTGTTGCTAGAGTTTAATCCTAATGATTTTTTAGGATCGAAAAATTAACTTGAATATCTTTAAAAGTTAGGTCTTTCACATCAATAAGGTTTTTATCGTCGATGATGAGAACTTCTGGTCTTTCAGATGAAATAAGTTGGTTCTTAAGAAGACCCTTTATGTTTTGAAGTTCTTTTGAAACCTTAGTTTGAGTTGCATTGATATAGAACAAATGAAGTTCATGACCAAAGCTCTCTCCAATAAAAAAATAATTTGAATGGTCTTTAGGTTGGGTCTTTTTTGAAAACAGTTTATCTATCTGTCCGTCAAAAAGAACATTGAGGTCATAATAAGGTCCAGGTTTGTTTTTAAGGTCTTCATAACAAACCCAAACAATACCAACAACATTTCTTGAGATCGTTAGAGCGTTTTCAATTGCCCTCATTGATTACCTTATCAAGAATACCGTTTACGAATTTCGGTGATGAAGATCCACCATATTTTTTTGCGATAAGAATGGCTTCGTTCAGGGCCACTTTTTTTGGAGTACTTAGGTTATTAATTTCATGAATCGCAACGAGTAGGCAGCAAAGATCAATCTTTTCAACTTTAGAGACTGTGGTTTTTGTAAGGAGTTTTGCAACAATATCAACATTTGAAGAAAAGTTGTTTAAGACACCAAGAATGAGATCACGAGCTTTTTGCTTTTGGCCCAAATCAAGGGTGTTGTCTGTATGTTCAGAGTCGCTTTTGCTGTATGAGTTATCAAACTCTTCGAGAGTCGCATCGAAGGAGTCGATGATATTTTGTATTTTCTCATCAGCTTGACTACTTTCAAGAGCAGCAAAGAGTGCAAGGTTTATGTGATAAAGAAATTTAAAACTGTATTCACGAATTAATGTAGATTTGCTGACTTCACTCATTTGTTTCCTCGATAACTTAATGATTTTACATCATTTGCTCGGGGAGATCTATCTTAAAGCTATCAACATTTTTCTTGAGACCCTTGATAAAGCCTTTGATGTCTTTGAAATCCCAGTAAAAAGAGGCAAACCTAACGAAGGCCACAGGGTCGAGGTCATGGAGATGTTTCATGGCAATTTCACCAAGAATTTGTGAATCAATTTCAGATTGGGATTGCTCGACGAGCTTTTTTTCTATGGTTTCGGCAAGCTGTTCAATCTGGTGCATGGCCACTGGTCTTTTTTGACAGGCTTTATTGATACCAGAGAGAAGCTTATCTCGAGAGTAATCTTCTCTTCGGCCATCGTTTTTCACGATCATAGGCATTTGCATCATGATTTTTTCGTAGGTTGTAAAACGATGGTCACAATCAAGGCAGCGCCTTCTTCGACGAATCGAAGTCCCTTCTTGAAGAAGTCTAGAGTCGATGACTTTAGTCTCTTGATGATGGCATATTGGACATTGCATTATTCTTGATACCCCAAGTAGTTTATATCCTCAACTCTATGACCTGGGCAACTTAAAAGTACTTTCTTACAGAGTCATGAATGTGTGCGGGGCGTCATAGCTTTCTAAGCCATTCATTTCATCGTCGTAAAGCCCTGGAAGTTCAAGAATGTTTTCAAGTTCTAAAAGAGCATCTCGAATTTCATAAGCAAGTCTTGGGTCAAGTAAGTCTCTGGGGTGGAGCTCTTCTCTGTAATAACTCTTAACCCATTTTATGAGATCGTTATACTTCTTCTCGGTGAGAATAACTCCTGGATGAACGGATTGGAGCTCTTCAGCTGTGAGCTCAACCCTAAGCCGCAAGCAGGCTGGGCCACCACCATTTTTCATGCTCTCTTTAACGTCAAAAAAGCTTACGAACTGGATAAGTTCTTTTTTATTAACAAGACGATTTAAAAACTCATTGACCCTCGTGTTGTGAAGACATTCAAGAGGAGCGATAATACCGGTTTCCCCCAAGTCGTTAGTTACGATTTGAGAGTTGAAAAGATAAGTATCAACTGCGTCTTTGAGAGTGACATCTTTATCTTTGACGAGAATCACTTTAAGCTCTTGATTGGTGATATTTTTAAATTTCTTTTTAAGCTCTTTGAGTGTTTTTTCTGTATTGATATAGGCTCTTTCATGAACGAGGATGCGATCTTTGTGACCTACGCAAATCACATCATTGTGAAAAACTCCTGCATCAATGCAGTCTGGGTTTTGCTGAGCAAAGACGAGATTTTCATGTTTAAGAAGGTGAAGTTCTGAAACAAGTTTTGAGGCCTTCAAATCCTGTCTTGCTGGGTATTTTTCAGGAAGGTTCAAAGCTTTATCTGACTTTCCATAAACAAAGAACTCAATACCTTTTTGTCCGAAATCTGAACAAAGTCTCGTGTGGTTTGCGGCTCCTTCATCACCAAACTCATTCATATGAGGTAAAGGGGCATGATGCCTAAAATGTTTTGGGTTTTTAAAAATAGACTTTAGAACTTTTGCAGTAAATTGAGTTTCAATTGATCTGTGAAGTTTAGAAACTAAATTAGCGGGAGTGAAATGAACTTTACGATCTTTTGTATTAGCACTGGGAGAAACTGTAGCAGCATTGGCCGTCCACATGGCCGATGAAGAATAACAGCTTAAAAGAAGAGAGGGGTTTTCTAAAGCAACTCGAGGGATGAAATTCTCGGGGCTCCCTTTGTAACCAAGCTTTTGCAGCATCTTAAGATGAGGTCTAAAATGGGGTGGAAGAACGGCTTGTCTTATACCCATATCTGACAAGGCCTTCATTTTCATCAGGCCTTGAAGAGCCGCTTTTTTCGGACTAGAGACTTCTTTTGAATGCTTCATTGAGGCGACATTTCCATGAGAGAGGCCTGCATAGTTGTGATTTTGGCCAACTAGTCCATCGAAGTTCACTTCAAAGCTGTTCTGAGAATGTTGCATCGTAGCACCCTTTGGGAAAGATTTTTTATAAGCTTTGATAAGCAATATCTTTGCCAAATTTTCATGGCCTAAAAGCTGTTGTGAAACTAAATTAGGCAACATATATGTTGTTATCTACGGTTCTAAGAAACATTTATGTTGGCGCAGGTGAATTATGGAAAAAACTCTTAAAGACGAATTAAAAGAACAATTGCTTGAATGTAATTGGTTGCTTCTTGAAAAGCACAATGAAAGAGGGGCCTTATTTGTTATTGCACCTGAATTAGATCTCGTCGATGTTGCGGTTGCCATTGCTGAGGATCAGGTTGAAGTTGTTGAGCCTTGGATTTCAAGTCAAAAACTTCGAAGGCCCACTGAAGCTGAGATCAAAACTTGGGAAGCCGAAAAACAAAAAGACATAGGGCAGTTTTTAATTGTTCAACCCTATGTCATTTTAAAATTATCGTTGTCGAAATGACTTAATCGTGACCTAGATACTTGACTCTAGATTCTGCGCCAGGCTTTGTATGTTTGTAAAAAAAGTCTGTACCATAACTTTGAGGACAATCAACTTCGACACTTACAGCGTAGGCAATTGAGCGAGCACTTCTTTTCTTTTTAATTGCGGTATATGAGAATTTGGGCTTGGCCATTCCCAGTCTAGGTCAATATCATAAACCTCGGTAACATTCTTGGGCTTACAATTTGGATCCTCATAAGCATCATGGTTGAGACCATCTACAATAGATTTATAAAAAGGGTCTTCACCTGTGAGCTTACCACTGAGGTGTTTCTCAATTTGCTTTTTGTAACCAGGACCTCTTGAATCTTTAAAAATAAGATTGTCTTGGTTGTCGAGAATATCTGTCTGTAGGTTTAGTGCAAATGAATTAGCTGAAATAGAGATTTCATTGAGCCCCCCAGCGTTCAATAAATTAAATGGAATTAATGGCATAAGATTTCGGTAACGATATGACTTTTGAATTGTCTCAAAGGTGTAAAAACTACCGGGTTAAAATGTAAGAATGAGGTAACTCGCTGTTAGGTTAGATGAGCAAAATATTATGATCTGATTTCATTTCCGTGAAAAAGATTTTGCTCCATTATGATTAACAAAAATTTAACAGAGGCCAATTCTATAATCGACTGAAAGTACAGCTTCAGTATCTGATGATCAATATCGGTATGTTAGCCCTCAAGATAATAAGTGGCTACCAACTAAAGCTCTTCAATAAGATCTTTAAGGCACTCTCTTTGAGGAGAATGCCCTTTGTTTAAAACGTATAAATCGGAAATTGAGAACAAAGATCGAGAACTTCTTTTCTAATCTTTGCTAAATGTGATTCATCTTCATGGTTTGTAAGAGCGCTATGAATCCAAGTTGCCAATAACTTCATCTGCTCTTCTTTCATTCCTCTGGTTGTAATGGCTGGAGTTCCAAGACGAATTCCTGAAGTCACAAATGGAGACTTTGTATCACCTGGGATCATATTTTTATTACAAGTGAGGTGAACACTTTCTAAAAGTTTTTCAGCGTCTTTTCCTGTGAGTCCTGAATGGAGAGTGTTCACAAGAATGAGGTGGTTATCCGTTCCGCCTGAGACGATCTTGATTCCTTTTTCCATGAGTTCATTTGCAAGAGTTTGAGCGTTAGCGACAACTTGTTTTTGATAAGTTTTAAACTCGTCAGTTAAGGCTTCTTTAAATGAAACCGCTTTTGCCGCAATCACATGCTCTAAAGGTCCACCTTGAATTCCTGGAAAAACATTGAAGTTTAATTTTTTAGCAAGCTCTTCATCATCAGTAAGAATAATTCCTCCACGAGGACCTCTTAATGTCTTATGTGTTGTGGAAGTGACGACATGAGCGTGAGGAAAAGGAGATGGGTGAACTCCCGCTGCGATAAGACCTGAGATGTGGGCCATATCAACCATTAAGTAAGCACCAACTTCATCAGCGATTTCTCTAAATTTTTTAAAATCAATGACTCTTGCATAAGCTGATGCTCCGGCGACAATAAGCTTGGGTTTATTTTGAATGGCAAGTTCACGGATTTGATCGTAATCAAGAAGTTCCGTTTCTGCGTTAAGTCCATAAGAGACAATATTATAAAAGCGTCCCGAAAAATTAACGGGTGATCCATGAGTTAAATGACCCCCTTGAGAAAGGTCCATTCCAAGAACAGTATCTCCGGGTTCAATCAAAGCAAAGTAACTTGCCATATTGGCTTGTGAGCCAGAGTGAGGCTGAACATTTGCGTACTTACAATTATAGAGTTGAGTTAACCTTTGAATGGCAATCTCTTCAACATCATCAACAACTTCACATCCACCATAATATCTTTTTCTTGGCAGTCCTTCGGCGTATTTATTTGTGAGTACTGAACCTTGGGCCTGCATAACTGCACGGGATGCATAGTTTTCAGAGGCGATAAGCTCAAGCCCCTCAACCTGTCTTTTTAGCTCTGCCTTAACAAGGCTTGCGATTTCATTGTCGACTTCATTTAATGGGGAAGAGAAGTTTTGGTTCATGTTGACCTCTTGTTGTTTGGGGTTAATGCTTTTTTAAAATTAATGAAGAGTTTGTTCCTCCAAAACCAAAGGAATTATTAAGAGCATATTCAACTTCTTCATTGATCGCTTTGTTTGGAATGTAGTTGAGATCACACTTTTCATCTTGGTTTTCAAGGTTCGCCGTCGGTGGCAAAGTTTTATTGTGAAGAGCAAGTGCACAGAAAATTGTTTCAACTCCACCTGCTGCACCAAGGAGGTGGCCGGTCATACTTTTTGATGAGCTTACTTTTAAGTTATGAGCATGGTCTCCAAAAGTTTTTTTAATTGCCTGAGTTTCAGCGATGTCTCCTAATGGAGTGGATGTTCCGTGGGCATTAATGTAACCAACTTGCTCTGGAGAAATTCCAGCACTTTCAAGTGCAATTCTCATACAAGCACTTGCACCTTCTCCTTCAGGATGAGGAGCTGTGATGTGATGGGCATCAGAGGTTGAACCATGACCTACAACTTCAGCATAGATCGTCGCCCCTCTTGCTTTTGCTCTTTCAAGTTCTTCAAGGACCAAAATACCGGCACCTTCTCCCATAACAAAACCATCGCGACCAATATCAAAAGGTCTTGAAGCTTTTCTAGGCTCATCATTTCTTCTTGAGAGGGCCTTCATATTTGTAAAACCCGTAATCGGAAGGTGAGAGATGACACTTTCGGCTCCACCTGTAATCACAGCATCTTGTCTTCCCGACATAATTTCAAAACAAGCGGCAGAAATTGCGTGGCTAGCTGAAGCACAAGCACTCGCGATTGCGTAGTTTTGTCCTTTTAATCCCCAGCGAATCGACATGAGTCCCGGTGGCATATTAGGAATGATTGCAGGGATAAAAAATGGAGAGATTCTTCTTGGCCCCTTATTGAGATAAACTTGCCCTGATCTTTCGACTTCAGGAATCCCGCCCATACCAACTCCTAGAATTGAACCAAACTTATAGGGGTCAATGCCAGAGTCTAAGATGTTTGAATCTTTAACAGCTTCACCAGCTGCTCCAAGAGCGAGGCTTACGAAGCGATCGTAGCGAGCAGCATCTTTAGCGCTTAAAATATCTTCATCGAGTTCATAGTTTTTCACTTCACCAGCGATCTTAACCACTAGGTCTTCAGTTGGAAGATTTTCAATCAAAGAGATTCCAGATTTTCCTTCTGTTATTCCATTCCAAACAGAGTTTTTATCGTGACCTAATCCACAGATTAGACCAATACCAGTAATTGCTACTTTACGAGTCATTAATGACACCTTTTTTAAATGAATTTTTCAGGGGGATAATACCTAGAGAGGAGGCTGATTACCAAGCGAATTGCACAAAAAAAGGCCACTCAAAGAGTGGCCTAAATAATATTTTCATTTGTGAGTTTGTTTCCACTTAAGACCGTGCGCTGACGCTTACTCCGGTGTGCATAAAAAGTTGCCACAAGGCAAGTTTTTGTGAACCCAGCGGAAGTCAAAATTCCGCTTGATGCTTCAAAGTGTACCACTGGTACACTTTGCCGCAAACCGGTCTGCGGGGCGTGAAAACTTGGTCGTTTTCACTGCTTTTTCTCAAGATATGACACAATGTCCTGAACAGTCTTAAGACCTTCAGCATCTTCTTCTGGGATATCAACACCAAACTCATCTTCCATTTTCATCATAAGCTCTACGATGTCTAATGAATCAAGGTTTAGGTCTTCAACAAAACTAGTTTCAAGCTTGATTTTCCCTTCTTCGATTTTAGTTGCATCACTGATTAACTTGATTACTTTTTCTTGCATTTTTTACTCCTTACAAAGACAGTATCTATAAACTCATTGTTTTAAATTAAATATAAAGACCACCGTCGATCTTTAAAGTTTCCCCGGTGATATAAGCTGAAGCATTACTCAGGAGGAAACTTACTAAATTCGCAACCTCTTGGGAATCACCAAATCTCTTTAAGGGAATGGCATCAAGATACACGTCTTTTGCCTTTTCTTCCAGTGCTGCGGTCATATCTGTGGCAATAAACCCTGGGCACACAGCGTTACATCGAATATTCTTACTGGAAAGCTCCTTAGCATAAGACTTTGTAAAACCAATCATTCCAGCCTTTGATGCGGCGTATGCTATTTGTGAAGGATTTCCCATAAGTCCAACTACAGAACTCATGTTCACGATTGAAACATTCTCGGCCTTTAAAAAACTTCTTGTGAGATGACTTGTGAGAAGAATTGCTGACTTAAGATTTGTATCAAGAATTCTTCCAAGTTCTTCTTCTTTGAGCCTTAGAGCAAGTGTATCCTTTGAAATCCCTGCGTTGTTAACGAGTCCTTCAAAAGGTCCAATCTCTTTAATAAGGTTGTTGAGATTTTCTTTCATCTGTTCAGTATTGTTCACATCAAACTCAACGTAGTGAGCATCAGCGGCTCCAGCATTTTTAAGTTCAGCTTGAAGTTCTTTTGCAACATCTTCTTTGCCTTCTCGATAGTTAAAGATGATGTGACTTCCTTGTGCTGCAAGAGAAAGAGCAATTGATTTTCCAATTCCTCTCGTTGCACCGGTAATTAAGATTTTTTTGTTTTTAAGATCAGGAAAAATAGGGTTCATTTTCAATCCTTTATTTTTTATCAAGAGAGTAAAAATTCTTCTAATTTCTCAAAGCTATCGTCTTTATCAAGAGTGTGAACTTTGATTTCAGGGTTAATCTTTCTCATGAGTCCTGTGAGAACTTTTCCTGGACCAACTTCAATGGCCTTAACATCACTATCTAAAGTTCTTATACTTTGAGTCCAAAGAACACTTCCTGCCATTTGTGTGACAAGGTTTGATTTTATGGTTGGAGCTTCTGTATCAAGACCGTAAAGTTTGGCATCAACATTTGCGATGTAGGGAAGACTCAGTTTTTCAAAACTTATAGACTCTAAAAAATCTTTCATTGCATTCGCCGCTGGTTCCATTAAAGAGGAGTGAAAGGGAGCTGAAACTTTTAAAGGAATTGCTCTTGAAGGCTTTTCATAATTTTCTTTTAGCCAATTAGGGAATTCTTCGATTGCTTTGAGTTCACCTGAAATGACAATTTGAGTGGGATCATTGAAGTTTGCTGGCATAATTTTACCATGAGTTTTCGAAACTTCTTCACAACCTTTAACGACCACTTCCTCGGGAACTTTTAAAACCGCAAGCATTCCACCGACACCAGCGGGAACAGCTTCTTGCATGTATTTCCCTCTTTGGTTTACGGCCTTAACAGCATCGGTAAAATTAAGGGCTCCAGCTGCAGAGAGAGCGGCGTATTCGCCAACTGAATGACCAAGAACACATTCAATGGAGGCGCCAGCTTTTTCAAGAAGAGGCTTGAGTTCTTCAAAAAGAATTAAACTATGAGTGACAATCGCTGGCTGAGTATTCATGGTAAGAGTTAAATCTTCAGCAGGACCTTCAAGCATAAGGTTTTCAAGATTAAAATCAAGAGCTGAGTTGGCCTGTTCAAGAAGTTTATGACCTTTAAACTTTGAGGCCATGCCGACGTACTGAGAACCTTGTCCAGGGAAAAGTAATACAACTTTTGTCATAACGATCTCCGTTTTGAATTTTAGTAACGAATCAGAGTTGCCCCAGCAGTGACTCCTGCACCGAAAGCATCGAATAGGACGAGATCACCCCTTTTGATCTTTCCTTCTTCAATCGCTTCGTGAAAAGCAAGGGGAATAGTTGCGGAAGAAGTATTTCCGTATTTTTGAATATTGATAACGACTTTTTCTTTTGGGATATCCAGGATTTTTCCCGTGTGTTCGATGATACGAATGTTGGCCTGATGGGGAATGAGCCAATTGATGTCATCAATGCTTACGTTGGCTTTCTCTGCAACGATTTTGACATTTTCAGCGAGGGTTCGAGTGGCCACCTTAAAGAGGTCACGTCCTCGCATGGCCATGAAGTTTTTACGCTCTTCAATGTCCTCTTTAGTAACAGGTTCTTTCGTTCCACCTTTAAGATGAGTAAAGAGATCCCATCCTGATCCATCAGCACTGATGTGAGATGAAAGAACTTGGGAAGCGTCACCTTCTTCAGCTCGACTAAGAATAGTCGCTCCCGCGGCATCTCCAAAGAGAACGCACATCGTTCGATCTTCCCAGTCTACTTCTCTTGTCATAATTTCAGCGCCAACAATAAGAACGTTTTTATTCATTCCTGTTTTGATAAGGGCATCGGCCATATGAAAGGCATAAACATAACCAGAGCAAGCTGCTGCAAGATCAACTGCTGCACATTGATTGGTGATTCCGAGTTTATGTTGAAGAACGCAAGAAGAACTTGGGAGTTTGTAGTCCGCTGTACAAGTCGCGTAGAGGATAAGGTCAATGTCATTGGCTTCAAGCCCGGCTCTTTCAAGAGCTTGCAAAGAAGCTTTATGGGCCATGTCAGTTCCGAATTCACCTTCTTGGTAAGAACTTACATGTCTTTGCTTGATACCTGTCCTTTCAATGATCCATTCATTAGAAGTATCGAGAAATTTTTCAAGGTCTTGGTTAGTGAGAACTTTTGGAGGAGTATAGATCCCGGTAGAGAGAACTTTAGTTTGATACATAGGGTAATCCTACTTTTATTTTGGGCCCACAAAAAACGAAACCCAAACATAAAGTTTGGGTTCATTTCTATCTTTATAAGATTTATGATTCTTTAAAAATTAGCTTCGATTGGCAAGCGTAATTTTAGCAAGCAAAAGGAGGAGAGAAATCTACTCTTCTGTCGCTGTTTCTTCTTCTTCAGCTCTATCCGCTTTCGTTTCGAAGATTTTTTTACCTTTCCAGAAACCACCTGGAGAAATATATCCTTTAAGTGAGAGCTCACCTGAGTCATTGCAAACAGTAACATTTTTATTGTTTGAAAGCTTGTGAGTGTGTCCAGCTCTGCGTAAACCTTTTCTTGAGACACTCGTTTTTTTCTTTGGAACAGCCATTTTCAACTCCGTAAATTTTCAACATAAGCTTTATTGAGATAGGATATTTACGATAATTCACTCAATGAAGCAAGTCGTAAGTGGGTAATATGGCAAGGAAAATACTATTATGTGGTTTTATGGGCTGCGGCAAAACAACTCTTGCCAATAAACTCAGCTCTCCAGACGTGAAGGTCTTTGATCTCGACAAGAGAATTGTCGAAAGACTTGGTGGAGAAAGCATTGCTAGTTTCGTAAAATCAAACGGTTGGACTCAGTTCCGAGAGGCCGAGACTAAAGAGCTTAAAAGCTTTTTAGAGGACAACCAAGAGATGGATCAAGTCTTAAGCCTTGGCGGCGGCGCAGTGTCAGCTGAGAACTTAAAGGTTATTTTAGAAGCCGAGGCCTTATTGGTTTGGCTGAATATTCCTTTTGAAACTTGCTTTGAGAGAATCAAGGATGACCCAGAAAGGCCCTTGGTACTTGAGAAGGGTGAGTCTGGTTTAAGAGAGCTTTTTGAATCACGGCTTGAGCAGTACGGAGCCGCGCAGTGTCACATTGGTCCCAAAGATCTTAAAAAGATACAAAATTTTCAGGATTTTCTTCAAAGGCTCGGGGAATTGGGCCTTCTTGATGCGGATAGCTAGACTCGAGATATTTTCTGAGGCATAATTTTAAAGGCTCTTTACTATAAAGCTTGTAGAGAGTTTGGCCCCATTCCAACAGAGGGCAAGAGCTAAGCCAATGACTGGTTTTGAACATGATGACAAGGAGTCAGATTTGAATTCTGAAGGTCAAGAGTTTCTTAAAAACTCAAACGAATTAAAGTCTAAGATCAATACTCTTTTTCCCAAAGACTCTTATGAAGAAACTTCGCAAAATTCTGAGTTAACAATTGCTGTTTTAACTTCTGATTCTCATCAACAGTCACGATTTCAATCTGTTTTAAAGAAAATTGATACTAAGGCATTGTACGTTTCAAGCCTTAAAGACTTCTATGAATTGATTAAACTTGAATCGATTGATCTCGCTATTGTTGATGTAAGACATATGAGTGAAGAGGACGTGGTTCTTCAAAATCATCCTCAAGTTAAAAACAATGATATCCGTCTTTGTTTTTTCTATAACTCTAAAACACAGCCTCTTCTTTTTTCGGCCTTTGAAGTGAAAAACTATGGGCTTATTAATACAACAGGCTCTCTTGCGGGACAGCTGAAACTTGTTCTTGAACGCATCGAGGGTGAGGATCATCTTGTTGAAGCTAAAGATCAAAGTATTAATGAACTTCAAAAAACCAAACAAAGTTATAAAAAAATAATAGAAGAAAGTGAGAGTCTTAAAAGAGAGAAGTTCTATCGAGAACTTTTGGTTCAAACCACTGAGCACTTAAGTCCTCTTTGGGAAGATGTTGATTTCTTTAAAGGGCTCTCCACTCGAATGGATGAACTGGCTTTTACAAAAAGGTTTGGGATCTATCTTTTAGGACCAAATAATAATCGCCTCATTTCTCCGCGCTACTCAGAAGAAAAATTTGAAAAGCTTCCGCCTCTATGGCTTGGTGAAGCGAATCAAGATGGAGTGGGAATTGTCGGTCAGAATCAGGCCATGCAAGTGGTTCTTGATTTATGGGGTGGTTGTTTCCAAGTTCTTTATCTTTACGATTCAAGAAAACAACCACAAGCTTTGATTTTTATCGAAGCAGATGAAGACTGTGATCGAGGCTTTAAGTGGCAAGAGCTTGAGCAAAACCTTAATAATGTTTATTCGCGAAATCTTTTAAGAAGAGCTGCTAATGGGCTACAGGTCACAAGTGAAATGAATAGCTTTGATTTTTATGAACTTATTGATAATCAAAGTCGTTCTTTAGAGGGAAGAAATTCAATTCTTAAAACCATTGAGTTTAGAACTCTCTTTCAAACCATAGCAAACAAACCAAACCTTGAATTTCAGTTCAGTGCCTTTATGAGGGAATTTTTTAAGCCGCTCATTTCAAAGCTTAATGTTTCTTTTCGTTATTCAACTCTTTCTGGGTATAAAGTTGCTTTTTTAATTTCTGAAACTGATTCAGATGAATTTGATTCTGTTGTAAAAAACTACGCAAAACAATTTCCATTTTGGAGATTCTTTGACTCTGCTAGTGAACTTGTTATCTCTGATCTCAAACCAACGGTTCGATCGAGACCTCTTTCGCTATCGAGTTTAATTGGTATAAAGAGTCAAAGGCCAGAGTTTAAACCTAATACGATTAGGGAAACCTTAAATTCAGCTCCTTCTAAGAAGCTACCTCGCTCAGCGGTTCGACCAAGAAGAACATCTATTGTAAACTAGCTTTCATGGATGATGATCGCATACTGGAAGTCAGTTTCGCTGCACTTTCCCATAATATCTCCGAGATTAAAAATCACGCTGGAGAAAAATCAATATTAGCTATGGTGAAGGCCAATGCCTATGGTAATGGTGCTGTCGCTCTTACGGATTACATGCATCGAAAACTTGAAATCAAGGAATTTGGAGTTGCGACTTTAAAAGAGGCCCTCAGTTTAAGACATAATCTTAGTCAGGATAATGATTTTGATCTCTATGTTTTTTCTGAACTTGGTTTTTCTCGTGATGATGCTTCTGAAATCTATAGCAATAATCGTTTAATTCCTGTTTTATCTAACAAAGAAGACTTGAAACAATTTTTAGATGATTCTCAATTTCAAAACACACCTTTAGTTTTAAAGTTTAACACTGGAATGAACCGTCTTGGTCTTTGTGTCGACGATGATGATTTAAATGATATTTGCCATTTGATCAAAAAATCTGGTCGAAAAAAAATTGATCACTATATGTCTCATTTTGCCAATGCTTCTCTTTCACTCAAAGACAACTCTCATAATCAAAGACAAATATCTCACTATAAAAAGGGAATGAAATTCATTCGTAATAATGGGATTGAGATTGAAGCTTCAAGTCTTTCAAGTTCCGGTGCCATTGTTCAAAGTCCAGATTTTTACGAAGAAACTCATATTAGACCCGGACTTATTTTGTATGGGCCAAATCCTTTAGCACCGAATCTTCGAAAAAAGTTTTCATGGAAAGGAAAAATTATTTCATCACTTAAAGGAAGAGTCTTAAATAAATTTTTTGCTCCAAAAGGAATGCCAATTGGCTACGGTTCACTCCCTGTAAATCATGAAGCTGAGTTTTGCACGATCTCATTAGGCTATGCTGATGGAGTTTCAAGAAAATTTCGAAACCTTGAAATCAGACAAGGTGATTTTAAGGGGAAAATTTTTGGTAATGTCAGTATGGATATGTTGGCCCTCGAACTCGACAAAACTTCTGAGAGTCTTCTTAAAGTAGGTGACACTGTTTCACTATGGGGAGATGATCCGGAGGGTTTTGATCGGGTTTCATCTCATGTGGATGCTATTAGCTATGAAGTTATGTGCAATATCTCTTCGCGAGTAAAGCGAATCTATTTGGATCACTAATACATAAAATTCAAGCTTTTATTAATGGGCACATTCAAGTTCATCGATTAGAATATTCATATGTTGAATACGATTAAAACTGTACCGGTACAAATGATAGAAAGCTTGGGGGCAAAAGTCTTAAGTGCTCTTGCCGGACTTGGGCGAATTAATCAGTTTACAGCGCGGTTTTTTTACTGGATGGGAAAAGGCCCTTACCGTTTTCACCTTTTATTAGAACAGCTTTTTTTCATCGGAAATAAAAGTCTTTTTATCATAATCCTTGCAGGATCATTCACTGGTATGGTGATGGCCTATCAAACCTATTTTGGCTTTCAGCTTATTAATGTTGACTCTCTTGTAGGACCAGTTGTTGCTATTACATTGTCAAAAGAATTGGCCCCAGTTCTCTCTGGACTTATTGTTGCTGGCCGTGCTGGAGCTGCTATGGCCGCTCAGATTGGAACCATGAAAGTGACAGAGCAGGTCGATGCTCTTGAAGTTATGGGAATAAGTAGTATTCAATATCTTGCTGTTCCAAGAATCATCGCAACCACAATTTCACTTCCAATCCTTAGCGCTATTTTTCTTTTTGTCGGAAATGTTGGTGCTTATCTAATTGGGACCAAGGCCTTAATGATTGATGAGGCAATCTTCTTTCAAAAACTTGGAGACTTTATGTTTGTCCAAGATATTGCTCAAGGACTCATTAAAGCTTTTGTTTTTGGTTTCATTATTTCTGTGATTGGAACTTACTTTGGTTTTCAGGTAACAAAGGGTGCTGAAGGAGTTGGAAAAGGAACAAACCTTGCTGTTGTCTGGGGGATGATTAGCGTCTTAATTTTAGATTATTTTTTAACTTCATTTTTAATAAAGGTTCTTTAGTTAATGATGGAGAAACTTGAGTCTGCTATTGAATTTAAAGATGTTACCAAAACTTTTGGTACTCATACTGTTCTAAAACATCTGAATTTCAAGATACCCAAAGGAAAAATTACAACGATTTTAGGTTTTTCTGGAGCCGGAAAGTCAACTCTGTTAAAACATATCCTAGGTCTTTTAACACCTAGCCAAGGGGACGTGACAGTATTAGGGGAGAACCTTAAATCACTCACTAAAACAGAACTTCGAAGTTTTCGGCAAAACTTTGGAATGCTATTTCAGTATGCCGCACTTTTTGATTCTATGACTGCAAGTCAGAACGTGGAATTTCCTCTTAAAGAGTTTACAGACTTAAGTCAAGAAGAAAGGGAGCATAAAGCTCAAGCTATTTTAGAGTCAGTGAATTTAGGAAAAGAGGCCTTTCATAAACTTCCCTCAGAGCTTTCTGGTGGGATGAGAAAAAGAGTGGGACTCGCTCGTGCATTAGCTTTAAGCCCAAAAATTATGCTTTATGATGAGCCCACCACTGGACTTGATCCAATTACAACTAAAATGGTCAATGATTTGATTGTTGAGACATCAGAGAATCATAAAGATAAGGAAATGACTTCTTTGATAATTTCCCATGATGTAAAGGCAACGCTAGAGATTTCCGACTTTGTGGCCTTCCTAGATCATGGTAATATTGTTGAATACTTACCTTCTGATGAGTTTAAAAAATCTGAAAATCCTTTAGTGAAAAGGTTTATTAATCTCTGAAAGAAGTTGGGCAAAAAATATTGTGAAACTGGATAGTTAATGAGTGAACTCAAAGTTGGATTATTAGCAATAGCTGCGATGATCGCAACCGCTTATATGTCGTTAAAAGTGACATCAAACCAATCTGGTTTTGGTGATTACATTACTTACCGAACAATCATTAAAGACGCTTCTGGAATTTTTCCAAAAACTCCAATCAAAGTTGCGGGGATCAATGCTGGTCGAATCCAATCCATTGAACTTCAAGAGAATAATGCTCTTATTACATTTGAAGTTCTTTCTAGAGTTAAAATCACGAAAGGTTCAATTCTTGGAATTAGAAGTGTTGGCTTTCTCGGTGATAAATATTTAGAGATTAAAATTGGTAGTTCAGAAACTCGTCTCGCTGAAGGTTCATTAATTACATCTAAAACCAGGCTAAGGATGCTTATTAAATTCTTTATTAGTGCTGCTAATAATGGATATCTAAATGGTCTTGCAAACGAATTCAACGAATCTACCAATTCAATCAGAAAAGAATTAAATAATC
>JBMYPC010000032.1:0-25731 GCA_049599895.1 Bacteriovoracaceae bacterium | reverse complement strand
CAAGAGACCCAAAAAATTCAAGAGGATCTAAGGACTCAAAGAAAAAAGAGACATCTTCACGAAAGAAAACAAATGAGAAGAAAAAGAAAAAACCTTCTCAAGATCAGAATCCAGAGACTCGGACTCCCAGAGAGAAGAAAAAGGAACAACCCATGAAACCATTTACAGTGACATCCTATTCATTAGAAGAAGCTTCAAAGCTTGCCCTTGAACACTTTAAGCTCGACTCCGCTGATGCTCTAGAACACATCGTTCTCGACAAAGGCAGCAAGAAGTTTATGATTTTTGGGCCACAAGAAAAGACTTTTGAATTTAGAGTGAGCTCACTCGCTAAAAAGAAACTCACTCCGTTTCTTCAAGAACTTATGCAAAAAATGCAACTTGACCTTGAGTACGGTGTTTTTGTTGAAGGAAAATATCTTAAGATCCACTTAACTGGAAATGATATTGGTCTCGTTTTAACAAACAGAAAACAGCTACTCTTTGCCATTGAGCTCATTCTTAGACAATTTGTTTCTCGTAATAAAGAAATCCCTCGAGAGACAAGAGTTCAAGTGATTGCAGAGGGAACGAATCCAAAACCTGAAGCAGCAACGAGAAAAGAAAACTCTCGACGCGATGACAAACCAGGTCCAAAAGGACAGTCTCGAAACAAAAGAAATGGTAATAAAGACTCACAAGCTGGCAAAGGAAGACGTCGTCAAAGAAATTCTGATGAGTTTCTCATCAACCTCAGCAATAAGCTTAAGGGCCAAGTTCTTGAAACAGGTGAAGCTCAAGTGACTCAAACCTTTAATCCTGCGGAGAGAAGAATTATTCACGAACACCTCCATGATGACCCTGAAGTACAAACAGATTCTTTAGGAGATGGTCGTTTTAAGCGGGTGAGAATTTCCTTAGTGGGATCGACCCTCACAAACATTGATGAGAACAATACAGAGTCAGCTGGCCTAGAATAAATCAGTTTTCTTAATTTATATTGATGTGGAGAGCTGAACAAACCAATTCGGCAAATGCTGAATAATCAGCTCTTCAAAGTCGGCTAATGATCCAGTCATAATCATAAGACCAATAATAATTGATGTCGCACCTGTGATGCTGTTCATGAGTTTATTATGTTTCATAAGAAAACCAATAAGCCCTGAAAACTTTCGAAGTAATAACCCTAATGATACAAGCCCCAGTCCTGCCCCAAGACCAAAAAAGAAAAAAATCATTGAAGCTTCAAAAGCCCGCTCTGCTTGAGTCGCAATTCCAAAAGCAAATGCTAAAGTCGGTCCACTACATGGCCCCCAAATGATTCCTAATAACGATCCCATTAAAAACTCTGACCACACGCCCTTTGATTGAACTTTCCCTTGAAGCTGGTTGCCTTTGTTGCTCACAAATGAAAGCTTATCCGTGAGAGAGTCTTTAAGCTTAGGAATAATGAAAACAAGACCAACAATTACTAAGATTACAGCACCAACTTTTTGAATCACATCAACATTAAAAATCGATGAAAATAAACTTGTGAGAATTCCCACAAGAGTAAATGAAAAAGTGAGACCTAAAGCATTGGCAAAAGGTCCTAACTTGGAAGCTCGAAGAGAGCTTCCAAAAATAATAGGAATAAGAGGAAGAACACAAGGGGCCAATAAGCTCAAGCCTCCTGCAACAAAACCTAAACTGTATTGAGTCAACATATGCTCCTCCTCTTAACTTTCTTAAATGGCCTTTTGAACAAAGTTAGAGATTTGAGATCCTCTTGTTGTCCCTGGAGCAACCTTAGAAATAATCTCACCCTTTTTATCAAGGAGAATCATCGCTGCCCACTGACGTGATGAAAAACCATACTTTTCATAAATTCTTGTATGATCAGAGTTCTTTCTTTGAACTTTTAAAAAAGTCACATTCTTTGCTTTTGTAATTCCAGCACTATCGAGTGCCTGGTCCTGAGCATGACAAGTTCCGCATCCCTTTTTGTGAACCAAGGACAACCTTTCCATTATTTAAAGAGAGATTAAGTGCTGAACCTGCACCATCACCGCATTCCCCAAAGAAATCTTTTTGTTTGCCCTCTTGTCCATCAGAGTCAAAACACTTCCCGCTAACTTGATCAAAGAAGAACTCTTGCTTCAGCTTAATAAACGATTAAAGCGTTGATATAAGCTAAATACTTCTGATAATAGTGTTTAAAAAATCCTTGAGATCGCTTCTTACCAAGTTTTTTCGATATTCTCTTTCGAGTGTATTGAGGAATTAAACGATCACGTTTGATAAGAAACTTTTGGTGATCAAGCTTTTCAATCTTTAATTCTTTAATTTTAGATTTTAAAATTTCAAAAACGCTAAGAAAGTAAAAAACGCCTTCACGACGACTTTTCTTAAATATCATTTGCTCTCCCTTTATATCTCTGATGAATACTTTCGGGGCAAAAGCTAAGTCTAATCGTTTTGATACTGTTTGATAAACTTCTGGATCGTGTTCTGCATTGTCTCCAATAAAGATCACTTCATCTGTCTCTAATACAGTTGCTGAAAGATGACTCAATATTGTTTGAATTTTATACTCTTTGGTTTTTTCCCCTAGAGTTCGTTGATTAATCTCACCTACCGGAAAGTCATATTTCTCAAGCCATGACTCTGCATCATAGAGCCAATTAAATGAAGCGCTAATATAGAAAAACTTAATACCTTCACCTTTTTCAATTCGATCTTCTTCAAGACTTTTAAGGATATGTCTCATTCCTTCATAGGTGGAGACTCGATTACTTATAATTCGAAAAAGAGCATCTGCTTTATTTAGTACGTTTGATTGTCTTACTGTTTCATCAAGGTCCACTACCACATAGGTGTCAGCTTTAACATAAGAGAAGAAAACAATGCTTAACACAAGGCTTAGGGTCTTAAGATATTTCATTTCAATTTCCTTTATTTTGGTCAAAATTAGCAAAGTCTTTTGATTCTGAATACTAACAACCTCCTACAGATGGACGCATAGATAAAATTGATGGACGTATAATCACAATATATTTGAATATTTAGACGATCTCGTCGATTATTAGACCATAGTGTTAATCGTTGAACCAGGAGGCAGATATGCATGAACTACAAGAAGACAACTTAGGTGAATTCCTTAAAAACAACCCTAAAACCATTGTGCAGTTTGGTGCCCCTTGGTGTGGGAATTGCCGTATGATTAAGCCTAAATTTAAGAGACTTGCTGATGAGCATCAAGGAATCTCATTTTTATATGTCGATGCAGAAAAACTTCCAGGAACTCGAGAGTTTGCAGCAATTGAAAATCTTCCAACTTTTGCAGCTTTTTCTGATGGGAAGTTAGTCAAACAAAATCAAGGCAATAAGATAGATCTTGTAAAGGAGCTCGTCGATGAAATTGCCGGTAATTAAAAGTGTTATAGAGTTTATTGAACAAAACGATGAAGACTTTGTTCATGAAACAATTGAAGTTTTGGAACATGTCTCTCAGGCCAAAGGCCTAAAAGATGAAGAGCTCGATGTCATTGGGGAACTTCTTTCGAACTTTTATGGAGCGATTGAAGTCGATAAAGAAATCAAAAACGGAAAGTCTCAAAAAGAAGCACTTAATGGTTTTATGAAAAGAGTCCTTGGAGCGATCGGAAAATAAAAAGGCCAGCGAGAAGCTGGCCTTTTCTTAATTAAAGTAAAGAGTTTATTGTTTGGTTTAATTTTTCACAAGGTCTCATGGCCTTTGAAACTTTTTCGACGTCAGGTCTATAATATCCACCCATGTCAATTGCAGTCCCTTGAACCTTATTAAGTTCAGAAATGATTTCACTCTCATTCGCTTCAAGCTCTGAAGCAATTCTTGAAAACGTTGATTGTAATTCACCGTCTTCTGTTTGCTCACTTAAGGCCTTTGCCCAATAGAGAGCAAGATAAAAGTGACTTCCTCTGTTATCCATCTCACCTACTTTACGAGAGGGAGAACGCTTTTCACTTAGGACTTGTGAATTGGCCTTATCAAGAGCTGCCGCTAAGACTTTTGCCTTAGAGTTATTTGTTTTCTCTGAAAGATCTTCAATTGAAACTCCAAGAGCTAAAAACTCCCCTAATGAATCCCATCTCAGGTGATTCTCTTTTGTGAATTGTTGAACATGTTTTGGAGCAGAACCACCTGCACCTGTTTCATACAATCCCCCACCAGCAAGAAGCGGAACAATGGAAAGCATCTTGGCACTTGTCCCAAGCTCAAGAATTGGAAAGAGGTCCGTTAAATAATCTCTAAGAACATTTCCAGTTGCTGAAATTGTATCAGCACCTGCTTTCACTCTTTCTAGAGAATAGGCCGCTGCCTCAGTTGGCGCCAAAATTTTAACCTCAAGGCCATTTGTATCGTGATCTCCTAAATACTGGTTCACAAGTTTAATAAGATTCGCATCGTGAGCTCTTTTCTCATCGAGCCAAAAAACAACAGGGTTATTTGTGGCCTTTGCTCTTGAAACAGCTAAGCGAACCCAATCTTTAATAGCAATATCTTTTGTCTGGCAAGCTCTCCAGATGTCTCCTTTTTCAACTGTTTGCTCCATTAGGACATTGCCGCTTGCGTCTTTAATAAGGACTTTTCCTGATCCTTCGATTTCAAATGTTTTATCATGTGAACCATACTCTTCAGCTTTTTTCGCCATAAGGCCCACATTAGAAACATTGCCCATCGTCTTTGGATCAAAAGCACCGTGTTCCTTACAAAACTCAACTGTTTTTTGGTAAACACCAGCATAAGAGCGATCTGGAATGAGGGCCTTTGTATCGTGAAGTTTTCCATCTGGTCCCCACATTTTCCCTGAAGATCGAATCATTGCTGGCATTGAAGCATCAATAATGACATCACTTGGAACATGAAGGTTGGTAATTCCATTATCTGAATCAACCATTGCAAGATCTGGATTATTTTTTAAGGTTTCCTCAATTAATGCTGTAATTTCACCTTTAAGACTTGAGCCTTCAATCTTCTTAAAAAGATCACCTAAACCCAGTCTTGAATTAACTCCTAGTTTATCAAACTCATCAGAATATTTTTCAAAGACATCTTTAAAATAAACTTCAAGTGCATGACCAAACATAATAGGATCAGAAACTTTCATCATTGTCGCTTTAAAATGAAGGGAAAGAAGAAGACCTTGATTTTTACAATCTTCAATCTCTGATTGAAAATATGAGCGAAGCTTAGAAGTATTCATAACTGAACAATCAAGAACTTCACCACTCAAAAGCTTAGTACTTTCTTTTAAAACTTTTGATTCACCAGAGTCACTCACAAACTCAATTCTGACATCAGTTTCATTCTCCATTCGAACAGACTTTTCAGATGAATAGAAATCACCTTCTGTCATTGAAGCAACATGACTTTTAGAATCAGAACTCCACTCACCCATTGAATGAGGATTGGCTTTTGCAAACTCTTTAACAGGACCCGCCACTCTTCGATCAGAGTTTCCTTCTCTTAGAACAGGGTTAACAGCAGAACCGAGAACTTTAGCGTACTTTGCTCTAATCTCTTTTTCTTCTTCTGTACAAGGATCTTCTGGAAAATCAGGAAGGTTATAACCACTGACCTGAAGTTCAGAAATACAAGCTTTTAACTGAGGGATGGAAGCACTGATATTAGGAAGCTTAATGATATTGGCCTTAGGAGTTTTTGCAAGTTCTCCTAATTCTGTTAAAGCATCTCCAATTTTTTGATCATCGTTTAGTCTTTCTGGAAACTGAGCAATCACTCTTCCTGAAAGAGAAATATCTTTAGTCTCAACCTCTATTCCAGCTGTGGAAGTAAAGGCCTTCACAATTGGCAAAAAAGATTGTGTGGCCAAATAAGGAGCCTCATCTGTTATCGTGTAATAAATTTTTCCTTTGGTATCACTCATAATTTTCCCTTCGAAATTAGCCTGAAATGAAGTTTCATCCAGCGACTTCCAATCTAAGCTATTGAAATCAGTTTATATTTATTGTTAATCATCGCTAGAATAGCTCAGAGAGGTACCTCTCGCCAACACACCTTGCAAAATTCAAAAAACGCCCCGCATAACCCTTCAGGGCTTATGTCTGTAAATATTTCACATTAGATTTTACATACCGTGAAAAAAATTTCATTTATTAAACCAGTTTCAACAATAAGGTTGAATTTTTTTTAGGCTTTTTCACGGAATCATAAAGAAAATACCAAACAACAAAAAATCTACAGGGGGACCTATGAAATTAATCGCAGTATGTAGTCTTTTCTTGACAACATTTCTTGCTCTTGAAGCTTCGGCTCAAAGAAGAAGCTCTGACTTTGTCGGAGAAACAGGGAAATTCAAAAAATTTATCGGTAGCTCTAGGTCGCTAGACGTTGAGCGAGGGATCCGGAGAAACAATGTCTACATCTTTGAAGCCAAAGATGAAGCAATCACAATTGCTAAAATTACTTTTACATTCAGATCTGGTCGACAATTGACTGTTCTTGATAACGACCCTCAAATCTCTCGAGGAGATTTCTCTCTAAGAGAAAATGAAAGAGTTGTTGTTCGCATTCCAAACCGAAATAACGGACAGAACAGAGCTGTGACAAATATCAGAATTAGTGCATCATCAGCCATTCCTTGGGGATCAGAAGGGACACTTCTTGTTTATTCAAGACCTGGAAGATACAACCCAACTCCAAGACCACGTCCAAGACCAAGATATGGTTCATGTGACATTGAGTACAGTAACGGAAAGTTCTATGTTTCAGTTGATGGTCGCAAGGCAACAAATTCATCATCATTTTTCAGCACAGCTAAAAGTGACTTTAAAAGAATGTTAAATAGAGGTGAGTGTTACGAAGCAACATCAAGCCTTTGTACAGTTGCTTACAGTAATGGGAAGTTCTACGTGACTAAAGAAGGAAGAAAAGCAAGTAACTCAACATCGTTCTTCTCAACAGCTCTAAGCTCACTGAGAGAATATAAATCGGTTGATCTTTGCTATGTTGAAAAAAGAAATTCTACTTGTGACATTGCTTATAGTAACGGTTCTTATTACGTAACTAAAAACTATAACAAATCAGCGAACTCAACATCTTTCTTATCAACAGCGTATTCAAACTTAAGAGAATACACAAACGCAAACCTTTGCCTACAAGAAAGACCTACAAGATGTCGCATTCAAAGAAGCAACTCTGGAAAGTTCTATGTTTTAAGAGATGGAGCGAAATTTAGTAACTCAACATCTTTTAGATCAACTGCGGAATCAAATCTTTCTGATATGCAATCTAAGGGACTTTGTCGAAACAGAAATAGATAGTTCAACTTATTTTTAAGATTAGTTCAGATCAGGCCTTCCCAATAGGAAGGCCTTTTTTATTTTAAGAACTTAAAGTATTCTGAATCAGGTGAAATAATAAACTTTGAATCTGGTTTAATTGACCTTTTATAAGCTTCCATCGATCGTATAAACTCGTAAAACTTTGGATCTTTTGAAAGAGAATCCGCATAGATTTTAAAAGCCTTGGCCTCTCCTTCACCGCGAATTTTTTGTGCTTTTCGATAGGCTTCAGATTCGATCTCTTTTAAATCTTTTTGAATCCGTCCTTCGATATTAGACTTTTCACCTTGACCGATAGAGCGAATTTTTTGAGCAATTCTTTGTCTTTCTGAAATCATTCTTTCGTAGACTTTCTTCTCAACCGACGCTTCATAGGAAATTCTTCGAAGCTGAACATCAATCAAATCGATTCCAAATTCTTTTAACTCTCCAATAGCAAGCTCTTTAATCATTTCGCTTAGCTTTTCTCGCCCAACTCCAACATTTTCAATTTCGCCAGTAACCTCTTCATCAACAACCTCTTCTCCAGATTGGATTCGTTTTTTCACTGCGTCCTTTCTTTCCTGAATCTTATTTAAGATATCATTTCCATTTCGAACAGCTTCAACGAGATTATGGTTTGAGATAACATTCCTTGTTGCGGCATCAAGAATAGCATCTAGTTTGTCCTTTGCTCCTCTTTCATTTTTAACCGACTTAATAAACTCAAGAGCATTAACAACTCTCCACCTAGCGGTAGTGTCAACAGAGATATACTTTTTATCTTTCGTTGGAATTTGATTTGGAAAACCGTCCCAAGAAAGAATCCTTTTATCCACATACCTCACTTCTTGAATGAAGGGTGTTTTAAATCGAGCACCAGCTTCAACAATAGGCTCTCCTATTGGTTGACCAAACTGAGTGATGATTGCTTGTCGCCCTTCTTGAATGATATAAAAAGATGAATTAAACGTGATTAAAGCAGCAAAAAAGAGAATGAGTCCTAATCCTGATTTCATTAGCGTGACCCTCCAGAAATTTGATTTTGATAAATTGGCAATAACCCTTTCACTTTAGGATCAACAATCGTAATGTCATTGATTTTTGTGAACACTTCTTCCATTGTTTCAATATAGATTCTTTTTCGAGTGATACTTGGCGCCTTTCGGTATTCTTTTAGAATTGCCGTAAACTTTTCAGCGTCCCCTAAAGATCGATTCACAAGTGCAGTAGAGTAAGCTTGCGCTTCTTGAATTTGTTTCTGGGCCTTACCTCTTGCTTCAGGAATAATCGAATTATAACCCTTCTCTGCTTGGTTGATCGCCTTCTCCTGCTCTTGTTTGGCCTCATTGACTTCATTGAAAGAATCTTTGACGACCTCAGGAGGATTAACATCTTGGAGTTTTACCGACTGGATACGAATTCCCATTTCGTATTTATCAAGAACCTCTTGAACAAGTTCTTTTGCTTGAGTCTCGATTTCAACCCTACCGTAAGTTAAAACTTCCGATACGGAGCGATCCCCAACCACTCTTCTCATAATAGACTCGGAAACATCTCGGATATTTTTCGTTCTTTCTTTAGTTTTAAAAAGATAGTTAAAAGGGTTTGAGATTCGGTATTGAACAACCCATTCAACGTCGGCAACGTTAAGGTCCCCTGTCAGCATCAAGGATTCATCATTATAATCTCTATTGGAGTACTTAGTTCTTTGTGATCGAGTGCTTAAAGTTCTAAAGCCAAATTCTTCTTGCAGAACTCTCGTCACTTTAACTTTAATGACCTTGTCGAGATTAAACGGCATTTTAAAGTGAAGACCACTGCCATTAGTTGTGTGGTACTTTCCAAGACGTATGACGACGGCTTGCTCATCGGGCTCTACTGTATAAAAAGAACTATAGGCCATGATGGCCACTAGAATTAAAGCAATTGTTGCCCCAGTTGCCTTGAGGTTGGTCTTCATTTGATCGAACGGATTCGGTTGTTTTGACATAACGCAAATACTCCAAATTATTAGTTTTTTAAATTAAAAAGCTTTTATCGGGCTTTGCCAATAGCTATGCTTGATAATCACTGAGACCGATGAAAAAAAGCAAAACTGAGATAAATCAAGTTCTCGAGCTACCTAACTCACTCCTTCTTTCAAAGATTTAGCTTAAATTATTAATTGAATAAAAGATTGTGACCCATAACAACATTGTAGAACGATCAACTTTAGAAATGAGGAGCGAATTTATGAATCCAGAGTTTATTGAAGAAATGCGAGAAAAACTAATGTCTCAAAGAGACATTTTAATTGAGAGAGTTTCAAAAATTTCCGCTGACAAAAGAAGACAAAACAATCCTCTAAGCGCCGATTCAGGTGAGCGTGCAGTTGAAGTCGAAAATGACGAAGTGATTGATGCTCTAAGTGAAGTTGAAAGAAAGGAACTTGCTGAAATTGATCACGCACTTGGAAAAATCCAAAACGGAGTTTATGGAATTTGTGAAGTCTCAGGTGACAGCATTGAAGAAAAAAGATTAAGGGCCGTTCCTTATGCAAGAACATGTATTAAACATGCTCAATAGTTAATGAAAGATGGGAGAGAGCATGAAAGCTTTAATTTGTATGGATCTAACAACAGAATCTTTGGCCCTTTTTAAAGAGAGACTACCAAAGTACAACTTTGAACAATACTCTGAGGTCCATCTCATTCATGGCTTTCAGACTCAAAGCTATTCAGATAATTTTATCTACTCAACTTTCCCCACAGAAGATCAATATCCTGAAGTTGAAAAGGCAGTTATTGAGACTTTAAGAAACTTTCAAAATGAAAGCCCCGCACTTGAAAACCTTAATGTGAAGTTTGCATGTTTGATTTCTTCAAACCCTAAGGAGGCCATTTCTCAATTTGCCAGAGAGCATGAGTTTGACCAGATAATCATTGGAACCCGTGGAAAGCATGGCCTTGAGGCAATGTTCTCCAGTTCGTTCGCTGAATATATGGTGAGACACGCTAAGGCCGATCTTATAATTCTAAGGTCTCATAAATAGTTCAAGGAGCTACAATTGAAGTATCTACTTATTTTTTGTCTTTTCACATGTGCATGCTCCTTAATCAATAAGGACTCTAAGGATTATTATAAAAAGACCCATAGTTCATCTCAGATGCGTCACGGAATTATTCCTAAAGACAGCCCATCAACAGGCTCTGCAAAAATAAGCCTTGACCAAGAATTCATTAATCGCGGCAAATCACTTTACCAGCAGCACTGTCTTGAATGTCATGGGCCATACGGCAAAGGTGATGGCCCAAAAGCAAAAGATATGATGAACAAGCCTCGAAATCTCAATCAGATCGCAAAAACTGTCCCACAGTTTAAGTTTTATATGATGGTCTCTCAATTCAAAGGAGAGATGCCTGGGTGGAAAAGCGCTCTTAATGATCAAGAAATTAAAGACATTGAGCAATACATTAAGCACTTGGCCCAATAAAAGACTTACTTTAACTTTAGTTTTAGTGGGAATTTTAAATACATCATTCCATTGGACTCAACATCAGGGAGTCTTCCTCCCCTAATATTGACTTGAAGACTTTGAAAAAGAAGCTTTGGAGGACTTAAAGTCCCATCGCGGTCTTCTCTAAACTGAATAAACTCTTCTTCAGATGTTTGGGCTTTTATATGCACATTCTTATTTTTTTGCTCTGAAACTGTCGTTTCATTGAGGATTTCTCTTCCCCCAGTTCCGTAATCGTGACCAACAAAAATTTTTGTTTCATCACTTAAAGAATAAATTTTGGTCTTTACTGACTGATAGAGCGCTTTAGCACTCCCCCCAGGAAAATCACATCTTCCTGTTCCAAAGTCAGGCATGAAAATTGAGTCCCCTGTAAAAAGAGTGTTTTCAAGATGAAAACATACACATGCAGGAGTGTGCCCTGGAGTATGAAGAACTTTAATTTTTGAAAACGGTAAATCAATCTCATCTCCGTCCTTAACCAGCTTATCGAACTGCGAACCAGAGCAATCAAAGCCATCAAAGTTAAAAAGCTCAGAGAAAGACTTCTGAACAGTTTTTACAGATTCATGAATAACGGTTTGAGCTTTTGGAAAGTGCTTTTTAAACACCTGAGCACCACTTAGGTGATCTGCATGAATATGGGTTTCTAAAATATAGAGGAGATTAAGTGATTTTTTTTGAATTTCTTCAAGAACCTTCTCCGCTGAGGACTCTGAGATTGTGCCTGAAGAGAAGTCATAATCTAAAATAGGGTCGATTAAAACACAGGCTTGAGTTTCAGTGTCATAAACGAGATAAGTAAATGTATTAGTCGCTTCATCAAAAAAACTTTGAATTTTCATATAAAAAAACCCTAGATAATATCTCTTGTCTGAACATTCTTACTTAAGAAGTACGTCCTGAGAAGATTATTTCCTAGGGTTTTTAAAATCTTATTTGATTTTGATGATTTTAAATGTTCCGGATAATCGTGAAATTATCGACGATTAAATCGTCCGCCGCCGCCACCGCCACGGTCATTTCTTTCTTTAGCAACACTTACTCGAATTGTTCTTCCCCCAACTTCTTTTCCGTCAAGGTTCTCAATACATGCCTGAGCTTCATCTTCATTACCCATTTCAACAAAGCCAAAACCTTTGCTTCTGCCAGTTTCAAAGTCTGTAATGATTTTAACAGATTGGACCTGTCCAAACTCAGCAAAAGATTGCTCGAGTCCACTTTCATCCATTTGAAACGAAATGTTTCCGACATAAAGTTTGTTTTTCATCTCTCCTCCAGAGCCTCTTGTAGTTCTCAACTACGTAGTCCTTAGTGAGTCTTCATAAATCGACTAAGGTGTTTTCCTTCGTTCTATAGGGAAAGATAATGAGAATCAATTCCTAATCTTATATCCGAGCTAAGCCTAAACCAACGTCCAACCTTATTAACTCTCATAGAACGTGATGCTTTGAAAGCTATCATAGCATATTTTGCCATGTAAAGGATTGACGACAAACCCAGAGTTAAAGAAATCCAAATGTTAGAAACGTCTTTTCATTCATCATTTTGCCTATAACACCTGGCAGCTAAGAGCCTGTTATCTCATGCAACCTAAAGAAAGCTTTCGCTTTGACAGTTTATTATAGACTTCTAAATTGACCTCAAAGTGAGCAGACAACTCCCCTCCCGGGAAACACCTGATCGAGATGAGGGTTTAAACTCAACAATGACATTCTGTTTTTCCGATTGCTTTAACCGAGTCAGGATACGATCTTTTTTATTAAGATCAAGCTCTTGCGAAAAATAGACCTGAGTTGTAAGCTCCTCAAAACCTCTTAAATGAACTTTCAAATGTATATGAGGAGGTCTTATCCAAGCGGCTTTGAGTTATTCCATTAAGAGGTTAGAGGAAGAACTCAAGACACCTCTTCTCATAAGGCCCAAAAATGGAGTACGCCTCACAAAAGCCAAGTACTAAAGATATGGGCGAAGACTAAGTCTTCGCCCGAAACTTTCAACGGAGGAATATTTTTTTGAAAGCAATAGGCTTTTAACATGAATTTCTTTGGGAAAAACAAGAACTTAGGAACTGGGAGACTTTTTCATACTTAAGAAAGGTTATTAGTATTATTTTCGAGATTGATACCAACTTAAGCCTAAAGTAAGGATCTTTGAAAGAACATCTTTATAATTCATGCCAATTTTTTCTGCAGAAAGAGGGAACTCTTCTCCCTCAGCAATTCCAGGATTAGGATTGGCCTCAAGAATATAGATTTTCTTATCTTCGGTATACCTCAAATCAATTCGAGCATAGCCATTCATTCCTAAGCGTTTATAGGCCCGTTTACAAATATCTTGAATACGTTTCACTTCTTCTTCTGAAAGAGAAACAGCTTGAATTGAGCGAATTCGATACTTTTCACGATATTTTTCATCCCATTTTACTTTTTCAGTCGCAAACTTTCTTGATGAACCTGGCATTTTATCGAGTTTTAACTCCCAGACAGGAAGGACTTTGAGTTTTTGATTGCCAAGAATACCAACATAGAGTTCTCGACCTTCTATATACTGCTCGACGATAGCATCAGTGTCGAGATTCTCATGAATAAAACTGACTCTCTCCTGTAAAGACTTAAGATCAGAAACAACCGAAGCTTGGGATATGCCTAGAGAGGCTTCCTCTGTCAAAGACTTCACAATTAATGGAAATTGAAAATTTTTACGACGACTCAGCTTTTGGTTTTTTGGAACAACGAAAAACTTAGGTACAGGGATTTTATGATAGGCGAGAATTTTTTTACTTAAGGCCTTATCTCTAGCTAGAGTTAAGCCTCTTGGGTTGCATCCTGTATATGGTATTTTTTTTAACTCCAAATAAGAAACCACATGTTGATCAAAGGTCGTATTCCCATCAAATTCTTCTAAAAGATTAAAGACAATATGAGGTTTAAACTCTTCAAGAGTTTTTCGAATAATCTCCAGGTCTCCTAAAACCCCCAATGGCATGACATTGTGACCCAGCTTATTCAAGCTTTCCATTACATCATATTCAGTATTCCACGGTGAAGCATTCAGCTCCTCTATTTCAACTTTCCGATCGGGAGGAACAAGGTCTTTATGCATGAGAACCAGAATCTTTAAAACACTCATCTGACGGCCTTATGATAACCACTGTGAATATACTCGAGAGTGAGAATTGAAAGCATCGAAATGAATTGATACTTACTTTCTTCAAAGGGATATTTTAAATGAAGGTCAAGCTCATCGGCTCGCAAAATGATCTCATCGATGAACTGACTAATAGTGTATTGATAAGCTCCTGTCCAAGGAGCAAGAGATCTTCTCGTGTCTTTTCTCACTCTTCGAATAAAAGTCGAGGCCTTCATTCTCAAACACTTATCTGGAATATTTGTAAACAGCTTAAGGAGATGCCCATCATAGATATCGGCATGATCAAGACCATAATAAGCCTTTTTTTCTTGGTAATGCTGCTTTAGTGTTTTTGTGAGAGACTTCTGGGTATCAATGCGTCTGCGCGAATTCATCATTGGCTTTTCTGCAAAAAGCTCATCCATAAGCTCATCCATATACTCTAGTTTCTTTATCGCTTTCCACCCTTTGTACCGTTTTTGCCAATTTGACCTTGGGTTTAACCAAACCGCAAAAGTTTCTGCAAAGTCTTCATCGGGATGACTTTGGGCATACCAAGTATCAAGGTGGATGACATACTTTTTACTAAATGGCTTTGGTAAATAATAGTCTTCATAAGGAAGAGTTGATTTACCAAACAGCTTTTGCCGTTTCTTTCTTCTTCTTAAACAATAAGCATTATCAATCGCATGCCCACACTCATGCCTTAACAACTGCATAAACCATTTAGGTGTCCCCCCTTCAACTTCAAGGAGGTGTTTCTCCTCAATCTTTGCGAGTTTTCGATGAGAGAGATAAAATGGAATCGCAATTCCTGGAATCCCATCAGGAGAGAACCATTCGTCAGAAAACCAAAAATGCGGCTTAAAATGTTTGAAGCCCTTCACTTCAAGTTCGGCTAGAAGTTTATTTGTATAATAAGAAAGATTGGTGTCTTTGAGATCTAAGGCAAGGTCTTTTAGCCTCAGCTCCATCAGCTTAGACTCACTCAACTTTGCCCAATAAGGATCATGTTTCGTTTTAAAAAGCGTCATTATTGACCTTATAAGTCCTAGTGTATCTGTCAGACACTAATCATTTTAGACAGTTATAGTTTAATCTGAGGCAAAATTATTGACAACGAATTGACAATTTTGCCCAAATATTAGCGGTACAATTGGCGATAAGATAAAATGAAAGACAAGTTGATCAATTAAAGGAGCCTTTCGTGAGAATTCTATTATTATTTATTGCCTTCATTTCCATTTCCTGTAGCCACCACTCATACAAACGCTATGATGTTGACGGTGATGGAAAAGTTACCAAGACGGAATGGACAGAAAAGCACGATAAAAAGTTTGCAAAGCTTGATAAAAACAGTGATGGCGTTTTATCAGGAGACGAACTAGGAAAAAAGAAACATTGTAAAAAGAAAAAGTGCTGCAAGAAAAAGTCTAAAGATTGCAAGGGTGATAAGTGTTCACTCAGTAAGAAAGACTGCTCAAAATGTGGAAGCTGCAAAAATGACTGCGGCGCTAAATGCCAAGGTGACAAATGTCCAATGAAGAAAAAATCATGCTGCAAAAGTAAGGACAAAAAGAAAGACTGCCACCACAAGAAAAAATCATAAAACGAGTATCAAAAAAGCCTCAAAAGAGGCTTTTTTTACTTAAGATCTTTTGAATGAACGTTTCTTTGTTTTTTTCTGACCAGACCTTGGCCTTCGACCTGAGAACTCTTTATTGAAGTCATTCGATCTTCTTCTTCCTCCTCGAGAACCACGATCACCTCGTCTTGAGCGGCTCCTCTTTTCATTTCCAGGCTTTGACGTGGCCTTTACAGAGGCTTCAATATCAGAAAGACTATCATATTGGCGGAATTTCTTATTAAACTTCCAGGTATAGAAAAGTTTTAAAAGCTCATCTCTTTCAAGGTCTTCAAAATTCTCTTTAAAAGAATCGAATGTTTCATCAGTCCGAAAGTTTTTCCCTTTTTCTTGAATCGCATTTTTAATTGTGGTTGCCGCATGAATCTCTTTTTGAATGTAGGCAAGTTTGAGTTTTTCCACACTCGGAAGTTTCTTAAAATGAATCGGATTTTTCGTAAATTTCTCGATCTTTTTAATAATTGTCACACCTCGAGGAGAAACAATCGTATAAGCTTTACCCTTCATGCCTGCTCGTCCGGTTCGACCAATTCGATGGACATAAGCTTCGTTGCCTTGCGGAAGTCCGTAATTGAAAACATGAGTAAGGTTGTTAACATCAATTCCTCTTGCGGCGACATCTGTACAAACAAGAATCTCAACTTTGCGTTCCTTGAACTTTCTCATTGAATACTCTCGCTCTCCCTGGCCCATATCACCATTGAGAACCTCTATCCTTTGGCCTCTTTTTTTAAGTTCATCTGCCACTTGTTTTGTTTCAAGCTTTGTCCGACAAAAAACAATTCCATAGAGATCGTCTTCACTTTCAATAATTCGTGCGAGTGCTTCAGCATAATACTTCTCACGAACAACAACATAGTTTTGCTCAATGTTTTCGTTTGAAGCCTTTACTGTTTTAGTTTTGACGTGTTCGTAATCTCGAAACTCAACTTTCACAAGATCTTGAATCTGTTTTGGCATCGTTGCTGAAAACATAATCAACTGTCGACTGTCATTGAGGTGAGAGATGATATATTTCACATCATCAAGAAAGCCCATATTAAGCATCTCATCGGCTTCGTCCAGAACACCAAATTCAGCTTGATCAAGTTTTAAAGAGCCGCGATCAATGAGATCAATAACTCTTCCCGGAGTCCCTACAACAATCTGTGGTCTGCCATTTTTCAGAGCAGTAATCTGTTTCTCATAACTTGCTCCGCCGTAAACACAAGTAGTTCTCACTCCAATATATTTTCCAATTTTTTGAATTTCATCTTCTACTTGCTTTGCAAGCTCTCGAGTAGGCGTCAGAATAATCCCTTGAAGCTTTTTCTTTGTCGGATTGATTTTGTGAAGAAGAGGAATAGCAAAGGCAGCTGTTTTTCCAGTACCCGTTTGCGCCTGCCCTAAAAAGTCTTTGTTGGTTTGGATAAGTGTAGGGATCCCCTTTGCTTGAATTTCTGTTGGAGATTCATAGCCAAGCTCATCTAATGCCTTAAGCACAGAGGGATGGAGGTCTAAGTTTTTAAAGGACATTTTTTTCATAGTTTTTCCGGTCTTTCCTTAACCTTTAAGGACATCTGACAAATGAACACTAGCACCTAAATATTTGAAATGATTTTATTTTGAACTTATTACAGGAAAAAAGCCGAAACTCTCCTGGCCGTGTCGCCTCATTCCAAGCCAGCATAGATCTTCTGCTCATCCAACAAAAAGAAAGTTTTGTCTTTCCAATGGTTTAGAGAAAACGAAATCGATTAAGTAAGCTTTTAAAGCTGTTCTTCTTTTTTACTGATATAGTAATTATAGTTCCCAGGATAGACTTGAACCTTGTTTTTATCCACTTCGTAAACTTTCTCTGCAAGTTCTCTTAAAAAGTGCCTATCGTGGCTAACTAAAATAATTGTCCCTTCAAAGCTTTTTAAAGCAGAGAGTAAGACCTCTCGCGATTTAATATCGAGATGGTTTGTGGGCTCATCGAGAACCAGAAGATTATTATTTTGCGAAAGAAGTATTGCCAGAATCAGTCGGCTTTTTTCCCCTCCTGAAAGGACTCGAACTTTTTTCTTAACCTCATCTCCTTTAAAGAGAAAAGCGGCCAATAAGTTTCGAATATAGCCATCACTCACCTCTGGAAGAGATTTTCGAATCTCATCAAAAACAGTATTCTCAGGGACTAAGACATCAAACGAAAACTGACTAAAATATCCAAGTCTTATGCTTGGTCCAACAAGCACTGACCCACCTGTCGGTTCAGCTGCATTACAGATCAGTTTTAAAAGAGTCGATTTACCGGCTCCATTTACTCCAACAACGACAAGCTTCTCTAGTCTTTTAATTGTCGTACTAAGTCCTTCAAAAACGGGAACTTTTTCACCATTTTCTTTTATCCAGGTCTTGGAGAGGTCTTTTAAGACGACCACATCATCACCACCTCGAGGAGGTTTTGAGAACTCAAACTGAATGGTTTCTTCTTCTGGTGGAATTTCAATAAGATCAATTTTTTCTAGTTTCTTAACACGGGATTGAACCTGAGCAGCATGAGAAGCTCTCGCTTTAAACTTTGCAATAAACTCTTCATCCTTAGCGATACTCTCTCGTTGTTTTTTGGATTCGGCCTTTAGCTGATTAAGCCGCACAACTCTCTCTTTTTCATAAAAGTCATAATTCCCGCTATAAACAGTCCCTGTTTTGTGGGCAATCTCAACGATCTTGTTACAAACATTATTCATAAAGTCACGATCGTGAGTCGTCATTAAAATAGCACCATCAAATTCTTGTAGCCACTTCTCTAGCCAGAGAATGGTTTCCATATCAAGGTAGTTCGTCGGTTCGTCCATTACGATAAGATCAGGAGAAATAACGAGAACTTTAGCAAGGGCCACTCGCATCTTCCAACCACCACTAAACTCTTCAATCATTTTGTGGTGATCTTCAGGCATTATTCCTAAACCAGTAAGAACTTCTTCTGCTCTCGTTTCAAGATCATATCCACCACGCTTTTCAAACTCAGTCTGGGCCTCACCCATTTCAGATAAAAGCTTATTCATACCGTCTTCGGATAGTTCAGGATTACAAAGCTCTTCTTCAATTTCTTTTAATCGAATTTGAAGGCTTTTTAGTTTCTCATCTCCGCTAAGAACAACTTCAAGAGCGTTCTTTCCCTTCATTTCACCAACATCTTGAGAGAAATAGGCTAAGCGTTTTTTATCAGGAAAACTAATTTGACCTTCATCACATTTGTCTTCGCCAGTAATCATTCGAAAAAGAGTGGTTTTCCCACTGCCATTCGGTCCTACAAGACCAACTTTCTCACCGGCATAGACTTGAAAACTAACATTTTTATAAAGGGTCTCGCCCCCTTGGACTTTAGAAACTTGGCTTATACTGAGCATAATTTATTCCGTTAAAACTTTTTGATACTCAGTTATAATCCGATATCCTTCAACAAGTCGAGCATGAATCTCAAAATCATTTTTCAGAGGTTTAAATTGAATTGAGAAATTTCTTAACGCACGTTCGTAAAGCTTATCATCAGGATGTGAGTCCTTTGCAGTTCTTAATCGATAAAGATCACCTTCTCCTAAACTTGAAAGGTCTCTATAGACGTTATCTTGAAAAGGCAGAGAACGAAGTATCAATTCTCCTGATTCACGAGCAATAATGAGCTCTTCTTTAAGATCAAGTTCTAGGAAAGACAAATAGTCTCGTCTCTCATCTGTCAGAGTTTTATCTTCCAAAGCTTTTGAAATTTTTTGTAGAGAATCTGTTTGCTTTTCTTGAGAATAGGAAAGAACTAACTCTGAATCAACATCAGACTTAAAAACAAATGCCCCAAGAGGGGCTGAATAATTCTTTCGAAGAGAATGTCTAAAAGCCAATAACTTATTGTATTGCCCCTCAGTCTCACAGTCTTCAATTAAATGAGAAAAAGCAAGATGAGCATATTTCAATTCATGAGAAAACTTTTCTTCAGAATCTTCGATCTCTTTTTTGAGTCGGGTCTCAATCTTTAAAGCTGTTTCTAAAAGAAGTCCTTTACCTAGCGAATCAATCACATTCTGAAAATCTTCTTCGACTTCTTGGTATTGAGCCTTAGGAATAGAGATCTTTTCAAAAAGATCCTCTCCTCGAATTTGAGTTTGAGTAATATATTCATCGAGTCCAAAGATTGAGTTTTCGATTTTCTTGAGTCTTACAAATAAAGAAAAAGTTATTTCCGAAGCCTTAAATTCATCAGATGATTCTTCTAATGACGACAAAAGCTTTTCAAACTCAAAAAATAAGCTGTTCAAAAGACTTGAATAACCTTTGACAATAGACAGTTCTAAATTAAGATCGCTCTCCCTGTCTTTGGCTTGGTCTGATGAAACACTGTAAGGCCAAAAGTTTGAAAGAAGGTCTACAGACTTATACTTTCTTTCATGTGAAGGAACTTGAGCAGCGTCCACCACAGAAATAGTACTTTCTTGTTCCGCTGATAAAGAAATCCCCGGAGCAATGATTGCCACGAATAAGAAAAGATAGAATGGTATTTTTCTGAGGTTTTTCATAATCAACTTTAATATTGTTATTTATTAAAATTGTAGCACCTAGAAAACCTGAAGGCTTAAGAGAAGGGTAATTTGTTTAGACCTGTTAGAAATCTGACGAAAATGAATCTAGTAATTTCAGCTTCTTGGCCCTTGATAATTTCTTAATCGCCGCTTCTCTTTGTGATGCTTGAGAACGATTTTCAAAAACTTCAAGATACTCAATATCAAGGGGACTATCGGAGCGAAAGAACTTGGCCCCCTTATCTCCGGTTAAATGTTCGATAAATCTTCGAAGAGGGTCTGTGGAGATTCCCGTATAGAGGCGGTTTTTTTCTGTTCGAATAATGTAAAGATACCAAAGTTTTTGATTCAACTTTGCACACCCTGAGAGAGAAGAAACCTTAGAATTTCCTTTTGTTTATGCTTTTTAGCGAGAGCGAATACTGTTTTTTCCTTCTTGTCTTTCAGAGTCGGTGAAATTCCCTTAGTAAAAAGGACTTTAAATATTTCAAGGTTTCCAGCAATTGCAGCACACATCAAAAGATTTCGACCTGCTTCATTAGTGTACTTAAAGTTTTTCATCTTTTCGATAATCATCTGCGCTATCTCTGTGTGTCCTCCTTGAAGAGCGCTGACAAGTGGGATGTTGCCATTGTTATCCTTAATCTTAAAGTCGAGTCCTTTTTCATAGAATAGCTCGACAATATCCCGGTTCCCACCAAGGCAAGCATAATGCATAAGACTTCTACCATCATGGCTTCGAATCGTTAGCTTAACTTCATCCTCAAGGGCCTTTTGAACATCTTCCATTAAACCGGCTTCAGCAGCTAGCATAATAAATGTTTGTCCTAATTTATTCTGACGATCAGGAATATCCGCCCTTAGCTTCTCAAGCTCCGATCTTTTTTGATAACCACCTTTAATAGCCCCACGAATTTGATTATCGTCTTCTTTAAACATCTCCTCGGCTTTCTCTCGATTTGAACCTTTAACGACAGTAATTTCATCGTCGATATTCCCTTCCCCAAGACCTTGCACCATTTGGGATTCTTCTTTTATATGTTCAGTGGTTCCCGATATTTTCCTGACGCTCTCACCGATCTCAAATGTGCCTGGAATAACGTATGTCGAAATGGGTTCAAAGTCCTCACCTCCCATAACCGTCATCATCTCTTCATTGAAGTCTTCAAGCCCACTTACAATCGTTTTAAAGTCTTCATCTTGAGACCTAGAGCCAGCGACCATGGTCAGGACCTCTTCGATTTTCTCTCCAATAGTGACAATTGAAAGAGCCTCATTATCCTCAATAAAACCTTTAACCATGGTTCTCACTTCGGTAATAATCTCGGTAACTCCTTCTATTTTGATAATATCTTCAGAGTTTTCAAGAGCTTTAAGTCTTTGAATAAGCTTTTTAAGAAAATCGATGGCCAAGATAATTTTGACGATTCTTACAAACTCGTCTTTCGAAAAGGGTTTTTGAATTACCCCAGAGAGCTTTTTCTTCATCGTCTCAGAATACTCTTGACTCATATTGGCATTCATAACCACAATAGGAATTTCATGATTATTTGAACTTTCGTTGCTTTTAACTTCAGAGATTAACTCAAAGCTTGTGGCCTGATTGATGACAATTTCTTGAACCAATAAAATAAGAGGAAGACGCTTAATAATTTCAAGACCTGATTCAAAACTCTCCTGAATGATAAATTTGTGGCCAAGAATACTTTCAATCTCTAAAAGCATCTCTGTTATTGACGGATCTTCTTCAATAATTAGAATTTTCTTTCGAATGTTCAACAAAACCTCATAATATCAGACAGTTAATTATATTCTTAAAGCTCATCTTTGCCTAGAAATACTGGAAGATTTGACTGAAAAAATTTTTGACAACTGCCCCGATATTTGCAACCGAGACTAAATAAATTTCACACCCATTTGCGCCAAGCAGCACCCCCCTGGTAGAACAATAAGAAGTACCAATACATTTATTGAACTAAAAACCTGTGGATTACCCCAAGTTGTGCCCAAAGGAGCTAAAACGTGAACCTGCAACCATCAAAATCGAAAAAGAGATTTTTGAGCTTTCTCTTGATCACATTTTCATTACTCGCAAGCTCAGCCTACGCTGGCAAAGACGCTAAGCTAGTCGAAGAAAAGGAAAGTAAAAGACAAGAAATCCTTGGCAAGCTCGGTGACAAAGTTGAAGATCTTAAAAAATATGTTGAAGACCAAATTGAGTCCGCAAGTATTAGTTTTGATCTTGATGCAATTGATGTCAAAGAACCTGAGTTCCTCGCAAAAGCAGGTTATGGATACGAAGACGAGCCTTCATATGCCGACGGGATGTACACAAGAACTGATAGCTATCAGATTCGACTTGGAACAAACCTCCTTGAGATTTTTCAAGATGCCACATTTGGTGATCTTGGAGTTAACCCTTATATCGAAGCAAGGTTTGGTGCTCACTTCATCAGACAGCATGAGGCTGAAAAAGGTTACCGAAGGGCCTTCTCACTAATTAAGAAGCCACTCTTTCTTACAGATATGCCACTAACAGCGGATCGAGCATTAAAGAAAATGGAAAAAGATGGATACTTCTCACTTCCGATGAGTATTGATTACGGTATCAGACTTAACCTTCCTATTTCTGCTGGTAATATCCAACCAAAGCTTGGAAGTTTCTACCGTTTAGGAAAAAATGAATTTGCTCTTAATATCTTTAGAGAAAATGAAAACCTATTTAACGTAAAGCTAATCGGAATCAAAAGAAGTGGACGTGGAGTACACTTTAGAGTTGATCTTGATATCGATGGTATTGTTGGTGATCAATTCTATGAAGATAAAATTCTTGACGAAATTCTTGGTAAGAACCTTTTCAGCTGGAGCCTTCTTAACAAGGACCAAGGTGACCTTGTCGTTATTGACTATACCTTTGATTTCTCAAAAGCTGGTGCAAGAGAGGCATACAATAGTCTGATCAAATCTATTCTTACAAGAGACACAATTAGAAAGTTCATCAACCCATTTGGTGGAATTGAAGATATTAAAGAAGCATCTGCTAACATCTCAGAGCCTGTAAACCAAGTTGCAGCAATTTCAAACTCTGGAGTTTATAATAACTTTGCGGCTCATTTTGACTTTGAATCAAAGCCAAGCTCACTTTCAATCGGAAATAAAATGGCTGAGTTTGAACTCGACAAGCATTACACAAAAAATGAAATCTCTTACACTGATCAAAGTGGCGAAACCAAATATGCTATTAGCTCGAGTCACTCATACAAAAGAGAAACACAATTCTTATGGAAGCTTTTTGAAAGTTCTCGAAGAAGAAATGCTTCACTAATCGTCTCAACGGATGCAGAAGGAAATGTCACTGAAGAGCTAACAGATTATAGAGTGACAGATGAAATGAGAGATAAGATTTCAAGAAAAGACGAGCAGATTGATGCAAAAGAATTTATTCTTGGAAACATCGGAACTCGTTATGGTAACCAAATTGAAGATGAATTAGACGATCTTATTACAAGTAGTCCACAAAAGAACTTTAAAGCAAGAGTTGAAATGATTTTTGATCAAGATGCGATTAGCTATTTTAGAAACGCTGACAGAAAAGACATCAAGAAATCCTTTAAGAACTATGTTCTTGAGCAAAATCAAGATCGCCCATTTCTCCAAAGAAACTTCAACAAGTTCATGTACATGATCTCTGGAAGTTATGGAAAAGTTGCGAGTGTCCTTGATGATGGTCTAGGGCAAGTTCATGAAGTGAAAACGACATCATCCAAAGGTGGAGCGAACCATAAAAGAGCAGCAGGCTTCACAAGAAAGCAACTAAAAGAAGAAGTGGAAGACTATGTTCTTCTTGAAAGAAGAGGCGTCTTCAGAGATTACGGACTTGGATACATCATGAGTGTTCTTGATGCTGAAACTCAATCTCTTAATGAACTTGAAAGTGTGAGTTATGCAAAGGTAACGGTTACCTCTAAAGAAGTTGAGAAGACTTTTGTTCTTGGGAAGTACCCTGAATCATCAAGTTTATTCGGTATTCTTGAATACGTATACTCTGTTCTTGGTGGAAAATCATTTGATATCACAAGAATTAGAGATGCTAACTTAAGAGATCGTCTCCAGAGATAATTATTGCTTAAAACCAAATCAAGGCCCTCATGAAAATGAGGGCCTTTTTTATTATGACCCAACAAATCTTCTCAACATTTGATCAAAAACAGGCCCATCTGATTCAAGATTTTTTAAAAGATAATCATATTGAAAGCGAAATCAAAAGGTCCTCTCAGACTGAACATGTCTACCTCTCTCAGGCAAGACTTGAAGAATATCAAGTTTGGATCGAAAAACAAGACTATCTTAAGGCTGTTTCACTGCTTGAAAAAAATGGCTTTAAGGTTATTTTAGACTAACTTTTTAAAGATCCTCTGTCTTTTTTCACGATAGACACATTCCAAAGGGAACTCACTCTCAAGCCATGAAAAGGTCTTCTCAGAAAAAAAGATCACATGAGTGGGATCATTTTTATAATACCACCCTTCAAAATCGGTTTTTTCAGAGTAAAGTTCTGTTACAAAAGAAAGAATCCCATCTTGAGCTAACTGACTGAGAATTTGATCAAGGGTCTCTTTAGGTCTATGAAGATGCTCGAGAACTTCCACAGCAATAATAAAATCATAGGTTTTGTCTATAGCCGATTGATCTGGATAAAAGAAAGGATCGTAATAACTCATCTTATGACCTAGCTCTTCACACATCTTAGCAAGCAATGGCGCGCGACCACAGCCGAAATCGAGTCCACTTGTCTCTTTATTCAGGAATTCATTTAAAGGATCAATAAACTGCTTTAAGTACTGTCGATAGTTAGGGTCCTCAAGATTATTTTCATGGCAGTCGTAATGGGCTTTTTCTTCGTCTGCGTTTAAATAACATTTAGAGTCGAGATAGATAAGTTCACAAATCTCACACCGGTAATAGACTCGATTTTGAGATTTAAAATGAATAACTTTTTTATGACTGAAACATAATGGGCAATCCAAAGATTTCACCTTCTTTTGCTTTGAATTCAGCTCTATGTTAAAACTCTCAAAAAGAAGAGACAAGTCAATATCGATGGAAACAAAAGACAAAATTTATGACTTCATAAGCATAGGAGGAGGAGCCGCTGGTTTTTTCGGGGCCATCAATGTCCAAAAGCTTTCTTCTAAAGACCTTAAAGTGGCCATTGTTGAATCTTCATCGAGTTATCTAAGAAAAGTGAAAATCTCAGGTGGTGGCCGATGTAATGTCACAAATGCCTGTACCAATCCAAAAGAGTTGATCCAAAACTATCCTCGAGGAGGGAGAAATCTTTTAAACTCATTTTATAGTTTCGGGACTGAAGACATGGTAAGTTGGCTTTCGGAAAACGGAGTTGCGACTCATACAGAAGCTGATGGAAGAATGTTTCCAAGATCAAATAAATCGGAGACTATTATTAAATGCTTCATTAAGCTTTGTGAAAAACATCGAGTTGAGATACTGGGAAGCACCCCTATTCTTTCCATCACAAAAGAAGAAAGCTTCTTTCTTCTCAAATCGAAAGACTCTTCTTTAAAGTCAAAGCAAATTTTAATTGCGACCGGCAGCTCAGCAAAAGGTCACTCTCT
>JBMYPC010000031.1:0-26305 GCA_049599895.1 Bacteriovoracaceae bacterium | reverse complement strand
AGGTAGAATAAATAATCGATTGATTTACGCCTAACTTTATTTTGATCGTATTTTAGTCTGTCAAAAATTGTGCTGATACAACTTTCAGCTCGCTCTTCAAATGTTAACAGAACCCCAGCTTTAAGGATGAAGCTAATCTGCCGGAGTCTTAAAAGTTTTGTATCTTTTTCAAAATAAAACATTTTGCAAGCAGAAAAGATTTGATTCTGAGAATAGTTCATTCCTGGTCTTTGCTTAACACTAAGAATGTCTTCTAAGGTTAATTCATCAAGTTCAAAGGCTTTACCAATAACGCTGATTTTTTCAACGTCGCTTAATCCGACAAATCGAACCCAGGTATTTTGTCCCAATGCTTCTTGAGGTTGATAAGTTTTAAGATCAAAGTCTTTTTCAATCCGATAGGAATCGTGATCATAAGTGACAACTGAGATTTCAGTTACCACATCGGATAGATTACCCGTGTATTCTAGAGATCCCGGAAGAGATCCAACTTTAGGAATTGAGTTCTCTGACAAAATCAGCCCTTTTAATATTTAACCGAACATCCATATGGCCTGGTCTTCTTATACTTTGCTTCTTTTCCACTTAGTAACAATGATAAGTTTTCTTTTACGTAATTGTCAGCATTTTTGATGTCATCTTCGTCGGCCGAGGCAATGCTATCGATAGCACCATTGTAAACCAACGTCCCTTTTGGATTCACAATATACATCTGAGGGGTTGTTTTAGCTCCATATAAACGACCGACTTTTCCACTTGGGTCTAATAAAACCGCACTGGCAAAAGCACCATTTTCTTTTATATCGACTTTAGCACCAGCAGGGTCTACATGACCTTGCTTTCCCTCTGCTGAGCTTATAATTGATAACCAGACAACACCTTTGGCGACAAATTCTTTTTGAAGATTTTGCATGTTTTGAGAGTCATAATGCTTTCTCACAAAAGGACAGCCATGGTTCAACCACTCTAGGACAACATACTTACCCGAGTAATCCTTAAGAGAATAAGTTTTATTATCATGTCCCTTTAAACTGAAGGCAGGAGCAGTCTTGCCAACATTGGCAGCAAAAGATTGAACACTAAAAAAAAGTAATGTCGTAAATAATAAATATCTCATGTCTATTTCCTTGTTGAGTTGATCAATTGGTTGTGGAAATCATAGCTCTTTTTAATATATAGTGGTACTGGTTTAGATTTCAAGTAAAGGAACCTTGGAACACCGAGCGCTGACGCTTCCTGGCAGTCTGCGACGCCTGAAAACTCAACCGTTTTCAGTATATTCGAAAACTTCCTTCTTCTTTTACATCTCAACTTAGGTTAGATTTATAATATGATTAAGCGCCAAGTTTGACAGCAAGAGACCAAGACCAAGGATTTCTATCGACTATGCGGCTAGAAAAAAACGTCCTCGTTATCGGAGAGGACAAAGATTTTATCGACTTTCTCGCTTTGTTATTAGAAGGCGAATATCAATATAATGTTATTGAAACATCTGATCCTATTGAAGCCAAAAGGTTTATTGAAAACCACACAAAGCCACTTGTTTGTATCATTAATACAACTCCTACCAGTTGTATTGAGGAAGGCTCAATTTATCTTTCCAATCGAACAATGGCATCTGTTCCCTATGTTCACGTTGTCGATGCAGCTGATATCGACGAACTAGAGCTTGATAAATATAAGAACTTTTTCTCTCACTCAGAATATAACTTTTTACTCCCCTCACAGACTGCTCATAAACATATTGTAAAGATCTGCGACAAAGTTGAAAAACGCTTTGATCTCGCTGATGACAAAGAAGAGTTTAAAACGAAAGATGGTCAAGAGCTTTTTAGAATTAAGATCAGGCGCTATCTTGCAAAATCAAAAGCAGCATCAGATATCTATATAAAAATTGGTGCAGGAAAATTTCTCAAACTAATCAAAGCAGGCGAAGCCATTGATCGAGTAAAGATCATGGAATATTACTCAAAGGGTGAAAAGTTTCTCTTTCAATCTAAAGCCGATTACGATGCGGACATTAATGCCAAAATGGATAAACTCGTCAAAGGCTTTAAAAAAGCAAACCTCTCTAAGGCAGAGCATATTGGGCTTCAACTTGAAACGATTAAAGAAGTCCAAGACGTGGTTCGAAATATGGGAATTTCGGAGAAGGTTATCAAATCCACCGATGAAGTTGTAGGATCAATTGAAGCCGTTTTAAAAGATTCAAAAAACTTAAAGAAACTCATCAAAAATCTCCTTCAACTAAAGAGTAAATTCTTTACACGAACAAGCATTATGAACTACCTACTAGGGGCCATGAAAGAACAACTGTCTTGGTGTACTCATAAAACCTTCAAAAAGCTGGTCTACGCTTCAGTCTTCTGTGACTTTGGTTTTGAAATGGATGAAGTTCAACTTGCTTTTATCTTAAGTCTCAAAGAGAAGAAAGCCACTGAGATTACATCTTTTGAAAAAAGAAAAATTAAAAACCACGCTAAGCTTTCAGCGGCTTTTCTAGAAAAGACTGATAGTTTTCTTACTGATGAAATTAGCCTCATCCTCCAACACCATGAAAAACCTGACGGTACAGGAATCCCTCAGGGACTGAACTATAAAACAACTCCTCTACTTTCTTGTATGTTCATTCTCGTCTATGATTTCACCACTCGACTTGTTCTTAGCTGCGATTCTGTTGAAGACCTCAATCCTGGAGAAATTTTTCTCGACCTCCCTGAGGAATACAAGCTTGGAAACTACAAACAGCCTTATGACGCTCTGAAAGAAGCGTTAAAAATCTGATCTTCAACCCTATTCCCTGTAAATAAAAAGAGACACTCCAAAAGAAAAGGTTTAGGATTTTATCAATCACTTTTTAGAACCCTATCGACTTCTGGGAGTCATTATGAGCATCAGAGCTGGAAATAAACCTATTGATATTAGTGTCGACGAATATACATCACCTTGTGATGAGCCTGTTGAACCCACAACTCCAATCTCTAAAATTATTGCCATGTTTAAAGAAGAAAACTACCGACATATGCCTGTAGTTCTCGATGGAAAACCTATTGGGATTATCAGCAGTAGAGACCTGAAGTTCATCTCAAAACTCGACATCCCCAATGTCGATCTTGAGGCCCAGGATTTTATGACACCTGATCCTTATACTGTCCAAACAGGAACAATGCTCACAGATGTTGCTTATGAAATGTCTCAGCGAAAAATTGGTTCCGCTCTTGTCGTGAATTCTGAAAACCATATTGAAGGTATCTTTACAACAACAGATGCACTCAATGCATTAGTTGAAATTACTCGTGGTGAGTACGAGTAAATAACCCTCTTTTTAGAAGTGAAGTTGGTGTGAATCCAACGCTGTCCCGCAACTGTAAGGAAGCAATAAACTGTTTCTAAGTCAGATCCTTCTAAAAAAAGTCATTGCCCGAGGAGGCTCCTATGAAATCATTTCGATGGTTAATCTTTCTCTATTTTTACAGCACTAGTCTTTATGCCACCCAAGAGTTTTGGGTTGAGGCAACTTCTAAAGATATTGAAAAATCTGCAACTCTATCTGAATCGACTACATTAGAGAGTACTTATAAAAGAGCATCAAATCTCGAGCTTTCTTCCCATCTTTCTAATATTAATAATTTTAGTGTTTTTCAATCTGGAGGTGTGGGAAAACAGACGAGTTTCTTTTTAAGAGGAGCAGACTCCAGTTTTCAAAGTCTTTATCTTAATGATGTTGAAATAGAAGACCCTCTTAATCTTAACCGATCAGTACAGCTTGAAAACTTCCCTTCAGGGCTTGCAGATAGAACAAAAGTTCTTAAGGGCCCTCAACCCATCCTCCACTCTGGCCGATCTCTTGGAGGGGCCATCGCTCTTGAAACCCAAGTTCAAAATAAAACTTATGCAGATATTGGAGTTGGAGAGAATAATACAAAGAGCTTGGATCTTAGTCATGGGAAAAAAGCAGAAACTCATAGCTATATATTCAAGGCCAGCAGCCTCTCAACTGATGGCATCTCAGCAGCAAACGATGAGAAAACTCCCTTTGCAGAATCAGATGACTTCTCAAGAAGCTCAATTTATCTTGAAGGAGAACTGGGTGAAGAGAAAAAGCTCTCCGTTAAAAGCTTCTACCTTAAGAACAATACAGCAGGTGGTATTGACTCGTTTGGACCAATAGACAATAAAAGTCCAAGAAGTACCTCTCGCTATGAACTTCTTTCTGTTCAACTCAAAAAGAAAACTCAAGATAATCGGCATAAGATTAAACTCTTTCTTAATCACAAAGAAAGTTTTCGTGATTCAAATGGCAGCCGCTTTCATGGAGAAAGTTATCAAGCACAAATAAAAAGTTTTTCTATTCAAACCGAAAATATTTTTCTTTTTGCAGGTGGATCTTTTTCAAAAGAAAAACCTATTAGTAATTCTCAGGGGCTCTCGTCGTCCCTTGATTCGGCAGATCTTTATCTCAACTCCATCATAAAAATCCAAAACGCTCATCTTGAAATAGGCGCTAAAGAAAAATTTGTTGATAGTATTGATAATGATCTTCTCTTTCATTCAAGAATACGATATTTACTTGAACCAATAAAAACAGAGCTCTATTTAAGTTATTCTGAAAACAATTTTACACCAAGTCTTTATCAACTCTACGATAAAACTTATGGAGACACAGATCTCAAGCCGACAACAACTCAATCCTATGAAATTGGTTTTAACATCATGAAAAAAACCAAGCTTCACTTTTTCATGCAAAACTATGACAACATGATTCTTTTTGGTTCTTCTTATTATAACAGTGCTGAGCCAACCCAAATAAAAGGTGCCGAGATTGAAAATATTTTAGCTCTTTCTCAAAACTTCATTTTCAAAAACTCTTTTACCTCTTTAAGAGCAATCAAAAAGACATGTGGGCAATATCTAGAAAGACGACCACAAATAAGTCTTTCAAACGAATTGATTTATCAGGATGATCGATATTATCAATCTCTTCGCCATCAATATATTGGTGAAAGGAATGATAGTGGTCGGCTTCCTTCTTACTCATTATTTTCTTTGGATTATCAATATCAGTATTCTAAGAGTTTTTCTTTTGGAGCGACCCTTGAGAATTTTCTTAATAAAAAGTATGAACAAGTGAGAGGATTTGGCACTTACGGTCGAACAGCTTATTTAAAGATGAGGGCCTCTATTTAATATGAAGTCTATACTGTTTATTTTTTTCAGTCTTTGCTTACATGGTCTTTTTCTTCAGGCCTTAGAGTTCGTCTTGACCTCTAAGGCCCCATCTTCTCTCTCCCCTTCTCCCTCTTTTACTATTCACTCTTTTAAGAAGAGGCCACAGCCAAAGCCTTCCAAACAGGCCTCTAAAAAGATTAATAAGGATGAGTCAAATCAAAAACAAGAGCTTTCAAAGGTCAAAACAAAAGCAATGGGAACTCTCGTTCCCATAACACCGACTTATCCAAAATTATCACAGATGCTTGAAGAAGAAGGAACAGTTCGAATACAAATCAAAGTCTCTATTCATGGTAAATTGAAAATGGCTCAAATTAAAAAGAGTTCCGGCCATAAGAGGCTTGATCATTCGGCAATGGAAGCAGTGAAGGATCATGATTTTTCTTACTTAAAAACGAAACAAAAAATCCAAAGAAATTTTGAAGATGAACTTGTCTTTCATTTCAAACTCAAAAAAGAAGATTAATACTTCCAACAATTCCAGAAAACCCAGTCAGTCACAAAATCAAAATAACCGTTGTTAGCTTTTCTAAAGACTTGAACCTGAATTGTCGAGCCTAATGGAAGTACTTTAAACTGACTCTTTCCAATATTTGTTTGTCCATGAAACTGAACGTCATTGGGATTATCCAATTCAATTCGAGAAGCGCTTACAACTAACTCATTTGGAAACTTCTCATTCAAATAATGACGACCAAGAACGTTTAAGTTTTTTAATCGTTCATTAAACTTCTTTGATTTTAGAACGACTTGCCAATTGTAGGCCCTCTTCCCTCTATAGAAATAAGGTCTTGATTGATCAATCACCAGTTGATGATGACCGCCATGATCATAATGATCACATTCATAAACTTTATTCCAAACATTGACGGCATAAAGATTTGTACTCAAAAATAAGAAAGAAATTAAAAAAGTGAGTAGCCTTAGAATCTTCAAGATGATCTCCAATATTAATTCATGAGTGCTTCATATTTATTGACAGCATTTTCAACAATATCGAGGCTTTTTAGCCAAAACGCTTCAGCCTTTATATCTTCACCGAAGTGCTTTTGAATTAAATCTTCCGCTGTCATTTGTCCAGTATCTCTTAAGATATTCTCATAGACATTTGGAAAATTTTCTCCCAGAGAATCTTTCTGAGCAAGGATCCCGAGGCTAAAGAGATAACCAAAGAGATAGGGGTAATTATAAAAAGAGACATATGTAATTGAAAAGTGCAGTTTACTTGCCCAAAACATAGGTGCGTACTCTGTTAGTGAGTCCTCATACCATTTGCCCCAAGCCTGATTCATCAATTCTTTACATTGCTTCGACGACACAAAGCCTTTCTTTCTTCCCTCTACAAATGACTTTTCAAACTCATATCGTGAAGGAATATTAATCAGCAAAGATGACGCTTCAATCAGCTCTTCCCAAAGGATCATTTTCTTTTGTTCGTCATTTTCCGCAATTTCAAGAAGGTGATGCCTCACTAAATTCTCAGCAAAAATACTGGCCGTCTCAGCAAGGGTCATACTATACATTGTCTGACCAATTGGGAGATCTCTCATTACCCAGTTATGGTAGGCATGGCCTAGCTCATGGGCCAAAGTAATAATATCCCCCATACTTCCATCATAGGTCATAAAAACTCTTGGTTCATTAACTCTTCGAAAACCTCCACAAAATGCTCCAGAAGCTCTATTTTCGGACTTTTCTGAATCAATCCAACGCTTTTCGGCCATCATCTTGGCAAATTCTCCCATCTTTGGATCATGAGTCGAAAAAGCAGTGCTGATAATCTCAATCGCTTTTGGGAAAGGAACCTTTTCTTGCTCAACTTTACTCGGAAAAGGGGCCAATAGATCCCATGGAGAGCATTTTTCAACATTTAAAGTTTTTGCCATAAGCTTGATGGCCTTCTGGCCAATAGACTTTCTTTTGTATGTGGACTCCATCAATGAATTCAAAGTCTCTTTTTCAATCCGACTTTGGTGGCAGGCATTATCAAGATAATGAAGTGGCCCGTTCTCAGAGCGCAAACTTGTGACTTCATTTCTCCAACCATTTATACTATTAAGAATTGCAGCAACAGACTCTTGCTGAGTTTCCCATGCCTGTTCAATTCCATTAAAAGCTTGTTCTCTCTTCTTTCGATCACTCCCTTTAAGAAGTGAACTGGCTTCGGCAAGGCCTATTTCATTGTCCTCGACTTGAACTTTCAATGCGCCTGAAAGTGTACGGTAGAGATTTCCCCAGGCGTGAAGACCATCAGTGGAGAGCTTTGTTATAAGTTTTTCCTCTTCTAAACTTCTTGTATATTTTGCCATTTTTCGAGAGTGTTCATAAAGAAACATCATATCTTTGGCTTCATCAAAGCTTATAAATTTTTGAAATAGCTCTTGTGGAATTTGATTGACGACAATTTCAATTGACTGACTTGCTTGCTTTAACTTTGAAGAGAGCATCTGTGATTTTGAACTAAGCTCTTTGGCCTTTTCATTCTTTGCATTTGTGGCAAGCTCAAAATTGGCATAAGAGGTTAAAGTCCAAATATCAACACTTATGTCCATCCCAACTTTTACAGCTTTAGCGGCAGCGTGGAGTTGTTCTTTAGACAGATCAAATTTTTGCGCTATCACAAACTCAGAGAAAGGTGTTGTTAGTTTTTCGAGATTTTGAATATCAGACTCAAGTCTAGCAAGATCATCTGCGATTTTACCATCTTGCAAATCTTTATAAATATGAGAATTGTCCCACTTAATATTATCAAGTTGCATCATACACTCCTTCTAGACTTAAATCGTTTATAGGTGTTACCCAAACCAATAGGACTTGTAAAACTTAGAACATTTTATTGATAAAAATCCCCAAGACAATTATTTGGGGAAGCGTTATCAACGGGAGAAAAAGAGCTATTTTCCAAGAGTTCATTTTCTCTCGAATCATCATAATTTCGGTGTAATCAGTCGAGACTCCGGCCATAAGAAAAGTAAAGCCATTACCAGGGGCCCCAGCCTTATTAACGATTTGAGCAGCAATTGGAGCGGCACCCTCAGAACAGACTTCGACGACTGTCGCAAAAAGAATTGTAAGGCCCATCCCAACAAGTGAAGTTCCAAAATATTGTTTAAAAGACTCTTCATCTAAAAAACCAGATAGCAGTGAAGCAATAACAACTCCCCATAAAAGCCATTTCACAATAATTTTTGAACCGAGAACACCGGATATAATCATCTCTTTATATGGCCGCTTCACAAAAAGAATGTTTTTTAAAACCGTTAGTAAAGATTCTTGCTCTGAATTTTCTTCGATTAATACTTCTTCTTTCTGAGGAAGCGTGCCTTTAAAAACAAGCTTATCAAAGATTATCCCCGTAATAATTGCAACTAATGCTGAAAAAACCACAAAGAGTATGGTCAATGGTAGGCCAACCAAACCAACTAATACGAATGTTAAAGAGAATGAATTCCAAGGACTTGCAATAAGAAAGGCCATGGTCTGACCTAGAGTCGCCCCTTTATCATAGAGCTTCATCCCAACCATTAAGATTCCATGATTACAAAGATCAAATAATATCCCGGCAAGAGTCGCCTTAAATATACCAAGAACTCCTTTCTTTGAGCCAAGGGTCTTTTGGATATTCTCCGTTGGAATTTGATCGAGAAGACCCACAAAAAAGATTCCAACAAGAACCCCCCACCACATTTTTGATAATGTACTTGTTGCAACATGACCCATTTCATGAAGTCTTAATGGCCCAAGTTCGTAAGAGTGAGGCAGAAAATAAAATAAGCAAAAACTGAGAGAGAGAAATATTCCGAGATAAAAAAACCAGTCGGTTTTATTTTTTGGAGAACAATGATTTTCATTCTCGTTTTGAATTTTAGATGGACAGCAATCGGCCAAACTTTCTCCTTTTGATGCGGGTATGAGCTTACCAGTTTCAAAGAGTATTGAGAATAGTTGAGGCCTTGGAATCAATCCTAATAAACCAGGATTATCCCTTTTTTAAGCATTATTTGAGACGAAGGATCAAATGGCGCACCTCAACATCTAAAATCACTGCAAAAAAAAGGGAAGCCTAAGCTTCCCTCGTTTTCTTGGATGAAATTGGCCTTAAAAGCTATGCTTTAAAAGCCTATCGATAACAATTAATTAATACCAATCATCATCACTATAATAATCATCATTGTAATCATTATCATAGTCTACATCTGAGTAGTAATGATCATCATAATCCCAGTCGTAGTCGTAATCATCTTCAAAGTCTAGAGGCTCTGAACAGAAGTAACGATACTTACTGCTATAAGAGTTAAGGTCATCTCTTCTCCAAGCACACTGATCGTAGGCGCGCTTACAGCTCATGCTTTCGAAGTTCTGAACCACTCGGTTTGAGTACCCATCAACAAGTTGATACTTACAGTCGTCTAGCTCGCTATATCTATGAAGGTATCCGTTGTTAACAAAGTAAGGATATCCGTTATACCAGTAGAAACCATTGTTGTAGTTAACTCTCCAACGAATCCAGCTTCCCCAGTAGATGTATCTGAAAGGAACTGTTCTGTGGTAGTAACGTGGCATTCTGTATCGTGTTCCGTGTCTATGAACATGATGTCTGTAAGAAACGTGTCTATAAGGTCTATAAACATAATTTCTCTTGTGCCACATTGGTCTGTGCTTGTATCTGTTGTAATGATTATCACGTCTTGAGTAATGCCTCCAGTTACCACGGTCTCTAGCACGATCATATCTTCTATAGCGACGTGCGTATCTGCCATTATCACGATGACCTCGTCTCCAAGTCCCACCATGGTTAGTGTTACCACCACCATTGTGACGTCCCCAGTTGTCTCTACGACGTTGCTGGTCTCTTCTAGCTGCTCGGTCAGCATCTCTTTGACGTTGATCTCTTCTTGCTTGTCTATCAGCATCTCTTTGATCTTGTCTTCTTTGACGATCTCTCTGAGCTTGTCTGTCTGCTTGTCTTTGCGCTCTATCTGCATCTCTTTGAGCTTGTCTTCTTTGACGATCTCTCTGAGCTTGTCTGTTTTGACGATCTCTTTGCGCTTGTCTATCTGCTTGTCTTTGCGCTCTATCGGCATCTCTTTGAGCTTGTCTGTCCGCTTGTCTTTGCGCTTGCCTTGCTGCTCTGTCAGCATCACGTTGCGCTTGTCTGTTCGAGTTATCTCGCTGAGCTTGTCTTGCCGCTCTATCGGCATCACGCTGAGCTTGTCTCGCTTGACGTTGTGCCTGACGGTCACTGCTGCTACTGCTGTTATTGTTCTGTCTTGCTTGCCGCCGGTCTTGCCGTTGGCCGTCCCCTTCACCCCGATCTCTTCTTCTTTGTTGTGCACTTGCTGAATCAATTGTCGTAGCGACGAAAATTGCAACTAGTCCAAAAAGAAGAAAAGACTTTAAGTTTTTCTTATTCCGACTCATGTCTCCTCCATCTTCTAGTTAGAAAGTGTTTGGTTCAAAAGTTTTTAATCTCTCGTTTGATTAAAGCTTGATGTTTATTTATTGAATTTTTGCAAGAAGCTCGTCAAAAAGAATCAACTACTCCAATGCCTAGACAAAGAAGGTGTAAGAAAGGTTTTCTCTAACTATTGAAAATAAAATTAAAATCTTAGTTTTCTTACAAACCAAAATACTTGAAAGGAGCACTTTGATACTTTAACCGCACGCGCAACAAGAACAGAAAAAGGGATATAGTGAGGGTTTCACTATATCCCTTAGACCTGAAACGATCAGTCTTCACCAATTTAATCTTCTACCCTATATAAGGAAGAATCTTTTTCTTTGAACTCGAATCTAACTCATCTAAAGATGGAATTCTGTAGTAGTCACCACTTAAATCTTTAATAAGGAATGATCCATCTTCAAGTTCAGATGGCCAATCCTCCTGCTCCGTCATAATCGTTCTCAGTCCCTGCTCTGTCGAGACATGATATTCACGAACTTCATGTCCATCTTCAATTTCATCAATCCTCTTGATTCGAAAAACAAAGTTGCGTCTCTCAAGCTCTTTTTGAATTAAAGAGTAAAGTTCTTGATTAACATCTTTAATATCTCGAATAAGAATGACCTCTTTTCCTTCATCATTACGCAAAGAAAGAAACTTATAAGGATCTTCCCAAGGAAAACATGGGGCAACCTCTAAAGTTTCCCCATCAATCAGCAGTCTTCCAGAAGGATCACTTTTGAGCTTTAAAATTTTATCTTCTGCATTCATATGCACCTCACTTTTATCAAACAAAGCTTTTACTCATTTTCATCTGAACATCGTAAAGCTTTTTATAAATCCCCTCATGAACTTCTAAAAGTTCTTGATGAGATCCCTCCTCTTTAAGTTCACCTTTTTCAATCACAAAGATTCTATCGGCTTGTCTCAAAGTACTTAATCGATGAGCAATTGCAATCACAGTTCTTCCTTTAGAAAGTCGATCAAGCGCCTCTTGGATTTTTTCTTCTGTCTCAGAGTCAAGTGCACTTGTCGCTTCATCCAAGATCAAAATCTTTGGATTTTGAAGAACTGCTCTTGCAATGGAAATTCTCTGTCTTTCTCCTCCTGATAAAGTATGGCCTCTTTCTCCTACAACTGTTTCGTAACCTTGAGGAAGTGCCATTATAAAATCATGAGCATTGGCAACTTTCGCAGCTTCAATGACAGCAAATTTATCCACGTTCTCCTGTCCATAGGCGATATTCTCCCAAATGCTTCCATGAAAAAGATAGGGATCCTGCAAAACCATCGCCACTTGTTTTCTAAAGTAAGTAAGATCAAGTTCTTTTAATGGCACGCCATCGATAATCACTTGCCCATCATCAATATCGTAAAATCGATTAATGAGTTTTGTGATTGTGGACTTACCTCCACCACTTGGCCCTACAAGCCCAATCATTTCACCTGGTGAGATTTTAAAGCTTACTCCTTTTAGTATTGGACGAACACCGTCATAACTAAAGCGAACCTTTTTAAACTCTACAGCCCCAGAAACATTAAGTTTTTTCGCTCTCTTTGAAGTTGTAATTTTAGGTTTTGCATCTAAAATTTCAAAAATACGATGAGCACTGCTTAAAGCTCTATTCAACATTCTTGCAACTTGACCGATCACTTCAATAGGTGCTGAAAACATAGTCATATAGAGGAGGAACGAAACGAATGTTCCCGCACTAATTGTGTCTTCTGCTCCACTTGAAACGAGCCGAGGGATTGCAAAAATCCAAACAGTTAAAACCGTAAAATGGATTCCCATCATGAGCCGTGGCCAAAATGAGGTCCATTTTTTGTGGATCTCATTAAATCCTTCCACTGCAGCTTTATTTCTCCTTCGGAATCTTTTTACTTCATGAGCTTCTTGACCAAAGGCCTTCACAACTTGAATTCCTGGTATCGTATCCGATAGAAGTTCAGTGAGTTTCGACCATTTTCCCCAAGCGCCCAGAAACATTTTTTTCATTTTCTCACCATGAAAATAAATGCTTAAAAGAAGAAGTGGCACTGGCAAGATCATGATAAGACCTAGCTGAAAATCCATCAGAAGGAGAACTCCTGAAAGACCTAATAAAGTCACAATCGCAATCGATACCTCAACAACACCAAATGCGATAAAGTCCCAAATTCGATCTGTATCAGAACTCACTCTTGATATTAAAGAGCCTGTAGGTTTTTTCCCAAAAAACTCAACATCAAGAGATTGCAAATGCTCATACAACTGCCCCCTTAAATCAAAGGCGACCTTCTCACCAAGAACGGCCATTTTCTTTAAACGGAGCCAGATGAAGACTTCCTTTACAACATAGCTCAGTCCCAGCCCCGCAAAAACAAGCCAGGCCATAGAACGGGCCTCATCAAAACTTAATGTCCCATCTTGAAAAGGACGCACAATCTTATCGATGGCATAGCCTGACAGATAAGGAGGTAATAACGATACTGCTGTACCAGTTATTGCTCCAATCGAACCAAGTACCAATTCCCTTTTATATGGAAGTAAGTACTCGAGAAGTCGCCAAAGAGTGTCCTTATCTTTTGTTCCAACTTCAGAACTAACTTCTAGAAGAGGTCTTAAAATGTTCATCTGATACTGTTCATCAGGGTCAACGAGAAGATCATAACTTTGATTCTTTGTTATTTGTTCTAAACAAAAAATCATTTGATCCATCATTGCCTTTTGTCTTGATGAATAGAAAAGCTCAAGAGCACTAGGCATATCATCAGATACATAGACTCTCAGCTCGTGACAGCTCAATCCTCTTGAAGACCTGATTCTTACAACCTTTTCGAGAGACAAACATGTTTCGATTATAAAGTTTTCCCCTTCGATCTTAAATGCGTAGAGGTTATGACTTCCTAAAACGAGCCAAGTTTTTTTGCTCTCAAGATCTGAGTTAAAATCAGTAAAAGCATAAAGGCGAACTTTCTCTTTTCTGTTCGTCTCAAGTTCTGTCTTAATTTTAATTGGGAGCAGACCTTCTTGTTTAAAGTGCTCATCAATTATGTTTTTCCAATTTTCTTTATTTAACTTCATTTTCTTTTCCTTATTAAAAACTGCTTAAATGACTGGGAGGTACTCCTGCATGAGGAGACACTCCCATCCCCAACCCATTGATGCTTTCACTTTGATATGGAGAAAGTCTTCGCTTGAGTTTTGGTGGTACAAAAAGTGGATTGAGCCACTCTTTTAGCATCCAAACTTTTCGTAAGAAGTAGAGCCCTATTTTCAATGAAGATTTTGCACTCATTGAAACTCCTCTACTAAGGTTCATTAATTCACTTTCTAGCGATAAAAAATTTTGCTTTAACATTACATACTCCCGTATTTAAATTTGTTTTGTTCGTTTTTGAGCCTAGTCTTTAGACTCAAAGATTTTGAATAAACCAATCCACAAAACGCGCGCCTTTGCGTTTGGATTACTCTTTTAAAATGTCTTTTTGGATTTTTAAGTAACTGAAAACTTAAAGTTTTTAAGCTTTAATTCAGTCCCCTCATATTGCCTTCTCTTGAAAACCCTCTGGGTCTTTGCCCTTGGTAGGTCTTTTGAGAAGTTTGGACAAAGGTATCCACGAGAACTGAAACAGAACTTCTGACTTCAAATTTCAATTTTAAAATTCCCATGTTTACCTCCCCGCTATAGTAACGGTTTTTAGATAGTCATAAGATCAAAGTAACTCAAATAAATTTAAAGTCAACAGAAAAAAATTTTTCCAGAAAGAAAGTCATATTATTAATTTCAATCTGCTGTGATTAGCGAAACTAATTAAAGAAATTTGTAAATCATCGCTCTGTCTGCGAAGTCAGAAAAGATCCCATCGACCTTTAATTCCTTAAAGAGAATTTCAAAAAATTCATCTTCATCCTGAACAAACTTTGGTAGCCGATCAGAGCGATGAGTATAGGTGTGGACCTTAAGTCCATATCGATGGGCCAGAGTTACGAGTTCACTTACCTTAAACCCTTTTTCTGTTTTTGAAAGAATATGCCCAAACCAAGGACCAATTCCTATTGCATACTTTGAAATTTCTTTGAGCCCTTCAAATGTTTGCATTTTTTTATAATCAACTCCTGGCTCGCCCCATGAAGGGTTCGCAATCAATTGTACAAGAGGGATCTTTGTTTCAAATTCTGTTTTGAGCCTTATTAAAGTTTTAGGATCAAAACACTGAAGAATCGCTTTAGAATTTTCATTCTCGTATCCATACTCCTTAAGTATTTTCATAACAATCTTTGCGATATCTTTCCCCTCTTGAGTATGAAAGCTTGGTTTTTTTAACTCTACATAGATTCCCACGTTTTGTTCGGTTGTTTTATTAAGTCCTTGGACGAGTTCAATAAATTCTTCTAAGGTTGGAACCTCGAAGCTTGATTGATGCAAAGGAAATCGATTAGAAAAATACTTTTCAGTTTGTTTGCCATTTTTGATTCTCATTCTTTCATGGACTTTCAATTTTTTAATTTCTGCCAAAGTAAAATCAACTGCATAATATCTTCCGTCTTTCCTTTTTCGACGTGGATAAACTTGAGAGATATTTGTTGTCGAATCAATATGAATATCATGGAGGATAACAGCTTTATCATCTTTCGTTATCACAACATCTAGCTCAATAAAGTCCACTCCCCAAGAGTGCGCCATTGCAACTCCCTCAAGAGTGTGCTCAGGAAGATAGCCACTTGCTCCCCTATGAGCAATAATAGTTTTTCCTTTCTCTTTCGAATGATGCTGTTTGATATAGGTTGAACAAGAAGATAGGAAAACAAATGAAATTAATAAAAAAAGTGATCTCTTCATAAAAGCTTCCAAACATGGAGTTTTTTACCATCATTTGTTTTTACAAAATCTTGTGTAAACTTCAGGTTCATTTTTTGTGGAAATGAATAAACAAATTTATCTGGTTGATAAAAAAGATGTGAACACGAGACTTGTAGTAGTCCAACTAAAACAATTGCATTATTTTTTTTTAAAACAACTTTTGACTCAACTAGTCGTGAATTCCATATCGATACGGTCCTCCCTGAAGAGCTCCTGAATAAGAACCAGAGCTAAGCTGGTCCATATGCAGCCCATAATAAGGATCATCATTATATGTTGTTGTATCAGTCTGTGCAAATTCGAGTGTTCGCTCTCTCGCCGCACAAGCTTGTTCAATGAGGTTTAAGATTGCAGCCCTTAAGGCTTCTGTTTGCCCTTGGTTAACAAGAGCATAACTTGAAGACGAACCAAAAATTTTTTGCTTTTCGATTGAATCAAATTCGATTTGTTCATTAATGGCTGCTTGGCTATTCTCTTTGCAATCTCTTGCAAGTTTCCCTGCAAAGCTTGCAGATGAAAAAATCATTGCGATTATCAGAACTTGATATTTCATACTCTCTCCTAAAGTTTTTTTCATCCAACGAGTTAATATAGGAGTTACAGACATTCAAGAAATCATACTTTCCTTGTAAATAATTTAACCTCTAGAAAGCCTTAGAAGCCCGGTTTTAGCATTAATTTTAGTACTAAATAATCAAAAGTAGAATTTTAGCATCAAATAAAGAACTAAAAAAGCAATCTTAAGTTATTTAGTATTGATTATAACACTAAAACTGACGATAATAAGTTATAGAATCAATATTGATACTAAAAAATGAGGATTTATGCCCAATCGCCGAACAGAGAAAGAGTTAATACAGCAATCTCCCCTTGCAGCTTTTGTTAAGATTCACCGCAAACAACTTGGCCTTGACCAAGAAGAGTTTGCATTAAGAGTAGGAGTCGGCCTGGCTTTTTTAAAGCGCCTCGAAAGCGGAAAAACCAATCTTCAATACGCAAAAATATTACAAGTCTTGGAGTTTTTCGAAGCAACATTAATCCCTACTTTAAAAGCGAGTTTAAATACTCATAATGAGACAGAATAATTATGACAAAAAAAACTGCTGACATTTACCTTTATGATCAACTTGTCGGAAAGCTAGAAGAAAATGCCGAAGGCGAATACACATTCTTTTATCTTCAAAGCTTTTTAAAAACAAATCCCAAACAAGGAATTAGCCTCACTCTTCCTCCACGAGAGACTCCCTATCAAAGTGAAAAGCTTTTTTCATTTTTTGATGGATTAATTCCTGAAGGCTGGTTATTAGACCACGCTGTTAAAAATTGGAAGCTCAATACAAAAGACAGAATGGGATTATTAATGAGTGTCTGCGCTGATCCAATAGGTGCGACTCATATACTTGCCGAAGGGCAGACATTTCAAAAAGACTCCAATGTCCATGAAGCTTTAGAAAAAGTTTCCAAGGAAGAGAGTTCTCAAATTAAAGGTTATGGAAAATGCCTTATCAGTTATCGGCAACTCGAAAATGAAGAAGACCTCTATCATCCAAACGAAGTCAAAAAAATGTTCCAATCAGCAACAAACTACCCAATGCTCGATATCACCCTTAAGGACATTGAAAACTTGGCAAAAATAAAGGTCAATCAAAGACTTTCAGTGACGGGTGTTCAAAAAAAGCTTTCTCTTCATCTCGATGAACATTCAGAATCGAAACGATTCACCATCGTAAACTTTGATGGAAACTTTATTTTAAAACCACCAAGTCCTGATTATCCTCAAATGCCAGAAATCGAGCACCTTTGCATGAAGATGGCCAAGCTCGTCGGTCTCCCTGTTCCCGATTGTGCCCTCATTCCCTTAAAGGATGGTCAATTAGCCTATTTGGTGAAACGCTTTGATCGAAATGGTCAAAAGAAATTCTATCAAGAAGATTTCTGTCAGCTAATGGAAAAACAAACTGAGGATAAATATCGAAGCTCTCTTGAAAAGGCTTCTAAAGTTATAAAGAACTATTGTTCTCCGACACTTCCCTACCTACTCCAATTTTTTGATTTGAACTATTACAGTTTTTTAATTGGAAATGCAGATATGCATCTCAAAAACTTCTCACTTGTTCAAAATTTAAAGAATAAGACTTATATGCTTTCCCCATGCTATGACCTTCTTTCCACTAAAATACTTTTTCCAGAAGATAAAGAACAAACGGCTCTTGCTCTGAATGCAAAGAAAAATAAAATCTCTAAAAATGATTGGCTTGAGTTTGGAAAGAATATGGGTCTGGAGCAAAAGATGATCGAAAATTCTTTAAAAAAGTTTAAACGCTATACTCCAAAGCTCTTAAAGTTTATTGATTCATCATTCTTAAACGACAAGAATAAAGAGCTTTTAAAAGATCAGATAGCAAAAGCCCTGATTGATGACGTTTAAGACTTCTGATCAAGGTCGATCATGAATGTGTCTTTAAAGTAACTTTTTAATTCAATACTTGTGCGGTCATTCTCCTCTACAGCTCGATCAAGCTCCTCGAGAAGATTTGGATTATATTTAGGAGGCTTCACAATAGACTCAGCGAGAACGACACTCTTTTCAAGATCAAATCCCTCTTCAATAAACTTTGAACTCTCAAAAGAAAGGTTGGTAAAATCAATTTTTTTAAAGGCACAATCAATAAACTCAGAATCGTTCAAATCAATGTTCGACAAGAGGCCCTGAGTGAACTCTTCTTCTTCATGATACTTCTGAATCACTTAAAACTCCTCATCAAGCTTAAATGTTTTCGACTTAGACAGGTTTGAAAGGAATCGAAGCCATCGCGCTTCTTATTCCAAAAACTCAACCATATGATTCTTGAAATAACTGACTTACTTTTGTTTCTTCAGACCTAACAAATCCATCAATCAAAGTAGGACACAAAAATCATTCCACAGCTCTTTTGAAAGCGCTTTTACAGTATATTTCATGAAAAATTCCTCTAGAGTTCTAAAAAAGGGTATGAAAAACCCTTGCCGAAACAAGGGTTATTGAATTCTTTAAGAATATCAAACGAGATTGCGTAATCTTATAAGTTTGAATTCACGAAATCCCAATTTACAAGATTCCAGAAGGCCTTGATGTAATCAGGTCTCGCATTTCTATAATCAACATAATAAGCGTGTTCCCATACGTCGATTGTCATAAGAGCTTTTCTTCCATGCTTCATTGGAGTGTCTGCATTTGAAGTGTTGAAAATTTCAAGCTCACCGTTATTGTCAACAAGCCAAGTCCACGCAGAACCAAAGTTTGTTGCTGCTGCGTTTGTGAAATCTTCTTTGAACTTATCAAAGCTTCCCCACTTCGCGTTGATTTTTTCAGCAATCTGTCCCGTTGCTTCGCCACCAGCATTTGGAGCTAAGCAGTTCCAGTAAAAAGTGTGGTTCCAAACTTGAGCAGCATTATTAAAAAGCCCACCTTCAGAGTTCATGATGATCTCTTCAAGAGTCTTTTCAGCGTTTGGAGTTCCTTCAATTGCTGCATTTAATTTTGTTGCGTATGCATTGTGATGCTTTCCATAATGAAAACCAATTGTTTCAGCTGAAATGTGTGGTTCAAGTGCATCCTGTGCCCAGGGAAGAGCCGGTAATTCAATGGCCATGAGTCATCCTTTTTTAAAGTTTTCTTTGCAACTACTTTAAACCAAACAACTAACAATCTCCAAGCTATTGTTTTTTGTTGATTGAATTGATTGTAAATTGTTCTTAGACAGGTCCTATTTTCGGGATTTTAGAATCAGCTTAGATTGAGAAATCAGCGTGTCTCCACAACTAAACAAAAGTTCGCCACCTAAAACATTGACTACGAACTTTAATTTTATCAACTATTTCTTGTGGGTTCATCTCTGAGGAATCAACTTTCAAGTCATATGGTAAAAACTGATGAATCGTTTCAGCTTGTGAAGCAGCAAGACCAATTGCTCGGTCACCCCTATCTTTCTCTCTTTGATTAAGAATCTCTAAAGGACAATCAATACCAACTCTTACGATTTCTTTTATTTCGCCAATACTTTCTTTAAAGCAATCAAACTGTTTTTGGGAGTAGATCGGACAGTCTCCAATAACATTTTGTCCATTTCGACTTAAGGCCATGAGACACTCAAAATAGGAAGCAAAGATACCTTGCCAATCTAATTGTTTCGCAAGATCTCCTCCAGATTCAATACTTTTTAATGTTTTTTCAGGCAGTGAATAGAGTAAGCTGTCGATTGAAAAATAAAAATAACTTCCTTCAAACTCCTCTTGAATTAGTTTAGCAACAGTTGTCTTACCTGAACTTGAAGTGCCGTTTAAATAAATAATCATAATAAGAAGTATAAAAAAGGTCCTTGTAAAAACAAGAGCCTAAAAATTTAACTCTAAAGCAATTAGATCATGATTATTTTTTAATTAAGTCCAAACAGTCAAAGCCTTAAGACCTAAAACACATCCCATTTCATCAATCATAATGATCATATGGTCACCAATAAAGACTGCGTTTCCATCACCCTCACCAAACATGATCAATCGGACTTTCTTTCCGTATTTTTGAGAAATCGCTTCCATTAAATTCTTTAATTTCTCTTGAGCAAGTTCATCATCGTAATACTGTGGACTATAAGATTCAATTTCATTTCTTAGAAAATCATAAACTTCAGCATGACCTTCCATTGAAAAGTAGGCCTCTTGTCCTTCATATGTTTCCCCAAGTCTTAAAGCTTTTCTTATTTCTTTTTCATTGATTTCAGAAATTGGTGCCCACGAGGCAAAGCCTTCCCAAGTATCATCACCTTCACTGACAAGGTAGACATCTTGTACTATTTTTTCGAGTTCTTTTGCTTGCTTGAAAGCTCCGTAGCATTGCCCTGCAAATGATGTATTGATTGATAGAAGCATTAGAATTGCTGTTAAGAAAAAAGTTTTCATTGTTATTCCCCCAAGTTGTTTTGTAGGGAATAAGTAACATTGTGACGAACTCGAGTCATTTATATAAACAACATAAAGTTAATCTATTAATTAGATAACGGGGTTAAATATTGAATAATTAAGATAAATACTCGTTATAAGCTCTTCTTTGGCTGAACCTTCATCTCAAATGGGTTTCCATTTTTTTCACTAGGGATTAAAAACTTCTGGATAAAAGTGCCATTCACCTCTGTCCAATGCAGAATTAAGGAAAGTAAGAGAAGATGACTTCTTTAATCGAAGTTTTGAGTTTTCGTACTTTTTGCTCGCAAAGCCGACTGTTCACACTTGATGGTGTGTTCCACAGGCGTCAAAATAGTCCACTGGAATTTTTTGACCGCTCTGCGGTCAGTGCCTGAAAATCCTTGTGTCGGTGGCTTGAAGTTTGTCTTGGAATCAGCGAGCTTAAAACAAAAAAGCCCCGACCAAAAGCCGAGGCTTTTTTATTTTAGATGGTGCCCCCAAGTAGACGATTATAGAACCAGCGTACTTCAAATTATTGAAAGTACGACCAACTCTGCCCTCCTCCTTTGATGCTATTCAAGGTTAATTCTTTATCTTCTAGCTGTTCATCAAATTTCATGCAATATTCAGCACTACGCATTATCATCAAAATCTTTTGTAGCGTTGATTCACACCAACCATCAGGAAAAGACCTCCTCGCTGAAAACTCAAAATATTGGCCTCTAAAGTAAAAGAATCCATTTAAAGATTTATAAGCGACTAATTCACTTTCACAGTAAATCGATACTTCGTTCTTAAAACAAACTTTACTCTCGGCTAGCACATTAAGACTAAATAAAGAAAGTGCTATCATAATAAAGAACTCTCTACTTCTCACTTTTAATCCTTTCATACAGTCTAATAAATTTTTGAACTTGCTTATGGTTCATCGAACGATAGCCTTTATAGAGCATGACCGACTTGAGCCAAGATGATTCTTGTTGATATCGAGCATCAGCTATTTGTTTCTTACGGTACAACCAGCGAACTCCAGCAGCTATATTTAATACGGGATCAGCCATATCATCTTCATCCAGGATCATTAATTGGTTTCTAGCTTCAGTTTTATGACCTTTTAAAAACTTTAAAGTTTGGTCTGTAACCTGCATTAAACCACGAGCATGTCCAGCTCTTTTACCAGCATATGCCTTTGCTTTAGCGTTAAATGAGGACTCTGTAGCGATCATGACTTTTACAAAATCAGGGTCAAGGGGAACTTTAGGCTTTAATATATCATTCCAATAAGTAACCCAACCATCGATAATATAGTCAAAATTTGAACCTTTTTTATAGCCTAAAGAGTTGCTGGATATTTTAGTTTTTCGCTTAACAAAGTATGTATTTGTTATAATAAATATCTCTTCTGCATAAAGAGTATCTTTACCTGAGCTATTTTTTACACAAGTTCCTCTTCTATAATGAGACTTAACCGTTGCATTTCTTCTTTCATGCTTGTCCACATAAGAAGAATTTCTCCAATGCTGACCCAATGGACATTTTCTCCATTTGTGAGTTTTCTTCTTTGATTTTTTAACCATAATTTACGCAGCCTTAGCTTTTAAAAGTTTTTCTCTTTTTCTAATGATCTTTGTAATTTCTTTATCTACCTCAAAATCATCTGGAAAAAGAATAGATGATGGATGAAGACCAACTGCAGCGGCAATCTTAGAAGCGGTATCCACTCCTAAATTTCTTTTATCATTTTCAACAGCAGATAAGAAGGTTGTTTTAATTCCAGTTAGATTAGAGACATCTTTTTGAGTTAAGCCTAAGGATTCTCTTCTTGCTCTAACAATCTTACCAGGGGTTACTTTGCCATCAATAAGATCATCTATAAAGGCTAATGCTCCTATTTTTTTTGTCATAAATACTCCCTAGCTATAATTATGATCTATTGTTATTTTCACAACACTTATCTCAACTTTATTACTTTTTGCTTTATATATAATAAGTCCTGAAAAACTAAAGCTTGATGATCTTTGTCCCTGCCTCTCTCCTCCAAGTTTGTGATCATTCCAATGACCACAAAACTTTATATAATCAGGGCCAAAATTCGTCATTTCGCTAATCCAAGTTCTTATTAAAATTAAATCATTATCTGAAAGATCACCCGATTTTTTTAGTTTTAATAAATCATTTGAACATTTCTTTGTTAGTATAACTTGATACAAGCAGTCTCCCTACATAACCAATAGTATAACATAACTTATTGGTTAACTCAACACGTAAATAATACTCGAACCAGAAATTGGTCTCTGATGTGGAGTCTATAGACGATGTAACTATTGAGTATGACTTGATTGAACCGCTGAAAGAGTTAGCTAAAATAAAAAAGGCCAGTCCAAAAACTAGCCTTTTTAAAAGATGGTGCCCCGAGGCGGACTCGAACCACCGACACAAGGATTTTCAGTCCTTTGCTCTACCAACTGAGCTATCAGGGCACATCTAAAATGAGTTTTATAAATTAAGGAAATTTGGTGACATCGTCAATTTAAAAACTCGAATTTATTGCTCTTCAAATTAAATTTCTTTGGTTAAAATTCTGTTTTAGGAAACACTATGTCGACAAAAATTCAAAAGACTTACCTTGAACTCAATGACTGGAAAACAGAAGCTTTTCTCATTCTTCCCTCAGAGGAGCTTCTAGACGAGGTTTCGTCACTTCCCTCAGTCTATTTATGGGCCCATGGCTACACTTCTCACAAAGGGGCGCTACTCAACTGGGCTATTCGCCTAGCCGAAGAAGGAAGACCAAGTCTTGTTCTTGACCTGCCGGGTCATTACCTTGGTAGCTTTAATGAAGTCACAGACTTTGACGCTTTTAAGCAAAATGCTCATAAGATGTTTGTGAAAGCGAAAGAAAACCTAAGCTCAGCTCTTGATGAAAAAATCGATTCTGAAACAACCACCTGGGTCTTAGGTGGGCATAGTCTTGGCGGTCTTCTTAGTCTTAAGGCCCTTGAACTTCAGGAGTTTCAAGAGCTCAAAACCAGAAGTCTTGCTGTGGGTCTTGGTATGCCTCCCAAAGGAAAGCTTCATATCTTTGATACTCCATTTTATAAGTCCACCCTCTTAGTTCGAGAGCAACTTGTTTCCCCTGCCCTTGATAGTCAAAGTGTTTTTAGTTGGATTAAAGAAGAGAAAAACACCCTTAAGCTTTCAAATCAAAAAGTCAGTTTGATCTGTGGAGAAGATGACACTGTGGTTGGAAAAGAAGGTGCTGATCTTTTAAAAGAGTTACTTGAATCACAGGGTAATGAAGTCATTTTGGAGAAGCCACGAAAGCTTCCCCATCATCAACCTGAGCTCGCGGCAGCTCATATCAAAAAGCATATTAAAGATTTAGGACTCTAAGTTCTGCCAAAACTCTAAATTCTTTAAAACCCCTACTCTTCGAGTTCTGGCAAGAGGAGTTTGTTTAAACTTTTTCTCAAAAGCTTTATTAGACATGCTTTTAAGCTCTGCAATCACTTCCTCTTTAGGTCTTGAAAGAAAAAACTCAAAAAGAAGTTTTGTATTCTCACTGAGCTTCTCTGAAAGAAAATGACTCTCCATCTCCATGGATTTAAAAACTTTTTGATTCCATGGACAGACATCCTGGCAAATGTCACAGCCATAAATTTCCCCTCTCGACTCTTCCATCTTAGAAGGCGGATCCATTCTTTCAGGTTTAAAAACTTCAATAGTGTAAGTACTGATACATTTCTCTGAAATGAGGGTCCTAGCTTCTGGGTCTATGGCATCAGTAGGACAGAAGTCGATACACTTTGTACAACTACCGCAATGATCAATTTCAATTTGCTTCTCAGGGTAATCGATTTTTTGGTCAATCAAAAGAGAGCCAATAATAAAATAAGAGCCATGCTTTTGGTTGATAAGCATGGAGTTTTTGCCGAACCACCCAAGCCCAGAGCTATAGGCAAGGTCTCTTTCAAGGATAGGCTGAATATCAAGACTGTGAATAATTTTTGCTTGAGGATAACTTTTTAAAAGCTCTTTTTTTAGTCTTTCTAATTTCTCTAGAAGAACAATATGATAATCCAATCCTTCAAAGCCTAAAACATATGAGGCCATTCGAAGCCCGTTACTTTCATCGCTTTCATAAAAATCAGAAAACTCTTTTGTGGTTTTGGCATAAGAAAAAAGAAAAACTAGTGCTGTTTGATATTCGGGAAAAACATTTTTTAGGTTTGAGCGAAGCTCTTTTCGATGATCCCCTAAATAATGGAGCGGGTTATGAAGTCCCTTATCGACCCAATTTGAAAAGTGATCAAAGCTCTCTGGTCTCTCACGATGAGTTCCTCCCCAATCAACAATACCAAGATTTTGAAGAAGTTCTGGTGAGAAAACCTGCATACATCAACCAAAGTTTGGAATGATTTCAATTGCTCCAGTCGGACAGACTTCCATGCACTCCATGTCCATCTGGCATTTGGAAACATTCTCTGCAACAATTATTGTTCGATATTTTTCATCTTGTGATGTCGCCCAAATATCATGTGGGCAAACAGAAACACAGTTTTGACAGCCGGCACAGACGCTAATGTCTAATTGAACTCTTTTTTTTTATCAGAAACTTCTTCAACGACGTCAGAGCTGCCTAAAACTTTGGGCTGATCCTTGATAATCTCAACCTTTACTGAGTTTGAGCTTCCTTTTGCAAAGAAGGCCCCATCCCCTCTGGTAATCACAAGCTTTGCTCCGTTACTTAGAGAAAAATCTTTTTTAACAAGATTGATCACGTCCTCTTGAAAGTCATAATCATCTTCATCAAAGTCTGTAAGATGAAAAGGCTTCACTCCCCAATAAAGAGTCATTCTTCTCGCTGTCTCTAAATTATTCGTAATCCCAAGAACAGGAGTTTTAGGTCTAAAGGCTGCTACCTTTTGGCATGAATGCCCACTTTGAGTAACGGCAAGGATAAACTCTGCTTCAACTTTCTCTGCAATCATTGAAGCAGCAACCATGACGGAAGCATTCACTGATGAAAGGTCAATATTTCTAAGAAGAGGTCTTTCTTTTGGAGATTTCTCTGCCTCAGCGACAATATTGCTCATAAAAGTCACAGTTTCCACAGGATACTTTCCAACTGAAGTCTCTCCACTTAGCATTACGGCATCAGTTCCATCCCAAACAGCATTGGCGACATCACTGGCCTCAGCTCTTGTCGGAACAGGAGCATTGGTCATCGATTCAAGCATTTGAGTGGCGGTGATGACAGGAATATTTTTTTCATTACAAGCTTCAATAATCTTCTTTTGCATTGAAGGAACGAGATGATTTCCAACTTCAACACCCATATCACCTCTGGCCACCATAATCATATCAGTGATGGAAAGAATCTCTTCCAAATTATCAATCGCCTGAGGCTTTTCGATCTTTGAAACAATTGGAATGTGAAGCTTAAATTGATGAAGAAGTTTTTTAACATGAAGGATGTCATCTTTTCTTCGTACAAAAGAAAGGGCCACGAAGTCGATATTTTGTTCAAGAGCAAAAAGCAGGTCTTCACGGTCTTTTTCTGTAAAAGCAGGTGCCGAAACATCACAATCAGGAAGGTTAATTCCTTTATTCGACTTTAGGGACCCACCCACAGTCACTTTTATCTTGTAAACATGGCGGTCTCTTTCAATCGCTGTTGCAGAGAGGTTTCCATCATCAAATAAAATTCTGGCCCCATCGTGACAATCATCAACCAATTGCTCATAAATTGTCGGGATATAGCAGTCTTTATATTCTGGATAATCTGCCATTTTTGATGTTGGTCCAATAACCCAAATATCGTCATTCTTTAGTTCTAAGGGAGTTT
>JBMYPC010000030.1:0-26859 GCA_049599895.1 Bacteriovoracaceae bacterium | reverse complement strand
AGAAAGTCTAGGATGATCGATGTTCAAACTTTGGCCTGAACTCAAAACCTTTTCATCACCATTAAAATCAAGATATTTGATTCGATAAACTTTATCTCGAAGATTTCCCTTGGAAAAATTCATCTCCCCTGAAGCCGATGTCGAAAGACTCGCGAGAACTTGGGCGGTCCAATCTGTAGGTGAAGGAAAAAGAGCTTGCTGGTCAAACTGAAGCTCACGATGAAGCTCCTCCCAAGTTACGGGACCTGTAATGACAACAGAGTTTTTTTTAATTTCAATTCGCTTTTCAAGTTCTCCAAGATAAATATGGGCCATCTTTTCTAAAGCCAGCTCTCCAGGAATAACCGTAGACGTCCTCGAGCCAAAAAAGATTCCTGGCGTGTGGTCTTTAAGAATATTCTTCAGTTCACTAAGAGATTTAGGGTAATAACTTTTCACAGCGTTATAAATACTCTACATTCCGAGCATTTACGAGCTTTTCATCCCAAAAGAGAGGTTTATCAATTTAACATACCCACGAATTCAAGCTTGACAGAACCCGCAATCCCCTTTAATTTTCTGTACTTACATTAAAGGTCAAATTGATCTTTTCTCGGGCAGCCGTAGCTCAGCTGGATAGAGCATCCGCCTTCTAAGCGGACGGTCACAGGTTCGAATCCTGTCGGCTGTGCCACTTTTAATCCGTAGTCATTCGAAGTTTTGGTTTTTTGAGCAGAGTATGTCCGCTCGACACATCAATGCTTGCCACTGGCAACCATTGCTGCGGACCGGTGACGCGAAAGCGGATAGATGATTTGAGGAAACGTCAGTGCCCGAAAATCATCGCAATGAGCGCCAGCGAATTAAACAATCCTGAACAATCCCCAAAAATTCTTTTAGTCATTCGAAGTTTTGGTTATTTGAAGAGAGTAAGTACGTACCTCTTATAGCCCCTGCAAACACTCATAAGCATTTTGATAATCAAAATTATTATCATAGTTCCCAAGGTCAAGTTCGATAATCAGCTTTTGATCAGAATAAAGACATGAATTATTATAGTTTCCGATTGATGAACCAGTCGCGCTTAAGTGTCTGAAGATAACACCTTTAGCATATGGCCTTTTCTTTTCTTTTTTGAGCTTTTTATAGGCATCGATAAGGTCACGTTGAATTTTAAGGACAGCGTAAGAATACTTGAAGTTATCTTCAGTGAGCTGGGACTTTCCTTCTTCTTTTTTAGTCGAACAAGTTGCACTAAGGCTTTCATCAACTTCGTAATCCATTGAGAACCTTTTTGGTAAACTTGAAAGGTCATCTGCGACATCATTGGCAAAATCTTTCATTCTTTTTGGCGTTAAGATTTTTGCATTGGGATGGGCCTTGTCGTGGGCCTTAATTTGATCTTTTGTAAACATTGTTGAAAGAGCAATCCAGTTCATACTCCAGATATTTGAAATATGACAGTTCTCATCTTTTGAATAAAGGTCTGAAAAGTTTTTCTCGAGGTTCTTTCCATAAAACTTACTCTTATCTCTAGGATCAGGTCTGTAACCTCCACGATGATTACCAGCAAAAGCTTGAACAGATAATAAGAGGGCAACACCAGTAGCGACTAAAGAAAGTTTCATTGATTTCTCCACTTGATAATGTTTTACACGCAGAGCAACATAGCACCAATTCCTATCCAACTACAGCGAATTGAAAATTTATCAATATGCCTTATTTTTAAACAGTTATACAGACGAAGTTTCAATAGCTTATATAGCCAAATTCCAGGAAAATTGATAATTTCCAATTGATGAAAACTTTTCTTCAGATTACCGCCATTGCCCTGACAGTAGCTCTGTCTGCTTTTATTGCTTCAAGGTTTGATCTTGGAAAAGAAACCGTTATTCTCGGAACCGATCAATGCCCATTACCAGCAACCGCAAAATGTAAGCTTGGCCCTTCGAGAGGGAAAGACTCCTTAATAACTCTTAAATCCTCTGCCCTTTCAAACAAGTCTCCATTTCAACTTGAGGTGCTTCTTGAAGAAAACCTCAAGGCCCTTTCCATTGAGGCCCAATTCATAGGCATTGGAATGGAGCTTAATGAAACTTTAAACTTTTCAAAATCAACAGACTCTTTATGGAAAGTCTCTGGCATTCTTCCCTTTTGCACACTTAAGAAAATGGAGTGGAAGCTCATCCTCTTAGTGGAAACAGAATCACAGAAACTTAAATTTATTAAAAACTTTGAGGTTATAAACTAGATATGAATACGAAAACTTTTCTCTTTGTTCTTTGTCTCTCTGCTGTTCTTGGAATTGGAATTTCAAGAATTAAAAACCAAACAACAGCTCCTAAGATTCAATCAAAGTACTCTCATCTTGGGGGAGACTTTGAACTGACCTCAACGAAAGGCAAAGTTCGTTTAAAGAACTTTCACGATAAAACCGTTGTCCTTTTCTTTGGCTTCACTTTTTGTCCGGATGTTTGTCCCCTCACCTTATCAAGGTTTCAAAACCTCTTTCAAAAATTAACTCCTAAGCAACAAAAGAATCTTCAACTTCTTTTTGTAAGCGTCGACTGGAAACGAGATACACCAAAGACTGTTCACGACTATGTCACCTACTTTAACTCTCAATTCATTGGCCTTACCGGAAGCCAAGATGAAATCGACAAGATTGTAAAAAGCTATGGCGCTTATTATGAGTTCACCCCACTTGAAGATTCAGAACTCAAGTATACTGTTGATCACACAAGTAAAGCTTATCTAATAAAAAATACTAAAATTGTCGCCACCATCGATGACTCTTTAGAAGAAAAAGAAGTCAAGGCCCTTATCGAAAGACACCTTTAAAAGGAATTTTCTATGAAGAAAATATTTTTACTCATCACTCTTTCATTTTTTTCACTGCCAACTCTCGCCGAAACAACAAAGCTTGAGCTTCTTAATGGCCGAGTCAGAAATATCCCACCAACAGCGCCCATGAGTGCAGCCTACGGGACCCTTAAAAATAATGGGATGTCGAAAATAAAAATTCTTTCCGGAAGCTCGAATTGCTCAAAAACTGTTGAACTTCATGAAACCAGGGAATCAGAGGGAGTCATGCAAATGAGAAAAGTTAAACACTATCTCATTATGGCCAAAGGACGACTTGATCTCAAACCGGGGGGAAAGCACATTATGCTGATTGGTTTGAATGAGACATTTAAATCTCAAAAGACGTGTAAGATCACACTTCAATCTGAGTCTGAAAGCTTTAGTTTTGAGCTTCCAAAGAGATAAAAAACCTGAGGTATACTGAAAACGATTTAGTTTTCAGGCACCGCAGGTAATCAGGAAGCGTCAGCGCCCGGTCTTTACAAAGTTGATCACTTGAAACTTAAACCAGAAAGATTATATACTTAACAAACAACTATGAAAATCTCAGCGGCTATCATCACATTTAACGAAGAAGACAAAATCAAACGTTGTATTGAGTCGTTAAAAGGCATTGTTGATGAAATTATTGTTGTCGATTCTCATTCAACAGACAAGACTCAAGAGATCGCCAAAGATCAAGGCGCCGTTATTTTTGAACAAAAGTTTCTAGGACATGTTCAACAAAAAAACCTCGCGATTGAAAAAACGAATCACGAATGGGTTCTTTCACTGGATGCTGATGAAGCGTTAAGTGAAGACCTCAAAGACAGTCTTAAGCAATTAAAAAACTCTCCTCTCGATCATAAAGCCTATGGATTTAACCGAAAAACTCATTACGTTGAAAGATGGATCCATCATTGTGGCTGGTATCCCGATAAGAAAGTCCGCCTTTTTCATAAATCTTTTGCCAAATGGGCCGGACAAAACCCTCACGATATTATTGAAGTAAGATCAGGTGAAAGCACTCATTGGCTCAAAGGAGACCTTCTTCATTATAGCTATGATTCAATTAGTGATCATATTGATCAAACCAATCGCTTTACCACCATTGCCGCTAAAGAAGCCTACGCTCGAGGGAAGCGTTCATCATTTCTTGGCCCGTTTTTCAGAGCAGGACTTAAATTTTTAAGAGACTATTTCTTTAAAAGAGGCTTCCTTGATGGCCGTTATGGTCTCGTCATTTGTACGATCAATTCTTTAAGTGCTTTTTTAAAGTATATGAAGATCTATGAAATCGAGAAAAACCGCTTCATCGATTAGAAATCATAAAGACCAACTGGGTTCACATTAAGATCCCTCTCTGGATGTGAATCGTTAAGAAGCTCTCCAGAAAGAACCTTCTCATAGCTTTCAAAATATTTTTTTGCCTGGTCTTTATAATGAAAGTTATCAAGAACATATTGTCTTATGGCCTTGGAATCGTAAGAGTTACTCCCCCCACCTAAAAAGTAATCAATACATTCAGTTTTATTTTGAAAAGTCTTTCCCACACCTTCATGAATGAGTTCATTAAGACTTCCAAACTTTGAACCAAACACTGGAAGCCCTAAAAGCATTGCTTCAATAATAGCAATACCAAATGGTTCATTCCATTTCACTGGAAAAAGAAGCGCATCTGATTGACCTATAATCCGAAGCTTTTCTTCTCCCCCTTTAAACCCATAGGAAGTAACCCAAGATCTTGGTAAGAAAGTTTTCCCTCCAATGAGATTAAGATGGCGTCCAGTTTTTTTGACGATCTTCATTGCCCCTTTAAGGTTTTTCACTCTCCAACTGGCCTTGGCCAAAAAAAGAAAAGTCTTAATGTCCTCAAGGGTTCTTATTTTTTCAATATAAAAACTTTCAGGGTATTCACTAGGATCAAGTGCATTGTGAATAAAGGCCTTGGCACCATGAGAATGTGCGTGAGATTTTGAAACAAAAACTGTATTTTTATGAAAGACTTCTCCTGGCTGACCATTACCATGAACAGTGGTAAGAACAGGAAAGTCAGTTATCTCATCTGAGCGATAAGAAAGATGAACAATGTCCGTATCTTTTGGAATCAGCTCTCTCCAATCAACCACAGATTTTTCATCAAGAAATTTAATTCCATATTGCCCTAAACTTGAAGACCCATGACCGATAAAAAGAACTTCTTGTCCAAGCTCGGAAAGCCCTTTCATGAGCCAAAATAAAAACCTCTCAGTTCCTCCATAGGCACTGACTGGTAATGAGCACGGATGTCGAAAAACAATCTTCATAAAACGGCTAACACTTTTTTAACAAATTCAATGTCTCCATATTAAGCTATAATTACTGAAAATGACACTCTTCGACACATGAGATCATCTTTTTAGAGCTTGTCACGGGAATGAATATTAGGTAAACGGAACTGAAAACGATTTAGTTTTCAGGCGCCGCAGGCAACGAGGAAGCGTTAGCGCCCGGTGCCAAAAAGTCGCTTCTTGAAAACTTAAAAAATAAGGTCATGTAAACCTTTTTAACCTTTTACAAAAGAGACTGCCTGCATGTTCACAGCATCGCTTGATACATCCGGAGCCCCTGCCATGAATACCAATAAAATCCTAGTTGTTGAAGATGAAGAAGATATCAGAGAGCTGATTCATTTCAATCTTTTTAAAGAGAAATTTGAAGTCGTCACTTGTGCCGATGGAGAAGAAGCTTTAAATCTCGCTAAATCTCAAAAACCTGATCTTATCTTGCTAGATCTAATGTTGCCAAAACTTGATGGGGTAAATGTCTGTAAACTTCTCAAAGAAGACAATAACACCAAAACAATTCCCGTCATCATGCTTACAGCAAAAGGTGGAGAGGATGACATTATCAAAGGACTTGAAAGCGGAGCGGATGATTATATCACCAAACCTTTTAGTCCAAAGATCTTAGTGGCAAGAATCAAAACGGTCCTTCGAAGAACTTCTGATAAAGATAGCTCTGAACAAAGTATTGAAAAATTTGGAATCAAAATTGATCCAAGTAAAAGAAAAGTCATGATTGATGATGTCGAACTCAATCTTACCTATACAGAATTTCAAATCCTTTATCTTCTTGCAAACAAAGCAGGACAAGTCTTCACACGATCGCAAATTGTTGACTCGGTAAGAGGAACAAACCATGCCATAACAGACCGAAGTGTTGATGTTCAAATTGTTGGTCTTCGTAAAAAGCTTGCTGGTAAAGATGCCCTGATTGAAACAGTTAGAGGTGTTGGTTATCGATTTAAAGAAGAATAAGCCGAGAAAGAAACGGCTCTTTTACCAACTTTTCCCTTCCATGCTTGGAATGTCCCTGATTGGGGTCTGTACGATCCTTGCAATTTCTCATTACACTTTTAAAAACTTCTTCTTTGAACAAACCATCAAAAGACTTCGTGAAGCCAACACTGCTTACCGAGAGGATCTAAAAAAAGCGATTATTGCTAATGACATCTATGAGTTAAAACAGCTCAGTATTAAGACGGGTCATATCGTAAGCGGTAGAGTCACTGTCATTAATCCAAAAGGACAAGTTCTTTTTGACACTCATAAAGAAAGCTTTCTCATGGATAATCATCTCGAACGTCCAGAGATTCAGGATGCTAAGAACTATAATTATGGTCAAAAAACTCGAGTTAGTCGAACCTTAAATGAAGAGCTTCTCTACGTCGCCGAGTCGATTAAAGATTCAAACCAAAAGATCGTTGCCTATCTTAGAAGTTCAGTTCCAACGGTTTCTCTTCAGAATAAGCTCAATGAGTATTATGTTCAGGTCCTCTGGTTTGTTGTCATTCTTCTTTTTGTTCTTACTTTTGTCACTTGGGTCATCTCTCAAAAGATCAGTCGCCCAATTGAACATATGACCAATCATGCGCAGAATATCAATGAAGGAGATCTTTTTGATCTTGATCTCAAAGGCCTATCTCCTTCAGTTGAAATCATCTCTCTCACTCAAGCTCTTTATAAAATGAGTAAGAAGATTAAAAAGCAATTTAAGAAAATCCAAAGCCAAAAAGAAGAAAGAGAATCAGTTTTCTCTTCAATGGTTGAAGGGGTTATTTCAATTGATCTTAAGGGGAAAATCTTTCACTGGAACCAAGCCGCTTGTCGACTCTTTGAAGTCAATCAAACTCAGAACCTCAAAGGACGAAATGTTGACGATGTTTTTCAAAACGATCGAGTCATTGAGCTCTATAAAAAGATTCTTGATCGAAATGAAATCATTGAAGAAATCATCTATCTTGAAAATGGTCGTGTTCTTCAGGCACACGGGACTCTTCTCTCCACTCCTATAAAACCAAAACTTGGGGTTCTTTTTGTTTTCAACGATATTACTAAAATCCGAGAACTTGAAAGCCATCGAAAAGACTTTGTTGCTAACGTTTCTCATGAGCTCAGAACACCTCTTACGGCGATTCAAGGCTTTATGGAAACTTTGATCGATGATAGTGATAACGTTGATCCGGAAATGCAAAGAAAGTTTCTAGGTATCATCAAAAAGAACACCGATCGCTTAAGACAAATTATTGAAGATCTTTTGGCCCTCTCACAATTTGAAAAAGATAGTGAAAACACTTCTCTTTCTTTTGAAGTTCAAGACGTTGTCCCAGTGATCACAAACTCAATTCAAATCAATGAGATCAAGGCCTCACGAAAAAATATTCGCATTGTTTTTGATCCAAAAGACAGCTCGGAATTCGTTACGAAGGTCAATGCTCACCTCCTTGAACAGGCCATTAGCAACCTTATTGATAATGCCATTAAATATAGTCCCATTAAAACCTCCGTTTCAGTGGAGATCAAACAAACTGCACAAGACATCATTATCAGTATCAAAGACCAAGGTTCCGGCATTGGCGAAGAACATCTTCCTCGCCTCTTTGAAAGATTTTATTCTGTTGATAAAGCAAGATCTCGTGAAATGGGTGGTTCCGGCCTGGGGCTTTCTATCGTTAAACACATCATTTTGGCCCATGATGGTGAAGTAAATGTTGAAAGTGAAATTGGCAAGGGAACGCGCTTTGTCATAACGATCCCAAAAGCGACAGAGCTCTAAATTCTTCAGGGCTCATTAAGTTATAACTTAGGGCTCATCTCTCTCTAATTAAATTCCTATAATCTAAGCTCATCAGAGGATGAATAATGTACTTAAAGCTTGAAAAGATTTGGGCCCAATTCCAAGACTTCTACTTTCAGGTTCTTTCAAAACTGCTGAAAAAGGACTTTGATTATCAATCAAATCTTTTAGGATACACTGATTCTTGGGAAGATTAGTTAATTAAAAATTCTTTTAAACTCATTTGAGAAAAATTGAATTTTCTCAACACGACTTTTAACTTTTGAAAAGTTGAAGCTCGCGCCATGAGAACTTAGGTTCTCTCCTACGACTTGCTCAACTGCTATCTGAATATCAACGAGATCATTGCCTTTTAACGTCGAAGAAAGCCAGGCAATTTTTCGTGGTCCTAAAAACTTCCCAACTCTTCTTAAAACCACATTACAGTCATGGTCTAAGACTTCATTGACAATTTTGCGATCACCTGAAAATCCCGCTCTTGGAAATGAATTCATTCCATAGGCAACAGAGCCGTCTTTGTTTCGATACTCTAAATACTGAAGAACAAGATTTTCTTTTTCTGAGAGCTTCTGATCACGAGTGATAACTTTCACTTTTGATGAGCTTTCCCAGTTTTCACGAAAGGAATGAAAAGGATCATTCACATCAAGAAAAGCCTGCTCATAAGATGAAGTTCTTCTTTTAGGAGAAGTTTCGATTAAAGACAAGACCACATCTAGCTCATCCTCACTAAGAAGTAACTTTGATTCATTAATACGCATAAGGTCTCTTCTGAAATTTTCTTCATGCCCTTTAATGAGAGATTGAATCTGAAATTCGCTATCACCTTCATGAGTTTTAAGATGTCTTTCAAGCAAAGTATTGTAGACAGGATATTGCTTGTAAAAATTCTTGCTCTTAAAATAAAATGAAAGTGTGAAGACAATTGCACCCAATGAAAAAAGTACAGTCAGTAACGTTTTTTGTTTCGGTGTATATTTTCGAACTACTATTTTTTTCTTTTCCATCGATTTAAAATGCCTTTGCATGTACTCTTTTATAAATGATAATGCATGCGCTAAGACAAATCTTTTTAAGGACGCTTTTTCCCTATGATTTCAGTGATACTCACAGGACATAAAGAATCGAAAAATTCTTTTTTTTGGGAAAACCTTGAGGCATTGAAAAATTTGCCTTATTGCCAAGTCATCGTTGTTCTTGAGGAGCACGACCCAGAGACATTTCAAAAAGTTAAAAGCTATGGCACAATCGAGCTTTACTCAATTCAATCTAATAATCGAGCGAAACGAATCAATCATGGCATTGATAAGGCAGCCCATTCAAAAATCATCATTCTTCATCCCCGAAGTTTTCTCTCTCCTAAGGCCTACAACGCTATTGAAAACCTGAATCAAGATATTGCCTGGGGCGCCTTCACTCATAGATTCGATGAAGAGCATCCCATTTTGAAGTTTACTTCTTTTTACTCAAATCAAGTTAGATTGAAATATGGAAAGATCGCTTACCTTGATCATTGCTTTTTCATTAATCGAGACCATATTCCAGATGAACTTTTAAAAGTCCCTGAAGCCGATATTTTTGAAGACACCCTCTATTCCAGACAGCTTTCTCAAGTCAGCGTTCCTAAACTCTTTGAGTTTGACTCTGTCACTTCAAGTATACGCTTTAAAAAAAATGGAATTCTCTTTCAAGTTCTCATGAACCAATGCCTTAAGGTTGGCTTTCATCTTGGGTTATCTGATCAAACGATGAATAAGATTTACGAAAAAGGGCTTTCACTTAACTCAAAATATCAAAAGAAAGACTAGGGTCTCTTCCCAAGAAAAAGTGGTACTTTTTTGGCCTTCTCAAGAGTGTCCCAAAGAACTTTCGGTAATGTTCCACCACTTGAGACTTCAAAAGCACTATAGATCACCATATTGGATTTATGGGTATTGATTAATCGGATTGTCGGTCTTGTTTCAACTCTTGTATCACAGTTGGCAGCTGGACTTACGACATTATTGGTTCGACAGACCATAGACCGATTTTCATAAATGGAACAACCACCCTCGCTATCAAGAAAGATACACTTTCTTTCTTCATAAGGAATTTTAAAGTACTCTGAAAAAGAGTTCCCTGCTTCTTTCTGCCTATAAAGCCGATGCCAGTCTACAGGAAATCCATCCTCGATTATTTTTGCAAGCAATGCTCCCTCATCATGAGTAATTGAAACTTGAGTGTGACAACAGGCAGAGCAACCTTTTTTACACTGAAGATGCTTTTGCACAATCTCGTCATCTAAGACTTCATTAGTAAACTCATCAACTTTTTTATAGGCGTGTTGTGCCCTAGAAATAGGGTCCGATATTTTTTGAAGCTTTCTCTTAGTCATCTTGTAGATGTTTTTCATCTCTTTAAGATGACCGAGTGTTTTGAATGTGCTTGCGGCTATTTGCGGAAATAATGCCATAATATGATTATGGGACTTAAGAAAAACTTTTTCAGCTACCGGAAATTAATACCATTTTTGAACTTAATGACTTGGATTGGTAAAATGAATCAATTAACTCGAGTGCTGATTTTATCTCCTCGAAATAACTAAAGATAAAAGTCTATGTGTCGACTATTTGGCTTCAGATCAATCATTGAAGGCCAAGTTCATAAAAGCTTAGTAGAAGCGGACAATGCTCTGGAAGTCCAAAGCATTAAACATCCCGATGGCTGGGGTGTCGCCTACTACCGTGAAGGCTCACCCCACATTATTAAGTCCACAGACATGGCAAAGAACAGCGCTCTTTTTAAAAAGGTCTCAGGAGTTGTCTCTTCAAAAACTGTTCTTGCCCATATTCGAAAATCAACTATCGGAGAGAATAACATACTGAATACCCACCCCTTTCAGTACGGGCCTTGGGTTTTTGCTCACAATGGAAATATAAAGAACTTTGAAGATCATAGAGAGAAGATAAAGGAGACTATTACTCCAGAGCTTCGACAATTTATCTTGGGACAAACAGATAGTGAACTTATCTTCTTTTTCCTCCTCTCTTATCTTACCCAAAATAAAGGAAACTCCGTTTCAACAGGTGTTCCTCTTCTCAGAAAGGCCATTACCGACCTCACTAAAATGATTGGTGACTATTCAGTCATCGACGAAGGCAATACTGAAAACTTTCTGACCTTTATCTTAAGCAATGGAAAATCAGTTTATTCTCATCAGGGCGGTAAAAAGCTTTTTTATAGCACTCACAAATCAAAGTGTAGCGAAAGCTCAACCTGTGCAAACTATGCTCCTGAATGTGAAAAAGAAATCCCGAGTGGCAAGGTCAGCCATCTCATTATTTCAAGCGAACCCACTCTTTCAGAAAATGTTTGGAGTGAATTTCAAGTGGGTGAAATTATAGCAGCTGGCGAAGATATGATTGTTCATAAAGACCGACTATAGCTGTTGTCTTTGGTGAAACTTTAAGCTCGGGCTTTGAAGTGACGATAAAGTTATTGAATCATGGGAGAAAAAATGAAAATACTAAATGCTTTTACCTTTATTCTCTTTATCAATCTTGTGTTCGCAACAACTGGCTTCTCTCGCTCTCCTGCAGTTGAACCTGTTTCAGGTATCAGTATCGACCAAGGTCCTGGCTTTAATGGCCATAACGGCTTTGAATTTAAAAATGGCATTCCAGCAAAAGATGGTCAATCAGCACCATTTGGCTATTCTATTTTATTCCTTATCGCTCTTGTTTCGACGCCTTTTCTTTTTCATACAATTCTTAAAGGTAATGTTGTCCCAGCAACTCCCTCACCTAGTGAGACTCCCAACAATACAGTTTCATTAGATGAGTTTCGAAAACAGAAAAAATCTGAATACACTTCAGATGGGGATCACAGAAAAGCTTCTTAAAAAAGTTTATTCCGGAGGGAGCTTCTTCCAAACTCCACGACCAGCATAATGATAGACTCGGCTGATATGATGATACTTTGACATCACCTCCTCTAATCCATCTCCATTGAAATCTTGAACAAGTACTTCATACTTTCTCTTAAAGTAGTTTCCTTTATAGTTTTTGTATTCTTGCCAATAAAATGGCCCTCGCGAGATTGAAAGAGTGTTTAGATCATTTTTTTCCCATGTCACAAAATACAACCTTCCTGTTGACTGGAAATCAATATATTCAGTTACACCCTCAAAGTAATAAATCAAAAGAAGCTTCACATCTTTTGAAATATTCTTAATTCTCACTTTGTGAACCACACCACCGATGGCCTGGGTTAAAAATGGCTTTTTAAAAATGGGATACTTTCGATAATTTCGAATGACAATATGATCGATCCCATCCACTTTTTCAAAGGAGATATACTCATCCCGCTTGTCCCCATCTAAATCAAACTGGTACCAATCCGTTGAGAATCGGTAATGAGTTTTATTAAGAATTGTCTGCTGGCTATTATCAACTTTCTTTCGAAGCAGAAGTTTCAAACTTCTCTCATCCTGGCCCATCGCAACAAGAGACCAAGTGACCGAAACAACAATTATTAGGCTTAAAACTTTCTGTCTCAAATGGATCCCAAAGTTAAGTTTTAGTTGACACAAACCGTCGATTTTACAACAATATTCCTAGAGACATTATACCAGCACAGTAAAAAAAGAGGGACTTTTATGATTCTATGCACACATAGTCAAAACGAAATCAATTGCTTTTATATCAAATTTGAAAACCAAGAAATCCTTTTAACTCCAAGCCTAGAATCAACATTAAAAGACTCACATATTATTCTCACTAGCGATCAAAATGAGCTCGGTTTAAGTGAATGCCTTTGGTCTCCACTGGTTTTTGAAAGAACTGAAAACGAATTACAGGACATCATCGATACACAAAACTTAGGGAGCTTAAGCCCAGTACAACTTTCTAAACTTGCTCAACAGCATCATCTTGAAAATGTTTATTCTCATACAAGACTTCTTCAAAAAGAATTTGTCTCTAACAGAGACTCTTTCATTCAATCTCTTGGCCAAATTTTAAGTCTAACCTTGATGCCTAAAAATATGAGAATCACTTACCGCGGGATTGCTGAAGAAAATGCTGAAACTCCAAACTTTGAACTCAGAACATTTAATCTCTCTGAACTGAAGGCCATAAAGTCTGAAAATATTGAAAAGAAAATTTTTGAAGCCTATCAGTACACAAATAGCCCATATGAATGTCTTGGCTTTAAAACTGAAGAGAATGGTGAGCATATGGGCTATATCAGTCTTAATCTCAATAAGAATCCCTTCATCATAAAGCTTGAAGGAATCTCATCCCTGAGTTCTCTTCAAGAGCTTTATTTGAAAACATTTGCGAGGACTCTCCACCTTATTGCCAAAGAATTTGCTCCCAAGGCAAAAAGAAAAGCTCAACCTGTGCCAAGTAATGCACAGGATGTTCGTCCTTCGTAAGCGGGAACTCTTCATTCTCAATTTTTCTTCTAAAGTATCTCATCACGGCGACATGGTCTTGTCCATCTGAGCAGTTTCGAACTTCATGAAACCCTTCGTGTATAAATGCGGCTCCCTCACGATCTGCTTTGACATAAAGCTGTAATTGCTTTTTGAGCCCCTTGAAGACAATCTCGTTAGTCTGTTGATCATTTGAATGATTCTCACCAGAAATAAGAAACTGAAAATTTTCAAACCTCTCTACAGGACGTAAAAAGTTTATTTCCTTTCCTATTAACTTTCTAAAATAGATATCACATCCTCGAGTAACATCAGGAGCGAGACCTTCTTTTTTATAGAACTTAAAAAGATAACGTGAGTAATAGGATTCAAGACTGAGTCGCAGTCCATGAAAAGCCTCTCCTTGAACTTTGATCCCCTTATTATTAAGAACAATTTCTTTAATTTTACTGTGAAAAAATGGAAACTTTTCAATAAGTTCTCTAGGAGAGACCACAAGCTCATGCTCGATATTTTCACTAAAGGCGTGGACTTTTACAATTGCTTCATGGTCCATATATGTTTTAACTAAATCTTCAGAGATCTTTTTGGGAAGAGTTTTCTCTATCTTTAAATCTTCATAATCTGTATTTTCAGGATCTAAAATTTGATTCTCCATTGAGAGAACTTTTTGATCGAGCTTTTTTCTATCGGCTTCGTAAATACGAACATAAAAAGGCAGCCGCTGCCTTATTTTGTGCATTAACAAACGATTTGAAACTTCAAAACGAAGTTCAATTTCATGTTCCCCATTCTGTGGGATAAGATCACTTTTATAGATTGTTTCTGAGTCTGTATAATGATCCCAATGTCCAAACTCAAAGTGAACATGTTCAGAAAACCTTTCATTAAGCTTAATTTTAAAACGGACTAATGAACTTTCATTCTCATTTTCTTTCACATATGTTTTAAAAACGTGAAGTTTTTCAGTTTCTTCAATATCAATAAGAACAGTTTGAAAATCATGATAAAAGATTTCACTTTTTTCATAAGAGCTTGTCTTTAAAGATTGAATTAAAAAATTTCGAATAAGCTTATCTCTCACTTTCGAAAATGCTGCTTTATTTTTCAGATGAAAAAGAGCTTCTTCACCATCAGATGCTGCAAGAGAAAAGTCTTCTAATGAAATTTTCTCATTCAATCTTTCAAAATTTAACTTTGCTGCTTTAAATTTATCTTTGGCTTCTTTTTTAAGAACCCTGGGACTTTTTCCGACATTACTACTGCCGACATCATTTTTTCCACAACCAAAGAAAGACACAATCATTAATAAACAAATAAGATAATGCACGACTCACCTCCAAGAGAGTTTTAACAAACTCTTAAAGTTCTAACTGCTAATAAGAAGAAAAAGTAGATGATCTTAAAAATCTAAGCTTTTATTTCAGTTTTGAACTAACCAAAACTTCCAAGTTCTTTACCAGAGAGGAAGTGTATATGGGTATGAAATACAGTCTGTCCAGCTCCTGGGCCACAGTTATTCACTAGCCGAAAGGCTTTTTCACCGGATCGGTAACCGTTATCAGAGACATACTTTGAGATGGCCTTCATGAGATCTTCAATTTGAGAGAAGTCTGTTTCTAGCATCTCAGCAATGTCTTTGGTGTGTTTTTTATGAATAAAAAGATTATGAATCTCAGCCTGAGGATAAATATCTTTGAAGCCGATCACATTCTCATCTTCATAGACTTTCGTTGAATTGATTTCACCTTTAATGATTTTGCAAAATAAGCAATCAGGGTGATCCATCAAAGTCTCCTTATTCGTTTACTCTTTCGACCTTACCACCGCATTTTGATATTTTTTGATCAATTCGATCATAACCTCGATCCAGGTGATAGACTCTTCTCACTTCAGACTCACCCTGAGCAATAAGGCTTGTCAGAATTAAAGCAGCAGATGCTCGAAGATCCGTACACATAACAGGAGCTCCTGTTAGTTTTCTTCCTCCACGAATGATTGCCACATTCTCTTTAAGATCAATTTCGGCGCCAAATCTTTTTAACTCAGGAACATGCATAAATCTGTTTTCAAAAATATTCTCTCGAATTGTTGAAACATCGTCGATGGTTAAAGCCAGTGACATAAATTGTGCTTGAAGATCTGTTGGAAAACCAGGATATGGTGCGGTCGTTAAACTGAAACCTCGAAGCTCTGACGGAAAGACCGTGACAAAGTCTTCACCAACTTCAAAGTTGGCCCCAACATCTTTGAGCATATCAATGGCAAAGTCGATGTGTTTTGGATTAAAGCCAGTGATTTTCAGCTTAGCCTTTGCCATAAGAGCAAGACAAAGATAAGTCCCAGCTTCGATTCTGTCGCCAATTGGAGCATAAGAAATCCCTTTAAGTCTCTCAACGCCTTGAATTTTTAATTCAGCAGTTTCACGACCTTCAATAGGAACACCTGATTGAATGAGATAATCCACAAGGTCTGTGACTTCTGGCTCTTTGGCGGCATTCGTAATGAGAGTTTCACCTTTAGCTAAACTTGCGGCCATTAAAACATTTTGAGTCGCTCCAACTGAAGGAAATGGCAGAGTCACTTTATTACCAATAAGACCCGAAGTTTCAGCGACAATATTCCCACCTTCAACTTCAACGTTGGCACCAAGTTTTTTCATTGCTTCAAGATGAAAGTTGACAGGTCTTGCTCCAATTGCACAGCCACCAGGTAGAGAGACTTTAGCACGCTTATATTTAGAGAGAAGAGGTCCTAAGACTCCAATAGAGGCACGCATGGTTTTAACAAGTTCATAAGGTGCCTCGAAGTTATTTATCGTTGTCGGGTCAATTTCAATTCCATTGTCTTTGTCGACGTCAGATTGTTCAACTTCACTCAGAGTTGCCCCCATATTTGAAAGCAAGCGCTTCATTGTGTTGATGTCTCTTAAATTTGGGACTTCATTAAGAGTCAGTTTTTCATCGGAGAGAATTGATGCAGAAAGAATGGGGAGAAATGCATTTTTTGCTCTTGAGATTCTAATCTCACCTTCAAGTGTTGCAGGTCCATTAATGATTAACTTATCCATAAATCCTCATTTTATTTTTTCGCAAAAAGAAATCTGTCTTGTTTTGCGTAGTCTTTTTCAAGCCAAACTTCTGAAAACGAATAATTCTTTATTGTCTTTTCTAATTCTTTTAAGTGCTTCTCACTCCCCTCCATCGCAAAAACCCCCTCTGGAGTAAGTTGGTTAAAACAGGAATGAAAAAACTCATTAAACCACTCAAAATAATCATTGTCTTTTAAAAATAATGCTTTGTGGGGCTCATGAGTATAGGTCTCTCTGTGAACATCCTCTTTGTCACTATTTTCCATAATATAGGGAGGGTTAGAAATAATAAGATCAAAGAGGCCTTTTGTCTGAGACAAACGATCTCCCTCTTTAAAATCTACTTTTGGGCCTTGCGGAAAAAGAAATTTAAGTTTTGAGTAATTAAGTTTTGCCACCTCAAGAGCTGAAGCCTCAAGGTCAACAAGGACAATTTCTTCAAGACATTTTAAATGCCTCAAAAGACTCAGGCCCAAGCATCCAGAACCAGTTCCAATATCACAAGCTCTTATGGGCTTTGTATTTTTTGAAAAGAGTTCAAGTGTTCTTTCAAGAAGTCTTTCTGTTTCAAACCTTGGAATCAAGACTCTTGAGTCCACATAAAGCTCTAAATCGTAGAAATATGATGTTTTAGTGATGTATTCAAAGGGAGTTCCCTTTAATACCTCTGTTATAAAAAATGAGTTTGAAGAATCATCAGTATAAAAGGAAAGAAGTTCCGCTTTTTCTCTATAGACGTTTAGCCATCTTTCGAAAACATTTCGATTGATCCCTGGATACTTTTCTTGGAGTGTTGTTTGATGGTCTCTAAAGAAGTTTTCTAAACTTTGAGCTTCCAAACGGAATACCTATTCTTCCTGGCCTTTAAGAAGTTCAGCTTGATTGTGAGCAATAAGTGGGTCAAGAACTTGATCCAGATCACCTTGAATAACGTTATCAAGAGAATAAAGAGTAAGACCAATACGATGATCGGTGACTCGGCTTTGAGGATAATTATAAGTTCTAATCCTCTCCGATCGATCACCTGTTCCGACTTGACCTTTTCTCTCCGCTGCCTCTTTTGCTTGTTGCTCTTGAACAAGTTTATCAAAGATTCTATTTCTTAGAATCTTTAAGGCCTTCTCTTTGTTTTTAAGCTGAGATTTTTGATCCTGGTTCTCTACAGAAACACCTGTAGGAATATGGGTGGCCCTTACAGCAGAGTCAGTAGTGTTAACGTGCTGACCACCAGCTCCTGAAGCTCTAAAAACATCAATTCTTACGTCGTTCATATCAAGTTGAAAATCAACTTCATCAGCCTCAGGCATGATGGCAACAGTAATCGTCGATGTATGGACTCGCCCCTGGCTTTCTGTTTTTGGAACTCTTTGAACCCTGTGAACCCCTGACTCAAACTTAAACCTTGAGTAAACCTTATCTCCCGTGACACTAAAGATAACCTCTTTAATCCCTTCATCACTTTCACTAATGGAAACCATTTCATCTTTCCAGCCAAGCTTTGAGATATAGTTCTTATACATTCGAAGAACATCCCCAACGAAAATTGAAGCTTCGTCACCACCGGCTCCTGCGCGGATTTCGATCATGACGTTTTTGTTATCAAGAGGATCTTTCGGAAGAAGAAGGATTTTAAGCTCAGCTTCTAATGACTCAATTTTAGCTTCATTTTCATTGAGCTCTTCTTTGGCCATTTCTCTAAGATCAGGGTCCTTTTCATTCATCAGAATGTCTTTGGCCCCTTCAATATCTTCTTTGGTTTTTTTATAAACTTTATAAGCAGCAACAACTTCTTCTAGATTTGCGCGCTCTTCAGAGATTTGTCTGAATTCCTTTTGTCGGTCGTACAGCGTCGGGTCAGCTAACTTTTCAGTTAACTCCTCAAAACGATTGACTACAGACTCAAGTTTATCAAACATAATTTAGACTTCTCTTAACCGTTCATGCTGTCGAGAAATTCGGTATTTGATTTGGTTTTTGTCACTCGACTTAGCATGAACTCCATCGCATCAATAGTCGACATTGGATGAAGAACTTTTCTAAGAAGGAAGATCCTTTGCAGATCATTTTTATCCATAAGAAGCTCTTCCTTACGAGTTGAAGACTTATTGATATCAAGTGCTGGAAAGATTCTTTTCTCAAGAAGTTTTCTATCGAGTTGAATTTCACTGTTACCAGTGCCTTTAAATTCTTCAAAGATAACTTCATCCATTCTTGAACCAGTATCAATAAGAGATGTTGCGATAATGGTAAGTGAACCACCACCTTCAATATTTCTTGCCGCTCCAAAGAATCTCTTTGGTCTGTGAAGAGCATTTGAATCAACACCACCAGAAAGGATTTTCCCTGAAGGAGGAACAACAGTGTTATAAGCACGAGCAAGTCTTGTAATTGAATCAAGAAGAATGACAACATCTTCTCCCGCTTCAGTCAGACGCTTTGCCTTTTCAAGAACCATCTCAGCAACCTGTACGTGTCTGTTTGCTGGCTCATCAAAAGTTGAAGAAACAACTTCAGCCTGAACTGAACGTTTCATATCGGTAACTTCTTCTGGTCTTTCATCAATAAGAAGAACAATTAAACAAGCTTTTGGGTGGTTTGCAGAAATCGCGTTAGCAACATCTTGTAAAAGCATGGTTTTACCAGCTTTTGGAGGAGCAACGATGAGACATCTTTGTCCAAAACCTTGAGGAACAAACATATCAATTAATCGAGTTGAATAATTTGTTGGGTGAAACTCCATGTTGATTTTAGTGTCAGGATAAAGAGGAGTTAAGTTATCAAAAAGAACAGTCTTTTTATGATCTTCAGGTGATTTATTGTTGATTGTATTTACTTTTAAAAGAGCAAAGTATCTTTCACCGTCTTTAGGAGGTCTGATTTGACCGTCACAAGTATCACCTTTTCTAAGACCAAATCTTCTAATTTGACTTGGACTTACGTAAATATCATCGGCACCAGGAAGGTAGTTATAACCAGGAGATCTTAAAAAACCAAAACCATCTGGAAGAATTTCAAGAACACCACCACCATGAATTTCTTCATTGTTTTGGGCATGAGTTTTTAAAATGGCAAAGATAACTTCGTGGCGTTTCATACCACCAGGGTTATCGATCTTCATGTCTGAAGCCATTTTGTTAAGTTCGTTGATGTCTTTTTCTCTTAGTTCATTGAGATGCATGTGCTTTTTCTCCTGTTCTCAATCTGAAAAATTAAATACCTATAGAATGATCGTTTTATAGTTTTTGATCTGCATTGATTTTTGCGTTGATTATTACCAGTTTCGTAAATACTTTTTTGTTTCGTTAATCAATCAAGTTCAGCTGGTCCAAGTCGCGATGTTATGGGAGTTCTCTTGAAAGATAAGGAATTTTGTTTGAAACAAGATAAATATCTTATGGGTTTGAGCTATTGTCAACCTTAAACAAGAGTTTTTGGGCTTTGCTCTATAACTTAAATTTCCTTTGAATACTGGATATTTAGAGCGTTTTTAGGATATATCTATGAAGAAAGGAAGCGTATATCTCAATGACCAATGAACCTTTAAAAACACAACTCCTAAGTATCGAAAAATACGAAGGAATGTCCTTTCTTGCTATTGATTTTGGACAGAAAAAAGCAGGAACCGCAAGCTTTAGATTAGGATTTGATCCTTACCCAACTCCACTTGAAACGTGTTTTTATAAGAGTCCAAAAGACCTCTTTCAATTCCTTAAGAGTCACATTGATAATGAAAATATCGAAGTCATTATAATCGGACTACCTAAACATAAAGATGGATCTGACTCCAAGATCACTTCTCAAGTTCGTAAGTTTGAGAACGAACTTAAGGCCAAGCATCCTGAATGCGAGTTTTTCTTTCAAGATGAGTATTTAAGCTCATTTGAAGCGGGAGACAGGATCAAGGCCATGGGAGAGGGACATTCTCGTTCCAAAGAGCCTGGTTACTTAGACTCAGTCGCTGCCTGTGTCATCCTTGAAGATTTTCTTGCCCAAAACTTTAAAGAAATGCCTAAGAAATAAGACTCTTCTAGTCTTTGAATCTTTGATCTCATCGATTAGACTATTTCTTATACAAAAATTTTTTGAGGTTAAGAATATGAAACGGTATTGGTGGGTCTTTTTAATTGCCGCTCCTTTAATGGGGATCTTAATGGGATCTCTTCAAATCTATTACGGATTGAACCTTTGGAAATACGATGGCCCCAAAACAGTTTTTGAAATTAAGTCAGGCGAAACCTTTGGAAAGATCAATCATCGTCTTGGTGAAAGTGATCTTATTTTTTCAAAAAAGCTTTTTCATCGCTACTGCCAAATCCAGGGCATCATGAAGAATTTTAAAATCGGAAAATATGAAATCCCAAGTCAAATCAACATGCTTCAGCTTATTGATCTTCTTCAAAACGGACAATCAATCCAAACCAGCGTGACAATTCCTGAAGGAAAAAACCTTTATGAGATTGCAAAAATTTTAGAAGATAAAAAAATAACCAAAGCCAAAGACTTTATAAGAGAAGCCAAAAATAAAAACTTATTAAACCAACTTGAAATACCAGGAGAACGCTTCGAAGGTTATCTTTATCCCGACACTTATTTTTTATCTGAGGATCTCGCCTCTCAAGAAGTCATAAAAATCATGGTCAGAAACTTTAAAACTCAAACCAAAGCTCTCAATCTTCAAACAGAAAACTTAGATAAAAGAGAAATTGTGATCCTTGCTTCAATTGTTGAAAAAGAAACTGGGGCCAAACATGAAAGACCTGTGATTGCAGGCGTTTTTCATAATCGTCTTAGAAAACGAATGAGACTTCAATCTGACCCAACAACAATTTATGGAATCTGGGAGAGCTGGAATGGAAACCTTCGAAAAAAACACTTGCTCGAAAAGACTCCCTATAATACCTACAAAATCCCAGCACTTCCCGTTGGCCCAATCTCAAACCCTGGACTCGATGCAATCAAGGCAGTCCTCAATCCGGCGACTCATGATTACCTTTATTTTGTAAGTCAAAATGATGGGACTCATGTTTTTTCAAGAACCTATAAAGAACACAAAAAAGCAGTGGAAACTTGGCAGCTTAATCGAAGGAATAGAAAAGGGAAGAGTTGGCGAGATCTCAAACAGTAAAGCCCAACTTGCACTTCATCAAAACTGCCCACTGGGTGGCTTAAGAAACTTCATATTTGATTCGTAGTTGATTGATGGGCTTTGCCCATTGCGATGCCTTTCGGGCACTGACGTTTCCTCAATGCATCTATCCGCTCGTGCTTCAAAACTGCCCACTGGGTGGCTTAAGAAACTTCATATTTGATTCGTAGTTGATTGATGGGCTTTGCCCATTGCGATGCCTTTCGGGCACTGACGTTTCCTCAATGCATCTATCCGCTCGTGCTTCAAAACTGCCCACTGGGCACTTTTGCCGCAGGAGCGGTGACTAAAATTTAAACACCTTGCTGTATCACAAACACACAAACTGCTCCACACCTCCCTAACCCACTGTTTTCACTTCGTTTAAAGTGGCATAACCCTTGCTCTTTAAAGCGTAGCTAATTGAAACCCTTAGGAGTTACGGTGTTATCAAAAATTATTACCTTCATCGCGCTTTCATTAACTTTAAGTTCCGCTCATGCAGGTGAAATGCTTAAAAAGTATAGTAAAGTGGCAGCTTCTCCTTATACTTCTTGGGGAGTAAAAGAAGAATCTTCTGCTTCTATTAATGTTCAACAAGCTTGGAAGATTTTTAAGAAGAAAAAAGATATTCTTGTTGCCGTTATTGATACAGGAGTTGATCCGCATCACCCACTCATTTCAAAAAACCTTTTTAGAAAATTCCCGACTCGTAAACCAACTTCATTTTCTTTTGGTGTCGACTTTTCAAAAAATCATGATGATAAGTGGACTCCATTTGATCAAAATGGACATGGAACCCACATCTCAGGAATTATTAAAAGTGTTTTTCCAGATGTAAAACTTCTCACACTTAAATATTACAATCCACAAGCTTCAGGATACGACAATCTCAATTCAACTCTTAAAGCTCTTAAGTACGCCATTGATCAGAATGTTGATATCATCAACTACTCTGGTGGTGGACCAGAGTCTTCACGAGTTGAGTATGAGCTTTTAAAAGAAGCTGAAAGAAAAGGAATTTTAATTGTCGCTGCCGCTGGTAACAATAGAAGTGATATCGACAATCCTCAAAATGCTTACTTTCCAGCGAGCTATAATCTTTCAAATATCATTAACGTTACGGCCCATGACCAAAATTTAATTCCTCTTCGAAGCTCAAACTGGGGACAACGATCTGTTCATATCGCAGCTCCTGGACATAGAATCCTTTCAAGTATTCCAATGGGAAGATTTGGTTATTTAAGTGGAACAAGTCAAGCAACGGCTTTTGTTTCTGGAGTTGCAGCACTAATGATGGCAACCAACCCAAAGCTTAATCCTCTTTCAATTAAAAATATTATTATTCAAACTGCAAAGAAAGAGAAAACACTTAAGACTGTTTCCGTGAGCTCGGGAAGAATTGATGCTCACAAAGCTCTCGAAGTCGCTTCAAAAGTTAAGGGACAACTGAAGTCCAAAGAAACCTCAAAGCTTGCGAAAAGAAAGTCAGCTAAAGTGAAGAAGCATCATCGTAAGACTGCTTCAAAAAATACGAAACCTAAGAAAATGGGTCGAATTATCTATAGGCTTTAATCAAAGTCCCTAACCAAGAAATAGCAGTAATTATTGTTGTTGAACTTAAGTGATTAATGGCATTATTAAGGGTGAAATCAACCTTTAATCTGGACCATCATGTCATTTAAGGCAAGCTCTATTCCCCCCTATCTTTTATGTCTCCTTGGTGGTGTTTTTTATGCCTTAGGATTTCCTTCAAAGTCGATGCCTCAGTTCTTTTTGTTTCCAACTATTGGAACAGGTCTCTTCTTTTATTTTGCCTATGTTCAAAAAGATCCAAGTTCAAACTTTTGGCGAAAGTATCGCTATCTCTTTTTCTATTCTCTGGGTCTCACATTCACAGGATTTTATTGGATACCAAGAACCCTTCATGTTTTTGGAGAACTCCCTCTCATTGTTAGCTTTCTCCTTGGTGGACTATTTGCTTTAATCGTTCTTCCTCAGCATTTGTTTTTTTTACTTCTTGGCCAATATGTAAAAAGAATTCCTTTTCGTGAAACCAAAGCTTTTTATCTGATGAAAGAGCCGCTTTTTCTTTCACTTGTTCTCACTCTTCTTGAGCTTTATATTCCCCAACAATTTCCTGCTCACTTAGGACATCCGTGGTTGCAGCTCGCACCTTATATCGGTCTTGCTCCAATAGTAGGTTCACCAGGGTTTTCATTTATAAGCTATCTTCTTATCTTCACAGTTCTCTTTTTCATCAAGCAAAAAAGAGTTCTTAAGCTTGAAAGCTCTATCATTGTCATCTTTCTCGCTTTAAATCTCGCAACACCTCTGAGCTGGGACAAACAATCAAATTCCATCAATATTCGAATGGTTCAGGCCAATATCGGAAATATGATGAAACTTGATTCTGAGAAAAAAATTGGGAATGCCACTCAGTACGTAATCGATACTTATAAACAAATGTCCCTTGTCAGTCCCAATGAACCAATTGATCTTATCATTTGGCCAGAAACAGCTTATCCCAATCAACTCACTTCGCACGTTCTCTCTAAATACCCAGAGCTTACTCCCAAACTCTTTCGAGATGTTCCAACCCTTGCTGATGCTGACCTTTACTTTGGCGGGTATGACTCTTCAAATAAGGCACGGAGCCGTTGGTTTCAAGCGGAGTACAACGCAGGGTTCTTTTTTACTAAAGATGGAAACTTTCAAGAGGTCTACCATAAAAGAAAACTCATTCCCTTTGGTGAAGGCCTTCCTTTTGGTCCTTTGAACCCGACAATTGGAAAGTTCATTGATAATATTTCCTTCTTTGCTCAGGGTGAAAGGTTTCCCACATTCACCACTTCAACTGATCTCAAGTTTATCTCTGCCATCTGTTATGAAGTCCTCTTCACCCGCTTTATCAGATCGTATTACAACTCGATCTCAGAAACTCCACATTTTATGATCAATGTGACCAATGATTCTTGGTACGATGATACAAGTGAGCCACTTCAACATTTATTTCTTGCAAAATGGCGAGCACTTGAATTTCAAGTCCCTATCATTCGAATGACAAATACAGGAATTTCTTCAATCCTTTATCCGGATGGAAGTGAGAGTGAAAGAAGTAAAGTCTTTACAAAAAAGACAATCGACCTTCCTCTTTATACAAAAGAAAACCCCGATGCAACGATCTATCAAAGACATGGTCTTTTAATTCTTTTTCTCTTAGCAATCGTTGGGATTATCTTTCGTTTAAAGTTTAGCTCTTTAAAGAAAAGCCTTCCTTCAAAAGATCATGGATCCGTATAAAGCCTAAAAAGTTTGAGTCCTTATCAACAACAGGAAGAATCGCAATCTGATTCTCTCGGTTCTCCATAAGATCAAGTGCTGTGGAAGCAAGTTCATCCGGTGTAATGGTCACAGGATTTTTCGTCATGACATCAGAGACTGAAACTTCTAGGCTTTTAGTTTTATTAAGGCTTCTTCGAATATCACCTTCAACAATTAGTCCTTTGAGTTTTTTCTCTTCAACAATGGCACAGCCACCGAGGTTTTTATTCGTCATCTTAAGAAGTACATCTGAAAGATTGGCATCACTTCCAACGACAGGACAATCTTCAAGTTTCCAATAAATATTTTCAACTTTAACTCTTAAGGCCTTACCAAGAATTCCACTTGGATGATTAACAGCAAATTCCTCTTTACTAAGGTTTGAAACTTTCTCAAAAAGAACGGCCATGGCGTCTCCCATGGCAAGAGTCAAAGTTGTACTAGTGGTAGGAGCTTGATTGTTAAGACAAGCTTCACGCTCAATAGCACAATCCATAACGATCCCAGATTTTTGAGCGAGAGGAGAATTTAAATTGGCCGTCATTGAAATCTTTCGATTCTTAGGAATATTTAAATAGGTATCAAGCTTTAAGAGCTCTTCAGCTGTTCCCGACTTACTAATATAGACCATTGAATCGTTATCAGTGAAAAGTCCAAGGTCACCGTGAAGGGCCTCAACAGGATGAAGAAAAACAGACTTAAGACCTAGTGACCTAAAAGTTGAGGCGATCTTTTTTCCAACATCTCCCGATTTTCCTATCCCAGAGATAAAAAGTGTCGCTCCTGAGCCTAAATGATATTGAAAAAGTTTAGTAAGCTCTTTAATCGTCTCAGGCTTCAGGCGATCTTTAGCCGCTAGAAGAGCATTGGCCTCACTCTCCAGACAGTCTTTAAAAACCGTTAAGTAATCTTCGAAGTTATTGTTTTCATTCACTTTACTGCGCCTTTTGCCACATCTCTAGAGTTTTGGTCACATCAGTATTTTAAGTTACACTGAAAACGTAGTTTTCAGGCGTCGCAGACAACTAGTAAGCGTCAGCGCACGGCTTTAATGTGTAAAACTGGCTATTTAAACCAGATCTAGTATAGAATATATCTATTATGAAGTTTATCAACTTGTCTTTCTTTTTGGGAATAATCTTAATCATTAGCTCATGTGCGTCATATAAAGAATATGCCTATATCACTGAAGAGTTTGAAATTCCCTCTCAGGTCTACAGACACAGCTACGCCAAGACCTGGCAAGCGATCTCTAAAGTCGTCCAAAGATTTGATCTCGCCATCCAAAATCAAGAGGCAGGAGTCATTAAGACTCGTTGGCAAGATAATACCCTAGAAGTGAATTTCGCTGATTCATTTGGTGGTAAAGATTCAGTCAAGGCCGCAAAGTTTAAGCTTGTCTTTAATATCGTTAAAGGCTTTCGAGGCAATAAAGAAGTCACAAAAGTCACAATCTTTAAAAGACAATTAGTAGAACAAGACTTCCTTCAAGGAATGAAAGTTATCCGTTCAGATGGAATTCTTGAAAAATCACTTCTCTACCGAATTGATCGAGTCCTTGCCGTAGAAGACAAACTCAAGGCCATTGAAGATGCCAAGAACAAAGAACTTGAAGCCTCGTTCTAGTAGAAATTAAATTGTTGTATTGTTGATTGCAACTCGAGACCAAAAACGTCTTTTAACGTTTTTATTGCCATCAGGTGATTCTTTTTCAAAGATTCTTTCAAGACATGAATTGATTTCAGGAAAAATGTCGTCGTATTTTTTCTTTTGGACCATTTTAAGAAGTGGAGCTTTGGCTTTTTCAAATCTTAAGTGACCAATTGTTTCAATGACATCAGAGATAAGCTTGGTTCTTTTCTTTTTCTTGTTTTTTCCTTGAGTGTAGTTCTTTTTGTCATAAAGCATGGCCCAAACATTAGGTGCTAATTTCTTCAGATTCAGACTTCGGATATTTTGTAG
>JBMYPC010000029.1:0-27828 GCA_049599895.1 Bacteriovoracaceae bacterium | reverse complement strand
TGACTTGAAGGTCTTCCATAAGCAATATGCTCCGTGTGTGTGGGTTCAAGAAAGTGTAAATCCGGTTAGCACTTTCAAGACCAGTGTCTCTTTTTGTTCTTTAATTTTAACTTAAGGTTAATAAAAATGGCAACTTATGTGTACTAGAATCTGAGATTCTTATACGTGGTGATTCTACAGATATTGGATTTGTGACTTGCCATATCAAAATGCTGGTGCTAGAAGTCATAACCACATTCGAATATAGAGCTTAATTGGAGAAGACGACCTTGAAAACTGACCTGAACCAGGAATGTTTCCACAATACTATGGATAAAGATGCACATTTTTGCTCATGGGCTTGGCAATGCCTTGGAGATGATCAAGGTAAGGGGTTTGATTTTCAGGAAATCTTAAATCGAATTGAGTTCATAAATCTTCAAGAAAAGCTCGACCTTAAATTCAGCTTAGACATTCTTTATGCCTTTATCCATCGTTCTTTTGTTAACGAATTTAACGCATCTCCATCTAAAAGTTATCAAACATTTTCAGTTCGATCGTACGAACGTCTCGAATTTTTAGGGGACAGTTTTCTTAATCTTTTAATTACTGAACAGCTTTACAAAAGATATCCCAACTCCTCCGAGGGGGAGCTTTCAAAGTTAAGGGGGGCTTTAGTTAATGGAAAAATCTTTTCTACTCTCGCTTATGAACTTGGACTTCATAGGTGTGTTCTCCTTGGAAAGGGCGAGCTTAATAATGAAGGCTATTTAAAAGAAGCAATTCTTTCTGATGTTTTTGAAGCCTTTATTGGAGCACTCTATATAGGTCAAGGTCTCGATATTGCAACGAGAAGCTTTCAAAGAATTCTAAGCCTCTATGAAGAGCAGACAGGGGAGATTTTCTACGACCTTGAACGGCTCAATGGCTTTGATTATAAAACCAAGTTTCAAGAAATTTGTCTTTCTCGCTTTAAGGTTTTACCTGAATATCGAGCGAAAATGACTGACAAGGGGTTTCATGTCACTTGTCTTATCAAACAGAGAACTCTCGCAGAAACAACTCATATTTCTAAAAAAACAGCTCAAGAAGTATTAGCTAAAAAAATATTAAATTCAAATTTATTAGAGGAGATTCAACATGTTATTTGAAGATCAACATCCCCATAATCGCTCTGTTATGGCCGCTGTTCTTGGTGAACCAAACGTTGGAAAAAGTTCACTTATTAACCAATTTTTAGGGGTTGACCTCAGTGTTGTCACGAATAAGCCTCAAACGACCCGAAATCGTTATCATTGTGTGGTTTCAGTTGATCGAACTGAAGTCATTTTTGTTGATACTCCAGGTGTCCATAAATCAAGCCTTGAGATCAATCTAAGATATAACGAGCAGGCCAGAGAAAGTATTGGTGGCGTTGATGTCAATTTAATTGTTGTCGATATGACTCGACCTCTTTTTGAGCAACTTAAGCAGCTTAAGAGTACTTTAGATGTTGAACTTTCAGAGTCTTGGCTCGTTCTTAATAAAATGGACAGAGTGAAAGACAAAGATGGAGGGATTCCATCTGAAGAAGCATTGTCAAAAATCTTAGAGCTTTCAAAAGAATTAATTCCTTCTATTGAAAAAGTTTTTATTACAAGTGCCAAAACGGAAGAGGGGACAAATGAGCTTTTAGGAGCATTATTGGATCGGTCTGAGAACCGAAAACACCGCTATTCAAGCGGAGAGATGTCTAATAAGAACATGCGATTTTTTGCAACTGAATACATTCGAGAGCAAGCTTTTTTAAATCTTAAAGACGAAATCCCTTATGAAGTGGCCGTGGTTCTTGATAGTTACGAAGACCGTCTTACTAAAACCAAAGAAGTAGAAAGTTCTAAAATTTCAGCAACGATTCTTGTTAATCGTCCAAGTCAAAGGGCCATTGTGGTCGGTTCCAAAGGAAGTATGATCAAAAAAATTGGTATGGAAGCAAGAGAGAAAATTGAAAAGCTCAGTGGATCAAAGGTTCACCTTAACCTGCATGTGAAGGTCTCTCCTAAGTGGTTTAAAAATAACTTTGTTCTTGAAGAGATCGGTCTTCCAAGAGCAAAAGACTCACATCGTGTTTGGAGAGCAAAATGAGCCAGACAAAGAAAAATCATTTCGTCATTTCCTTAATTGGAAGACCGAATACTGGAAAAAGTACTATTTTTAATCGTCTTATGGAAAGACAGCATAAGGCCATCACCTTTGATAAACCTGGTGTGACGAGAGACCGTCATTACGGACTTGTAACATGGGAAGGGCTTAGAGAAGATGAAGAATTTGAAGTTGTTCTCGTTGATACGGGGGGGTTTTATCCAGATCTTCAAAACTCGCAAGTTGAGGAAGTCAAAAAAGTCGATGTCTTTTTTGATAAAATGAAAGACCATGCTCGTGAAGCAATCAAAGAGTCTGATCTTGTCCTTTTAGTTGTTGATGGTCGAGAAGGCCCTCTTCCTGCTGATCAAAGTATTATTGACGAGTTAATGACTTCTGGAAAGCCATTTTTACTGCTTGTGAATAAGCTCGACTCTTCAAAACAAGATGGAGATGAACTTTCATTTTACGAACTTGGTGTTGATGAGTTTCAGATGTTCTCACTTTCGGCCAGTCATGGGCGTGGCTTCGGAAGTCTAAAAAACAGTATGCTCGATATTCTTAGTGAAATTACTGAGATTCGAAATCAAGAACAAGAGTCTTTAGAGGGATCTTTAGGTCTTCAAAAAGGATTAAGACCTGAGCATGATGTTGTGGCAAGAGTTTCTATTATTGGAGCTCCAAATGCTGGTAAGTCAACTCTTCTTAATCATCTTCTTGGAGCAAACCGAGCACTAGTAACACCTATTTCTGGAACAACTGCTGATCCCATTGATGGATACTTCTCTCTCGATTTTGGAAAAAAAGCTCATAGTTTAGAAAATAAAAGAAGACACCTTGTTAAGGATAAACAACTCATCCAAGAGTATGAAAAACTTAAGGCCTTCCAAGAGGACCCAGAGAACTTTGAAGGGGAGCTTCCCAATTTTGAAACAGAAGAAGTTCAAGAACCGACTAATGGAGAGACCAGACGTTCGGTCCATCTCATTGATACAGCTGGTATTCGAAAGCAAAGTCATGTTAAAGAATTTGTTGAGTCTCAATCGGTTTATCGTGCCCTAAGATGTATTTCAGAGTCTGATGTGATTCTCTTTCTTGTTGATTCAGAAAAGGGAATTACTCATCAAGACAGAAGGCTTCTTGATGTTGCTTTTGAAAAAGGTAAGTCTGTTATCATCTGTATGAATAAGTTTGATCTTGTTGAAACGACATTCTCTGAAAGAGGGGACCGACAGGTTTGGCTTAAAAACTTGAGGGTTAAAATTCCATGGCTCGATTTCTGTCAGATTGTTACCATGTCTGCAAAAACAGGTAAGGGAATTGATAGCTTAAGAGGGACTCTTAAAGAGACGATTCTTATTCGCCAAAAGAAAGTGCCTACGGCTGAACTTAATCAGCTTGTTCAGCATTTAGTTGATCAACATCCGCTTATGATTCAAAAGTCTCGAGGGAAATACTTTAGAGTGAAGTATGCGAGTTTAGTAAAAAATGATCCGCCGACATTTTTATTATTTGCTAATGGTTCTAAAGGGATTACATCGAACTATAAAAAGTATTTACAGAATAATTTAAGAAATTATTTTGGATATCAAAATACGCCTGTTCATGTGATTTTTAGATCAAACTCAGATCTTAATCGAAAGATGAAGTAATCTTACCAGCTGAAGACGTAGGATACCATTGTGCTATAGGCGTTGCCGGAGAGATCGTTATAGCCGACACCTTCATCAGGGCCAAAGTCATCAGTGAACTTGTCAAAGAAGTTCACTGAATGAAAGAGAAACTCAAGGTTGATATAGCGCTCTTTAAGTTTAAGAGGAAACTCGAGACCGAAACCTAAGCCTGAGCCAAGGCCTCCGCCGGTGTCATCAGCAAGATCTGGTCTATCGATATACTTATTAGTCGTATACCAATATTCGAGCCTTCCAATGAAATAGGGGTTTGACCAAGTAATGGCCGTACCAAGGTTTGATGTATCGATATAGAACCTATAACTAAAGTAAACTCTTAGCTGATTCACATCAACAAAACCATAGGGTTCAGCACCCGAGCCATCAGTTCGGCTCTCAAAAAACATACTATGTCTTGAAAAGGCGACACCGATTCCGAATGAGGAATTAAAGTCTAAAAAATAATTATAACCTAATTGATAGGATGGAGGATCATTATCGTAGGCTGCGCCTCGATTGCCTGAAAAGGTTGTGACCCCAACTCCAATTTGAAAAGAAAAGAATCTTCCGTATCGATAAAACCGTTCGTCTTCAAGAATTTGGCTGGATTCAAGATCTTCATTGAAGTCGTTAAAGATGTCCCCACCAATATTGAGATCATCATCTTCATAGTATTCATCAAATGAATTTTGGGCGTAAGCTTTTTGGGATGTAAAAGTTTGCATCGAAAGTGCAATGAAAGTGAGTAAGCTTAAAATTGTCGTTAATCTCATACTTTCTTTTATCACCTATAGGTAGAAGTGAAATGAGCCAATAATAAATTGACTTCCAGTTGTTCCAAATTCAAAGTCAGAGACCTTGTGTGCTGAGACACCCGTCTCTACACTAAAGGCCAGAGAATCAAGTCCGACGAAATGAAATTCCGCGCCGAGAGTGACATCGATTTGAAAACCGGTTTCACTCTCTCCATTTGAATATTTCTGGTTGAGTAAACCAGCGAAGGCCGCTCCGTAAAAATGAAGTTGAGGTTCTTCGAAAAAGTTTCGGTAAAACTTAAGCCCACCAGCGTAACCTCCAGTGTCATTTGAGTTGTAGCCAAAGGCTCCACCAAAAGCTGAGTTTCGCGATTTGTGAATTTTAAACGATATTGCATCTAGTCCAGTAGCGAATTGGCCAGTATATCCAAGGCCTAGACGGCTTACTCGGTTAATGGCCAGTGCACTACTTGACATAAATACGAGCAGAGTTAAAAGAGCAATCTTTTTGCAGGGTTTCATCCTTGATTTCCCCAAGTTAGATGTTTTGTCTATTATGTCATGATTCTTTTCAAGAGAACAAGTTTTTGAATTTGTGCACTGAGTTCTAAAGAATTCTTTTTAAAATTTTGTAACGCAATGCTTGGACAAAAAAGGTTCTCTTTCCTATGGAGGCCATGTAGAATAAGTTTTCATAATTTTAATTAGTTAAGAGGATTTTTTATGAGTGGCCAAGATAACTCAAATGACGCTGTAGCAGAGGCTTTAAATGGAACTGCCCTAGGGGCTTTTATTGCGAAAAACCGATACCTTGTTATTGGTCTTGTCGTGGTTCTTATTGTTGGAATTTTTGGTTATGGAATCTTGAATGAACAGAAGAAAAAAGGCTTGGCCCACAATGCTCAGCTTATTTATGATTTTGAACAAAAATATTATGCACCTTTAAGAGATAAAAAAGTTGCTGCAGAGGAAGTTCTGACAGAGCTTAAAAAGCTTCACGGTATAGTAAAGTCTGATCCAAGTTTACTTCCTTTAATGATACGTTTGGCTGATCGCTTTGAGAAACTTGAGGACCTTAAGTCTGCTGAGGCTGTATTAAGTCTTCAAGAGTTTAAGAAAAATCCTTACAGAGAGTTTTTCTACCGAAACAGAAAAGCTGAAGTCCTTGAAGATCAAGGAAAAATGCAAGAGGCACTTCAGGAGCTTAATAAAATGTCACCTCAGGCTTCAATGTTACTTGAAGAGAAGGTTTTCCTTGATAAAGGAAGACTCAATTTAAAACTTGGTAAGCTTGCTGAAGCGGAGAAAGTTTTAAAACTTCTCACAGAGACTAAAGAGGTGAGACAAGAAGAGTTTGTAAGACTCGCTCAAATTTATTTAGAAGAGATTAAAGCGAAAAGTTCAAAATAAAGAAGTGATGATTGTGAAAAAAACCTTATCCCTGGTTTCTCTATTCGTTTTTTTAATGTCTTGTTCAATGGTGGAACAGACATTGGATACACCTGATCGAAAGCATACTTTTCAGAAAAAAGATGAGTTTCGAATTGCTTGGTCACGAAATCTTGACCCAGTCTATGATACAGGGAATTTTCCCATTGCTCTCAATTCACCCAATGTTCACAAGGGGATCCTTTTTGTTGGAACAGGGGACGGTTTTCTTGAAGCCTTTGAACTTGAAAATGGTCGACCGATCTGGAAAATAAAAGAAAACGGTCATTTTCACCAAAAGCCTATTTTTCACAAAGACACCATCATTTATGGAACAGTTGAAGGACGAGTTGTCGCTAGACATTATCTTTCAGGGAAACTTAAGTATAAGGTTGATCTCGATACTGCCATTGAATCTCCCGGAGTTATCGCAGGGGGAAGACTTTTTTTCCAACTCAGAAATCATAAAGTGTTCTCACTTGATGCAGAGACAGGAAAGATTCTTTGGGCCTATCGTCGTTCAGTTCCTTATTTAACTACTATTCAAAGAGTTTCAACTCCGCTGGTTGTGGGAAAAAAACTCTATGTCGGTTTTGCCGATGCGAATATTGTTTGTTTCAACGTTGAAGATGGAAGTCTTGTTTGGGAGAGAAAGCTTAGCCGTGGTTTAAAGTTTGTGGACGTTGATGCTTCACCTGTTCTTTTTAGAAACAGACTCATTACAGGTTCCATGGATGGTAAGGTTAGTATTCTTAATCCTAAAAATGGAGTTGTTCTAAGGACTCTTGATTTTGCCATTTCAAGAGCTCCTGTCATCCATGAAGGAAAGCTCTATTTTGGAACCACAGACGGAAGACTCATAAGGTTTGAAGCAGACCTTACAACTTCAAAAGAGTTGAGTGTGAGTAAAAGGGCATTAGGGGATATTGCTTTTACAAAAGAGCTTCTTTACCTTGCCACTCTCGATGGAAGACTTCTTGAAGTTGATCCTTCAAGTCTTTCGGTGAAGCGAACCCATGAATTTGGTCACGATCAATCAGCTATCTTTGGGGATCTGGTAAGCTTTGATGATAAGTTAGCACTTCTTTCATCTCGCTACAGACTTTATATCCTAGATCTTTAAGTTTCACTTACTTCCAGCTCGAAAGAACTCTCATTTGTTCAGTTTTTAGCTTTGAAAAGTAGCCTCTTGGCCAATCTGATCCAAGTCTTTCATAGATTTCACTGAGAAGAAGATTATACTTTGAATTTCTCTCAATGCTTCCGTATTGTCCGATAGAAGTGAGAAGAAAGTGATTTGTAAAAATCGATGTTTTCATTATAAAAGCGAGCTCATTAGGTTTCAGTTTAAATGGCTCATTTTGAGTATGCTGTAAAAGATTTTGAAAAGCATAGTAGTTGTCGCTATTTCCGCTTTCACAAAGTTGTTCAAGTTCAGAAAAAAGCTTTGCGAGGTGAATATTAAATGCTTTTTTCACAGTTTCTTTGTACTGCTTGGGATCTTTTTTAATTATTTCTGAATCTTTTACCTTTGGATGAGTGTACTCAGTTGTAATAGGTAAAGACACTTCAGGGAAAAGACTTTGATAGTTTTTTGAAGCCTCACCCCAGTTGATATTTTGAGTTCTTTTTTCAACCATTAGATTTTGAGATTTCCAAGACTTATCAATGAAACTTGAATGAAACTTTGGGCAGCTTTTAAGCTTTGGTGCATTCTCGAGTTGAGTGATCTTTGTCATCATTTTGTATTGTGACCAAAGTGTGAAGAAGTAAAGTTTTCGGCTTGAATAGTTCAGTCTTGTTTGTGAACTTTGGGGAATTGAAGCGGGAGCTCTTCCTGTTGAAGTACCTTGAGTTGAAGAATAAGTTCCAGCAAATTGATTCCAGGTTGATTTTTGATAAGGAATATCGGGGACAACATTTGTTTTAGCGAGCTTTGATTGATAGCGACTCATCTTAGCTTGAATGCTCTCTGGTCGCTTGAAGCTTGAAGAGCAACCGCTAAGGGTAAAAGTTGTAATAATTAAGAGCTTTAAAGATAATTTTGCCATTTCTTAATTCCTTTCGACTTTTCATCGTAAGATTCATGAGCGCCTCATTACGAGAGACGACTCATACATCTTTTCGTCAGATTGATGAGCTGATGAATACTTAAAAGAAAAAGCAAAAATTTAGGAAGATTTTACCGGCAGTAATTACCTAGAAGAATGGTTTCCATCTTTTTAAGATCAAAGTTCCAAAGCCTGTAACAGGCGACCTTATCGAAGAGATTGATATTACTATCATCTTTTTGAAACACTTCCATAAGCTCTTGAGGACATTGAGTGGCAGATGGAAACATTTCAGTTTGAATGGGAGGGACAACACTAAATTGGCCTTTTAAACCTATTTTGAGACCATAGTACTTTCCCGATTCTTCTTTGTTGAGATAGAGGGAATTTCCTTTTATAAAAAGGGGGAAGTCTCTTCTTGGGATAGAGTAAAAAAGTGGCCTATTTTTTCTTATGAGATAGGCTTTAGAAACAGCAATATCTTGAGGAACGTTTTTAAAAGAAGAGAGGATGCTTAAGGCCAGATAGGTTTTAGGATCTGACTTTTGATGGTTTATACAGGCAGAGTCCCACAGAATATGCTTCTTTTTTAAAGGTTCTTTTCCTCGATAAAAAACAGCAATGGGAATACCTTGAGTTTTGACTAACTGATTAAGCTTTCTTATGGGAAGCTTTTTTTCTTTACCCATAAGGTCTAACCAATTTTTTCTTTTTTGACCGACCTCTTTTGAACAAATTGAGTTCTCTGGACAACCAGGGTTAATGTGTTCAAGCATATGAGGTTTGAATTTATCTTGAGCTTCCGTTGGCGTTTGTGCCAGCAGAGGGTTAGACAAAGAAAAAAGAATGAGACTAAGAATCAAAATTTTCACTTATTTATCATAGCATTATTTTCGAATTTTCTTAAAAATTAAAGTGATAAGAAAGGCCAAGACTTGGACAGTCGCCACAGTTGGTCCAAAGGAAAGATCAATGAAATTTGCAAGAACGAGGCTTGAGAGCGATGTCAGAAAAGAGAAGATAATCGAGCAAAAAAATTGGTTTTTTAAATTTGTCCCATAAAGAGTCGAGAACATTCCTGGAACAATAAGAAGGGAGCTCATAGGAAGAATACCAGCGACCTGAAGACCAAAAACTAAGTTTAGAGAAACTAAAAAATAGATAAGAGAATTAATAAAAGAAGCATTGGGCAATATTGCTTTTGAAAGTTCCGAGTTCCAGCTCCACATCAGGAGGGCCTTACGGTAGTAATAAAGAACTCCTGATCCGATGATAAGAAGTCCAAAAAGTAAAAACACAAGAGTATTTTCCACTAAAAGGATATTGCCAAAGAGAAAACTTGTAATGGTCTCACTTGTTTGTTTTGAGGCTTCAAGAAGTAAAACACCTGCTCCCATTGTACCTGTAAAAAAGAGGCCTATTAAGGAGTCTGGAGGGAGCTTATTATGATAGGTTCCAAAAGCGAGAACTTGTCCAAATAATAAAGAGAAGGCCAGGACCACTCCAGTGATAATCATTTGACTGGGCTCAATAGCAAAAAAATAAACTAAACCTAAACCAAAAAAGCAAGAATGAGATAGAGCCGATGAATAGAAGGAGAGTCCATTTGAAACAACAAGGGGAGAAAGTAGAGCACTTGAAAGACTTAAAAAGATGACACTTAATAATGCGAGAAAGAGAAAGTCGTACTGGATAAAATCTTGAAGGGCCAAAAACTCCATTAGGATTTATCCTTCTCAATAGGGCCCTGGTCGATCGACTCTTGCCCATGGACGAATTCACAATGAACCATTTTATTGACACGGTCTTTATCTAATAACTCTTTAGGTGAATGGTAATGTCCTGTTTGATTAAGGCAGAGAATTTGATCACAAAGAGAAAGAGTTTGATTGATATTGTGATCAATGATTAAGATAGGGGCCTTTGTGGTCTCTCTTATTTTATTTAACATCTGATAAATTTGACTTTGTCCTTCTGAATCTAGGCCTTTATTGGGTTCATCAAGAAACCATATGTCTGGTTTTCTTAACGCTTGCATGGCCATAAGAGTTCTTTGTTTTTCACCTCCGGAGAGTAGATGAAAAAATTGATCGATAAGGTGGGTGAGAGAAAATTCTTCAAGAACCTTGTCAAACTTTTGGACTGAACAAAGTTTTAGAATGTCTCTGACTGTAAGCTTGAAGAAATGATTAAATGTCGAAGCTTGAGGGATATAAGCGATCGTAAGGTTTTCTTTTTTTTCTCCCCAAGTCACTTCACCTTCTCGTGGAGAAAGAAGTCCAAGTATAATTTTAAGAAGGGTACTCTTTCCTGAACCGTTGGGACCTATAATTCCAAGGATTTCTCCGAGTTTAAGTTCAAAGCTTATTTCTTTAAAGAGGCTTTTTCTACTATCAGAGTTATCAAAACGATGACCTAGGTTTTTTGCTTGAATATGAACATGGCCCTTATTTTCCATGAGTTTCAAGGGCCTTTGCGAGTTTTATTAAAGTGGTATTGAGTGTCTGAGATGCCTGTTTACTTTTTAGGCCTGGACTATCAACTTTTAGGATAATGTCGGCCTCTTTGATTCTTCGTCTAATTCTCGCTGACAGAGGCATGTTTTTTTCTAGTATCCAGACAATGGGCTTAGAGCTCTTTTTGTGAGTGAGTTTGTATAAAGTTTTGAGATCAGTTGCTCGTACTTGGTTGCCATGGTGAGACTCTTTGATGACGAGCGTATGATTCCAAGAGAAGTGTGAGAGTAGAGGATAGACTGCATCGTGAGTGAGAATAAGGGTGAAGTTCTTATTGCTTAGAATATTTTTGATTCTCTTTTTCAATGTGTCTATTTGGTAGGGACACTTTGTGGAAGAATCTTTATTACTTGAATTTAAGAAATTGATAATCTCATTATAAAAATCACAGCCAACTTCTGGGATGAGCCAAAAATGAGCTAATTGATGGTCATTCATAGTGGGGTAGAGCTTACGATATTTAGGGAGTCTTTCATTGAAAGACTTCTCAAGACCAAGGCTTTTGAGTTTGGAGTCTCTTTTTCTTTTGATCTCAATACTCTTCATCCAAGGGAAAACTTCATAAGGTGGAGCAACAAGGTTTTTTGAAGCAAGAACTTTTTTAATTGAACTTAAAGGGGGCTCAAAATGATGAGGGTCACCTTGGATTGAAATGAGGTTTTGTGATTGATAGTCTTTAAGTTTTAAATCCGAAAGGGCTTCATCAACAAGAAGTTTAAGTTGAGGGTGAACAGTGGAAATCGTTTTTTCACTGGCAAAACTAAACAGAGAGATTCCCAATACCGAAGTGGCGAGAATTGATTTCAAAAATGATATAAGCATTTAGAATTTATGGATTTTTCACAGCTCCTTGTCAAGAGCAGAGCTTTAAAAGTGCCTTGATGCTATGGAGCACAATACCAGTGATGGTCCCATTTATAGCCACTTACAAACCAATCGTAGCCAAGGTCGTTTTCATCATCAAAGTCTTGAGAGCTATCAACAGGTGAATACCAAATATCTTGGTCGCCATTGACGAAGCCTGAGTTTGGTTGACCAATGAAAAAACCGAAAAGAGATCCTTTTCTCACTTCACCTGTTGAGCAAAATTGCTGACCAAGACCAAGAAGTTTAACATTTACTTCTGCACTTAATTTAGGTTCACCAGTTAGTGGAATGAAGTCTGTGTCGGCCAGACCTGTGTCAGGGAAGTCTTCTACAGAGCCTTCATTTGAGACAAACCGGTTGAAATAAACATTAAGATCCGTTCCGGGTGGAAGGGCACAGGTTTGAGTTTGTCCTTCTTCACCGCTGGCAAACCCACTACAGCACCTTGAAGAGTTATCAACTTCAGAGCCAAGCTTTGCACAACAGCTAAACTCGTGAGAGCTAAAGACTGGTTGAAGATCAATTTTGTCTTGATAGACAACATGACCGAGAGTCTTCATGGCATCTCCACCAGCAAAGCTTTCATCATAAATTTGATTGAGGTTTGCATCTGTAAAAGCAGAGTTACCCTCAAAGTCGGTTCGATCTTTAAGTGATAAATCATAAACTCCACTAATAAGTTGGCTTTGATCATCGTGACAATAGATCGGCTCATAAAAGATTTGCGGAATTCCAAGAAGTTCAAGTCTTGAAAGTTTTGTAAGATAATAAAGATCATTACCTGGTTCAAGTCCGGCTTGAGCTGCAGGAAGTGGTACTCCTCCTGTTGTCAGTTGGTTTGGAGTTCCAAGGCGATTAAATTCAAACTTCACTCCTGCCCATTCCCAGGCTAAACCTGTTGGGTCAGAATTTAGGTTACTGGGAACATCTTGAGCATCAGGAATAACATCAGGGTTATCTGGAGCGTCAGCTGTTTCAAAATGAAGAACAGTTTGGCCATTAATCACTTGAGCACAAAATTGATGAAGGTTAAGAAGAGCAAAAGGGTCTGCCACACCAGTACAGTCAACATATGTGAGGTCTCGATCAGCTGTATTTCCAAAGCCATGGTACTCAAGTTCAAAGCTTGTGAGATCAATATTATCTAGTCCTCCTGCATAGGCTGGAAGGATGACGCTGAGACGTGTGTGAAGGTTGCCACTAAAAAAGAATGTATAAACCATGGCATCTGCAGTCGATGAGGGAACTTCTGTTCCAGCAAAAGGATAGCCAACTGGCAGGTATGGGTTGTCGACACTCATAGGAATTGTATCTGGTTGAAACTGAGAGGTTGGAACCCAGCTTACTTCTACAGGGGCAAGGCTGACATTCATAGGAGCGACAATATTGAAGGCATCAACTCGAGCATCATAGCTTGAATGAGGGAAGCGATTTTGGATGCAGCCTCCTTGATCCTGATAGGTACAGAGTTTTGATTTATCTTTTGACCAAGTTTGACCTTGAACCAAGGCCGGCTTTTCTTTATGGATAGTGCTTCGATAGTTTAAACAAGTGAAACTTTGAGTAGGGACTTGAATTCGATTATTATTACTCCAGTCTCTTGAACCGTCGGCAAATTTACGAATAAATCCACCGCCGCAGCAATTGCTTTTACCTGTCTCATAAAGAGTTTTCCATTGATATTTCTTTGGTAAATTCGAACTAGAAACAACAGGAGCTGCAAATGTAGTTGTGTCAAAAAGACCATCTTGAGGAGCGAGGTCATTCGAGTTTCCAAGTTCATCTGTTAAATCAAGAATATTATAACGAGAGTATCTTTTTGACTGTGTCGGATTGTCTGCGGTGTGATTACTTAAGTTCAGGTTCAAGTCTTCTGTACTCATATCTGGTGCAAGTGTGAGAGAGTCTAAGCTTGAAAACATGGTAAAGTCTGAACCGATTTCTCGACAACAGCGATTTTGAGTGACATCGTAATCAAAATAATCACCATCTTGAAGGAGCGGCTTTGATTCAACCTGAGAGCAAACAAGATGCTCTTGCCAATACTTTTGTTCCGCATAGCTATCGCCAAAACGGTTGAGCCCTAAAAAGTTTGCTTGTTCGGCATGAAGCCGGTTCGGTCCACAATCAAGGTCTGTAAAACAGACTTGGCCTGCTCTTCTCAGACAAGCATCTTTTGCTATTCCTTGAGTGGTAAGGCTAAAGAGTGATTGAAGAGGGTCAAATTCAATGTCTCTAAAAGTTGATTGGTCCTCGGATCCATCAAAGTATTGGGCCTCGGCTCCACACATGTTCTGATTTCTCTTAAGATTGTCATCCGCACTTGAAGAGGAGTCTTTAAAGTTGAGATAGTTTGCACTGCTTGAGTCCATATCAATAATCGGACAACCTCTTGTTCGACTGATATCACTCGCTTCAGAGTTACAACTACTAATTTGAGAAATGTAGTCTGTTCTTCTTTGCGCGTCAGCTTGAGCGTGGTTGAGTATATCACTATCGTTGACTTGAGATTTTCCAGGACGACAAAGTCCGTAATCATTGGTGTCACTGGAACTGAGAATTAAATTGTGTTTAAGGTTTTCTTTTATCGTTTGAGTGAAACCTTTATTAGCTCCAATATAGCTATCAGGTCTTCCTAAATAGTTTGCCTCTTTACCAAAGAAGAAAACATCGATTTCGTTTGGAGAGCGAACTAAACGATCGTTAAAAGAATTTGAGTTGAGATCAGCACAATAAAAATTGGGAGCACATTGAAAGGACTTTTGAAGATTTGGTCTATTGCTATCAAGAGTCGTGAAGCTTTTTTTACAAAGTGCCCCTTGGCCTCTATAGACACATCTTTTGCTACTTTCTCCAGTAAGACCAGAAAGAAGCATTTGTTCAAACTTATAATTGCTTCTTTCTTGTGAAGCCAGTTCATTTGAGTCAGCATCAAACGAAGGCCATGAAAACTTCTGATCTCTTACATCAAGACAACGGTATTCCCATCCAAGTTGAGTGACACAATCTGTGTCAGTATTACATTGATGAAACTTCTGGCAGCTTGCCCCTGCATTTTGTTCAGGATGATTAAGAGCAAGATCAGGGTTGTAATCAAAATCGGAGGCGATATTATTGCCTTGGTCGATTGTGATACTGACTGACATATTGGCGTAATCGGCAAGATCGGCAAATGGTGCGTTGATGGCAAGATAGAGTTTTGAAGATCTGGCCTGAACTCTTCGGCCACTCCCAATGGCAAACCAGTTCACGCCGTCGAATGATCCAATTAAAGCCCCATAGTTAAAGCCATACCAGTCCCTTTGATAGCCATTTACATAAAGAGCGGCTTGAGTTTCAAGACGATTCAGCCTTTGAGTCTGTCCATTGGCATTAGGCTTATGAGAATAGGGAAGCATTGTTGGAGGAACCCAGCAGGCCCTTGAAAAGAGGGTGTCTTCATAGTTACCCATTGTGAAGTTGTCACCATAAACGGATCTATTTGATGTATAGCCTTGAGCTTGAACTCCGAGTCCTCCTTGAGAAGGGGGATGAGTTTTAAAACTATTAAACCAAAAGTCTGCGGCACATTGAGGACAAGGAGAGTAGTAACCATCTGTGGCAGAAATGATATAAAGCTGATCAAATTCCACATCAATGGCCTTTGCAGGAAGGGCCTTTGTGAGGTTTACTGAAATCTGTCCGAGTATTGAGTTCATGCCAAAACTTTCAGCCTGAGGGGTCAGTTTCGAGACTTCATTCATATAAAAGAATTGATCACCTTCTTGAACCCAATTGTCTGCAGCGGTGAGAGTTGAAAGATCATCGTGCTCAACCCCAGCGGTATCAAAAAACCGGTGAGGAATTGATCTTGAAGAAACTGAAAGATCGAGTTCTTGAAAAGGAGCTGCTTCGACTGGAGAAGGAGGAAGATCACAGACGATGTTGGTAATATTATTATTAATATCTCTTTCGGCCCTTAAACCAAAGTTTGGACAAATATTATCATTTACATTCGTGGGAAAAGGATCAGCTTTACAGCCACATTCTTTCCAAACCGAAAGCTTAATACTGTCGTGAGAGCTTTGATCATAACCTGGGGCACAGACATTATTAGTCGTATAGTCGGGAGACTCTTTTTTACCTTCTTCAAGGCAGTTGAATTTTGCAATGTTTTCATTAAGTCTTTCATCAGCTTCTTCTTCTGGGTTTTCCGGAGTTGTCGCCGGTTCTCTTACAGGACCGACAACATCACTACCACAGGTGAAATAAAAATTAGGGTAGCGAATATGGTTATTAGTATAAAGCTTGCTATCAGCATAAGCTTGCCCGTATTGGATTAAGACATTCATATAACTTGAAACATCATAAGTTGGAGCACATCTTGAATAATCATTGGGATTACTTTCCACATGAGAAAGACAGATATTAGCATCTTCAAAACTTGGTCTTAAAGTCCCATCGTTAGCACATTGATAACCATCGATACAACAATCAAAGCCTTGAGCACGACAAACAGAATTACTGCAGCTTCCTACCGGCTCAACAGCGGAGTTTGAAAAATCAACTCTCAGTTGTAATGAAGAGATATCGATATCATTTCGAGAATCGGTATTAATATTTCCTGTTACTGAAATAATATCTGTTCGATAAAGGGAAAGCTGAGTCGATGTTCTTGAATCACCACAACTCGGACAAACAGATTCAAGGTTAAAGACAGAAGCTGTGCTCACTTGTGGATTTCCCCCAAGGTCAAGTTCAGGGTTACCTTGATCGTCAAAAAGAATAGTCAGTCCTGAACATAAACTTTGATTGTCAGTAGAGTTTGAGACATCAATTTTTAATCCCCACTGAAGAGAGCCTGATTTTAAATCAGTAATGGTTGTTGGCCTCGCTCGCATTCGAAGAGTCGAGCTGGAGATCGCTTTTTGAAAATTGGCAACAAGGCAGTATTGCTTTTGAAAACGAGCACTCTCAAGTAAAAAACTATGAATGCTACTTCCTTGAAGATAGACAGAGTCGTTAAAGTCTTTCGGTAAAGTGAGGATACCTTCAACCAGTTGGCCTGAGTTCCAATAGATGTCACTTTGAGTATTTGTATCTGGAGAGTCTGTAAAATCGAAGCCTGGAAATTCATCTGTCGTTTCTTCTTGTTCGCCACCGCTACTTGAAGATTCATCTTCTGAGGAAACTGATGTTGCAGTATTAGTTGAAACACTTGGTAAACAAGAAGAGAGTAAAAAAATCGAAACAGAAAAAAGTACAAAGCTTTTAAAAAAACTGAGAAGCTTTTCATTTAAACTTTCAATGTCTTTGACTTTTACCCAATCCATCATATCTCTTATCGCCAAATGGCCACAACTTATTAAAATTAATAAGGTCTTTACTCTATTTTAAAGGGTTTTTGCCGATACTTGAGTGGTTTAAGTGACATTGAGAGAGATGAAAAGGAAAGAGCTCTTAACTTATTAGAATTAATAAGATTTTACCGCAAGACAAGATTCCTTTTTAAGAAGGTCAAAGAGTCTTGTTTGAGTGGAGAAATCAAGTTGCCAAGTATTAGGGGCATTTGTTGAGCGAAATTGTTGTTTTTTAGCCAACAAGAGCGAAACTGTTAGGGACTTGGGGAACGCTATTAAAGCCTTCAAAGTAGTAGCCATTTTGAGGCACACTAAAGAAGTTATTCCAAGTGGTCCAATCAAAATTGTCCCAATACTGCTGGGTGTGAACTTGAAAAGTCTTTTGGGCAATGGCCCAATCATAGGCATTATCAATACGAGTGTTGGTCACCATATAACCATCATGAGGGTTAAGACCAAAATTAAGCCAGTTTGGTGCAATTTCCATTAAAGAGTTTGCAATATAGTGGGGAGCTTTTTTTCTTTCAAAGTGCCATCTGTCACCATTTGCGAGAGTTTCAGAAATTCCATATCTTTTTGCTGATTTTTTAAAGCTTTCATTTTCTTTTTGTAGTTTTGCCATTCGATCATGCTCAACGCTGATATCACCACAAAGTTTTTTCATTTTTGTTTTGAGAACAACACCATCAAAATTTTTATTGCAAAGTTCATGCATGCTGTCTCTTTTGTCTTTATTGTTAATATTGTAAGCTTGGATATTGAGAAGGCTTGTGGCAACTTGGCCTTGATTCTTTACTAGTCTTTGGATTCTCACTCCATCAATTGATAGGCCTTGACATTCTTCTTGAAGCTTTGGACAAACTCTTTGTGCTTGATAAAGAGCGTGACCTTTTAATGTTTCAATATCTTGAAACATTGGTTTTTCTTCGATGGCCTTAATTTTTGCCTGAACGGCATCTAGTTTTTCTTTATGCTCTTTTTTCTTTTGTTCAAGCTGACCTGACGCCGCTAAGGATGCAAGGCAGCTCATGAGCTCATTTTGATCACATTGAAAGTCAACGCCGTTAAGAGCTTCCTTCAGTTTTTCTAAAACAAAGGCTTCTCTTAAATCTGGTTTCATCCCACTGACATTTGTGAAAAAGTCTTGTTTGTCTTTACTAACGAGTCCTTCTTCTCCAAAGAGCTTTTTCTCGAGAAGTCCCCTTAGGTTTTCCATAGAGGCCAGTGATCGTTTTTGAGCTTCTCGAAATTTACTTTCATAAGTCTCAATATCATCACTTGAAAGTGCTTTAACAAGGCCTTGAATTTCAGGATCTTCAGAGAGGACTTTTCCTATGACTTTAGATTTTAAAGGGTCCGTAAACTTGGCCACCTTTTCTCTTAAGCCTTTTAAATCAGAGGACTCATTTTCAATGCCTTCTCTATAGGTCTTAAGCCCCTGTCTAAGACTTTGAATATTATCGATATGTTTGCCTTGATTGACAAAAAAGTCCTCGGGAACATTGGCCTTTAAAAAACTGCGCACTTCTGTTAGGACTTCGCTATCATCCTCTGAACGATCAAGAGTTCTTCTGACGTTGATAAAATTAGTCATCATTTTTCTTAGATCAAGACTTTCTTTATTTTCTTCAGAGTTTTTTTGAGATCGATCAAAAAGATCACAAACAGCTTGGACTTCATTTTTTATCTCAGAATAAATCTCAGTCGATCCATCTTCTCCAAAAAGAGTCCCCGAACAATTTTCAAAAACAGTGTCAACGAGCTCTTCTGGGTTTTGTTCTTGATTATTAAGGTAAATTCCAAGAGGGGAGCCATTATTTGCTAGCATCTCATCAATTGCAATGAGAGCGGCATAGCTATTTTCGTATTGGTCAAGTTTGTTCTCAACACCTGAAATGGCCAATAGGGGATTCTTATTCTCATTAGCGCTTTTGGCTTCATCGATTAATGATGCAAGTTCTTTTTGATTTTTTTCTATGAGACTTTTGATTCCATTAAGAAGAACACTTGTGGCGAGAATCTCATTTCGTTTTTCATAAAGATTTCCAAGAGTTTCTTTATCATCTGAGTTCAGTTTGAGATTATCTTGGGCCCTTTGAGCTTCAAAGAGCATGTCTTTATACTTGTCAGTACTACATTCACCTGAACCACTTGAAGCTTGTGCATTTAAGCTTAAAAAAAGAAGGGCCATGAATGTCGTCCAAAAGTTTTTTATCGTCATATCTTTCAAATGTCTCTTTTACATAAACATTATAAGTCGGTATCGGTTGAAAATAGTCAGATATTTAGGAGCAATTCTTAATTACTTGAATTTATTGAATAAGGGGAATAATAACAGTAGATTTTCCCTGCACGAGAAGTTGGCAACTCTTTTCAATTTTCACGCTATCAGAATGGTAAAGCTAAAGCCAATAGTTATAGGGTGTTACTACTTCAAAAGCACTTGAGTCTTCCTTAAATATTACCGACAAGTTAGGCGTATGAATACTAAGAAAGATAAAAAAATGATCCATTTTGAGCAATCAAGTGAAGATTCGCTCAATCAAAGTTTTCAAAAGGCGGTTCAGGCCCTGACGGAACTTTCCTTTTTAGAGAATCTTTCTTGGCAAGAGAGAATTGAGCGCTCGTTGGATCTCCCGCTAGAGCTTTTTAATCTTGAACTTGGTCTCATTAATAAAATTGATCAAAACCAATGCACTTCTTTATTTGCAAGAAGTAAAGTCAAGGAACTCTCTGTTAGTCCAGGTGATGAATTTGAGCTTTCAAAGGTTTATTGTGATCTGACTTGGAGACAAAGAACTTTAAAAGCCGTTAAGGACGCTTCTGTTGATCCCGAGTATTCTCAACATGATTGCTATAAAGCTTTTGGGCTCAATTGTTATGTGGGAATTCCGCTTTATCTTAAGGGAAGGCCCTATGGAACCATTAGTCTTTCGGCTCGAGAAAAAAGGTCTGAGGAGATTACTGATCTGAAAATTAGTTTTTTTAAACTCTATGCAAGATGGGTTGAAAATGCCATTGCAACAATAGAGGGTGAAAAGAAAAATAAAAGAACAGAAAAACAACTTGCTAGACAAAAGGCCATGTTTGAGTCTGTTTTTCGAGACAATCCTGATGCCCTCGTTTTTGCAAATCCTGATAGAGAGATCGTTCTTACCAATGTCGCATTTGAAAAGATGTTTGGTTTTGAGGCGACAGAAGTAAGAGGGCAAAAAACAAAAATTCTTTATGCCCACAGCGAAGATTTCCAAGTTAAGACTCAGGCAAAGTTTAATAAAGAAAATATCGTTAAAAACACAACTCCTTATAAAATTGAATATCGCAAAAAAGATGGCAGCATCTTTGTTGGTGAGACAGTGGGCTATCCCATAACAGATTCAGATGGAGAGATTTTGGGTTTTATCGGTTCAATCAAAGATGTTTCAGAATCTCTAAGGATAGAAAAAGAATTACGTGATCATAAAAAGATTGTGAGACATAGCTCAAAGCTCGCTTCGATCGGACAGATTGCAGCAGGTGTAGGACATGAAATCAATAATCCTCTTGCCATTGCCTTAGGTTATCTTTCAGGAATTTCAAGAGAAGTTGAAAAGAATGACCCCAATAATAAGACTGTTATAGAAAAAATTAGCAAAGTTCGAAATGCTTGCGAAAGAATTTCTGTTATCGTGAAGGGGCTAAGAACTTTCTCGAGATCAGATTCAGATGAAGAAGAGAGTATTAATCTGAGAGAACTTATTAAAGAAAATGTTAATATGCTTTCAGAGATCTATCATAAAGAAGGCGTAAGTCTAAGGTTCCTTTGTGATGAAGCTCTTGATGAGAAGGCCATTGTTTTTGGCAATAGAGGAAGGCTACAGCAAGTTCTCGTTAATCTCTTATCAAATTCAAAAGATGCACTGGAGAATCAACCTCTCAAAGAGATAGAACTGAAGCTCGGCTCTGTTGGCGATAACTTAGTTCTTTCTGTGAAAGATTCTGGGCCAGGTATTCCTCAGGATATTCAAGATAAGATTTTTGAACCTTTTTATACGACGAAGGTTGCGGAAAAAGGGACAGGGATAGGGCTTGCCTTGGTTCAGACTATTATAAAAGAACATAGAGGAAAGATTGATCTCAACTCTTCATCAGAGGGAACAGAGTTTATTTTAACTCTTCCACTCGATAAGAATATTAAAAAGTTAGAAAGCGTTCCTGAGGCTACAGAGAATGTTCGTGATGAAACTCTTTATGATGTGGGAATTAAGACTGCATTAGTTGTCGATGATGAGGTTGATATCTTAGAGCTTCTGACTCAGATGCTCGAAAGTTCGGGAGTGAAAGTCTATGCTTTTTCTTCAAGCACAGAAGCTTTGAATGCTTATCTTAGAACTGATGATCATTTTGATCTGATCCTTTCTGATTTTAAGATGCCGGAGCTAAATGGTGCTGAATTGATTCAATTGATTAAGCAAAAACCTCATTCTGAAATGCCGCTGAGCTTTTTTATTACAGGTAACCTTGAAATCAACCTCGACTCAGAACAATACAGCGGACTAGTTGATGGTTACCTTCACAAACCTTTTCATGAAGGACAATTAGTCGATTTTATTAAAAGCAAAAAGAAAAAACACTGTGCTTAAAATTAACCATGCCCTGAAGTCATAAAACTTTCACTATGATCAATTTTCTTTTGCATGCGCTGACCAAGAAAAAAGTCCTCAGTATATTTTAGAATTTCACTTAACTCTTGTTTTTGAAAGAGATCTCTTCGAAAATGAGAAGCTCCATCAAACCCTGCGGAAAACCAAAGAATGTACTTTCTCATGGAGACCATCAGGTTTCTTTCCGTTAGGGAGTATTTTGCGGTTAGGCTGGTTAGTCTTTTCACCAGTTCAAAGTAGTCATGGCCATCGAATCGAACATTATTTGAATTGTTTGCATTCGATTCTAAAAAGATGAATGGGTTTCGAAGAGGGCCTCTACCTAACATCACTGCCTGACATTTTGTTTGTCGAATTCTTGAACCTGTTTGAAGTGCTGTATGAAGATCTCCGTTACCAATGAGAGGAAGAGGGGAATCTTCCACAAGAGATTCGATATAATCCCAATCCGCATTACCTTTATATTGTTGAGTTCTTGTTCGGCCATGGATTGCGACAAACTCAACGCCTTCATTAAAGGCGATACGGATGACTTCGTGAGCATTTCGGCTTTGCTCATCCCAACCGGTTCGAATTTTGATGGTGAGAGGGATCGAAAGAGATTTTTTAATTGTGCTAAAAAAGTTTCCGAGAACTTTAGGGTCTTTTAAAAGCGCTGAGCCTCCGCCTTTTGAAACCACTTTTCGAACTGGACAACCCATATTGATATCAATAAATTTTGGACCTCGTTCTTCAGCGACCTGAGCGGCATAGGCCATGGCCTTGGGATCCTCTCCGAATATTTGAATCCCTACATTTTCTTCTCTTGGGTCCAATGTCAGCATGTGCCTGGTTCTTTCATTACCATGACCAATGCCATGACATGAAATTAGTTCACTCACTGTTCCTCCAGCGCCGAGTTCTTCCATAAGGAGACGGAACGGAGCGTTGCAAATCGCTGACATCGGGGCCAGTAGCATCGGGTTTTTAAACTTAATGCTGCCAAGTTTTATAGGATTCTCAATAGTTAGAGATTCAATTTTATTTTTAAGTTCTTTTGAATATTGATATTCTTCCTGTTCCATAAAATTGGTCTAAATCTTTCAGAGCTTATGTGTCAAGAGAAGCTTTTAAGTAGTGGAGAAAGTGTGAAAATTGTTTTTGATTGTGATGGGACATTGCTAAGAAGCTCTCCAGAGGGACCAATCATTTATACCGGTATAAGAGAACTCCTTGAGCAGTTAAAAAATGACGGTCACGAACTCTATGTCTGGACGGGAAGAGACCGTGGTTCGACAATTGAATATCTCAAGTCACTTGATATTATTAGCTTTTTTATAGATTTTAGCTGCGCCGATGATGGTCTCTCTAAGCCTCATCCCGATGGCCCCACAAAAATGTTAGGTGGGGAAGATAAAGAGAATATCATTCTTATTGGTGACAGTTTAAATGATCTTCATGGGGCCAAAAACTATGGAATTTCATTTATTTTCGTAGATTGGGAGAGCCGGTTAAAAGATCACTATGAAAGGTTGAAGTCTGATGGTGTGGAGGCTATATTCCGTACTCCACAAGAGCTTTATCAACACATTATTAAGATAGATAAGTAGGGATAGAAATGTTTGATACATTAAGTGATAAATTCTTAGATGCCTTTAAGCACGTTCAAGGTAAAGGCAAAATCAGTGAAAGCAATATCGAAGAGGCTTTAAAAGAGGTCCGAACGGCATTACTCGAAGCTGACGTTAACTTCAAAGTTGTTCGAAATTTCATCAATGCAGTTAAAGAAAAGGCATTGGGTGAAAAGGTTATCTCTGGGGTTAACCCTGATGAACTCTTTATAAAAATTGTTCACGATGAACTTGCTAACATGATGGGTGGAGAGCATGAACCTATCGATTGGAAAAAGAAAAGCCCAAGAGTGGTTTTAATTGTTGGTCTTAACGGGCAAGGAAAGACCACTTTTACAGGGAAACTGTCCCATTACCTTGATAAAAAAGAAAACCTTAATGCTTTAATGGTTCCAGCAGATACATTCAGACCAGCGGCAAAGGATCAGCTCATAACTCTTGCCAAGCAAATGGGACGACCTTATTTTGATTCAGACCTTTCAGGTCATCCTAAAGATATTGCTTTAAAGGCTATTGAACACGCTAAGGCAGAGGGTAATGACGTTGTTATTATCGATACTGCTGGACGCCTCCATGTTGACGAAGAGTTAATGGAGCAGATTCATGAAGTCAAAAAATCAATCGATGGTCACAATCCCGAGGTTCTTCTTGTTGCTGATGCAATGACAGGGCAAGAGGCCGTGAATGTCGCAAAAAGCTTTCATGAAAAAATTGGCCTTACAGGTGTGGTTCTTTCAAAGATGGATTCCGATGCCAGAGGTGGGGCGGCTTTAAGTATTAAATACGTTACTGAAGTTCCCATCAGATTTATTTCAATGGGTGAAAAGATGAAAGACCTTGAACTCTTTCATCCTGATCGATTAGCCGGAAGAATCCTTGATAAAGGCGACGTCGTAACTCTTGTAGAAAAAGCCCAAGAAGAAATCGATGAAAAAGAAGCCGAAAGGATGATGAAGAACCTTGAAAAAGGAAAATTCACCTTTGATGATTTCATTAAACAAATGAACATGATTTCAAACTTAGGATCAATGGGCTCAATTCTTAAGATGATTCCAGGAATGGGTGGTGCCCTAAAACAAATAGGCGATCTTTCATCAGCAGAAGATGAAATGAAGCGCATGAAAATTATGATCTCTTCCATGACAAAAGCCGAAAGGCGCGATCATGAACTTCTCAATGAGTCGAGAATGGAGAGAATCGCGAAAGGTTCAGGTCATACTTTAAAAGCCGTTAAAGACTTCGTTGAAAAATTCCGTCAGATGGAAAAGATGATGGGCTCAATGATGGGGATGTTTAAAGGGGGAATGCCTGGCATGCCAGGAATGCCTGGAATGGGTGATATGCCTCCAGGGTTTAATGATAATCCTGGTTTTAGACAGCAAAGACAGAAAAAACAAAAAGGTAAGCGCAAAAAAGGGCCTTGGGGCGGAGGATTCTTCTCTTAAAGGATGTTTTTGTGCGTGGCGTATGGAGCGCATTTACCTATTTTTACTTAGAATGTTGACGAATTTAAGCAAAAGATCTAAAAACTTGGTTTATTCTTCGTGATTCTGAAGGGAGTTGAAAAAATGGTTGTGATTAGATTATCACGTGGTGGAAGAACTCATAGACCGGTTTACACTATTGTTGCGACTGACAAGCGCAATAAAAGAGATGGTCGTTTCCTAGAAAAGCTTGGTCAGTACGATCCAAAGCTAGAAAATGATAAAACTTTAAAAGATGTAAAAGTTGATAGAATTAAGGCCCTTGTTACTCAAGGTGCGCAGCTTTCTAATACTGTAAGATCTCTTTTAAAGAATAATCAGATTTCCCTTGCTTAATTTGCTGTCTAATTGAGACAGTATTTTCAAAAAGCAAATCTTGATTTAGCATAGAACAATTGTTGTTTGAGGGTCCATTTATGCAATGTGGGCCAACAGCTTAAGATTGAAGTTGATATTGCAGTAAGCTAAATGAGATAGAGTTTAGCTTTTACTTAGAGAGATAAGCACATGAGCGAATTAAAAGAGTTAATCGAGTACGTTAGTAAAAGTCTTGTTGATATGCCTGAGCAGGTTGAGGTTAATGAGATTGTTGGTGAGCAAACCACAGTTGTTGAATTAAAAGTTGATAAGACTGATCTTGGAAAGGTTATTGGAAAACAAGGGCGAACCGCTCGGGCTTTAAGAACAATCCTTAATGCTGCCTCTACCAAGCTTAAAAAGCGTAGTGTCTTAGAGATCATTGAGTAGCGGAACCGAAGGTTTCGCGCCCCGCAGCCGGTTTGCGGCAATGGGTGCCAGTGGCACGCATTGAAGCACCAAGCGGAAATGCGAACTCACTAGACACTCCAAATTTTCTTATAAGAATTTTCTGGCAAACGTCTACACAAAGTCTTTAATAAGACCGCAAACAAGAAATTTAAGTTATAATATTAGAGTGATGATAAAAACTCTAGTTCTCACCATATTGACACTTCTTTCCATCGAATCTTATTCGGATCAAACAGAAACATTCATCATCAATTTTGGCTCTGAGAAGGTAAGTGTGATTCCTGCAAAGAAAAGTAGATCAAAGTATGCCGTTATCATTAATAACTTCACTACTGGCCCTCTTATTGGAGAAATCGCTTCGGAATCAAAAAATATTCGTATTCCTGTATCGATTCCAAAAGAAAAAGGTTCTGGAAAAAAAGGCGTTCGCACTTTTGAAGTGCCATGGCGAAAAGGAGAGAAGTTCTATTTTTTCCCTTTTTCTCCTCCGTTTGAAAGAGTTGAGCTTATTGTAGGAGGAGGTCGTTATGAAATTCCTCCAAAAAAGTAAGGGAAAAAAACTTGTCCTTGTTATTTCTGATCTTCATTTAGGGGCGGGAGCTTATTTTGAAGGAAAAAAGAACTTCCTTGAAGATTTTCATTATGATGAAGAACTTATCGAATTCTTGAATTACTTTGCCTCTTATCATACGAAATACAATGAAGTTGAGCTTATTATTAATGGGGACTTTCTTGATTTTCTAGCAGTTCCTTATGTCCGGTTTTTTGATGATGAGTTTTGGTCTGAAGAAGCAAGTTTGAAAAAGCTTGATATTGTTCTTGAGGCCCATCAAGAAGTTTTTTCTGCTCTTAATAATTTTTTAAAGGCCAGTAAGAAAAACTCAGTTTGCTATATCATTGGAAACCATGATGCCGAGTTCATTTTTTCTTCGATGAGAGAAAGGTTCGAGCGTATCTTTGATAACGAAGTTCTAGGCCGTTTTAAATTCTTAACTGAACATGATGGCCAATACCGTCCCCATAAAGGAATTGTGATATCCCATGGGCATGAGTATGAAGTTGCTCATCATTTTGATTTAGAAGAATCAATTGCAGTTGATGATAAAGGCAGAAAGTTTTTTATTCCTCCATGGGGAAGTTATTATGTTGTTCGTGTGATTAATAAGTTTAAGCAGCAAAGGCATCATATTAATGCAGTAAGGCCTATTCAAAAGTTTCTCATTAATGGTATTATTTATGACACTCTTTTTACCATAAGGTTTATGCTGGCGAACTTTTTTTACTTTGTTATGGTTCGTTTTATAAACGTTTATAAAACCAGAAAAAAGACTCAAGGTCTTTGGCAATCAATGCGAGAGGAACTTGAACTTTTTAAAAACTATGAAGAACTTGTCGAAGACTTCTTTAGAGATGATAAAGAAGCGCAAGTTCTAGTCGTTGGCCATACTCACGATCCTATTATCCGTCAGTTCGAAGATGGACATATTTTCATTAATACAGGAACATGGACTAAGATGTATAATCTCGACTTTGGAAAAGGTGCAGGAGGAGCGAACCTGACTTTTGCTGCCATTGAAGTCAAAGACAATGATGAAATTTCTCCCGCACTTCTCAATTGGCGAGGGACTAATAGTCTTCCGTATAGTGACTTTCAATAGAATTAGGCTGCATCAGAAAAAATTTGATCTTGGTCTTCATTACTAAGGGCCTCAAGAAGAGGTTTGATGTTTTCGCCAAAGAGGTTCAATGCCTGATTCTCATTGGCAACAATTTTTTGATAAATTTCATAGAAACTTTCAACCTTCTCTGCGGGGTACTGAAAACTACTTTCTAGTAAAAGTGTGGAAAGGTTAAGACTCAGCTGAATTGGGTCATCAAAGCGAGAAAGATCGACTCCATGGAAGCCTTGGCCTCCTGCGAGTTCATGGTTGTAGTGGATGAGTTGAAAAATATCGTCATCAATTTCAATTTGGCTTTCTCTTAAAAGATTAATCCCGTGCATGGGATGATCTTTATACTCTTGCGACTTTGAGAAGTTTTGAGAGTGGAATTCATCTCTTTCAAAAGAGCAAACTCCAAGGTTTCGACAAAGACTTGCAATGAAGAGTTTTGAGAGGTCATACTCATTATCGACACCAAGTTTTGAAGCAAAGAAATGGGCGAGGGCCGCAACACGACTATCGAGATTGTCTTCTGGAAGAAAAATCTTCGCAAGGTTTTGAGCGGTCTTAATTGTTTCTTCTTCATAGACTCGTTTGCCCTCAGGCTGAAACCCAGAAACATCAACTCTGAGGCTCTCTATTAATGGGGTGAACTTTTCAAGTTTGAAGGCTTTTAAAGAATTATTTTGGCTTGCCGTTTCTTCGAGAGTCTCATTATTCATAATATCATCATCGAGATTCTCATCTTCATATTCATTAAGAATATGACTCACTATTTTCTCTTTAATATCTGCATTTAAACTTCTTAAAAGATACTTTGATTTATTATCGAGTCCTAGAAACTTTTGAAAAGTGAGTTTTTGGCTATCTTTGATTGTTGGGAGTCCACCAATCTTGATAAATTTGTAGATGAGGCTTTTTTTCTCTTTTGTCAGT
>JBMYPC010000028.1:0-28152 GCA_049599895.1 Bacteriovoracaceae bacterium | reverse complement strand
CAGTATGTTTGGCCCTCGGCCTTACAAGTTGGGTGACTCTTTGTCGTATGATTCGTGCAGAGGTTATGAGGCATAAAGATCGTGAATATGTTCAGGCAGCCGAGTCTCTTGGGGCAGGGCATTTTCGAAAGCTTTTCCGCCACATTCTTCCCAATGTTCTTCACATTGTTATTATTAATTTTTCATTACAATTTATGATTGCGATTAAATCTGAGGTGATTCTTTCTTATCTTGGCCTTGGGGTTCAAGGGAAGCCAAGTTGGGGGAGAATGATTGATGACGCTAAGCTTGAACTAGCTCGTGATGTTTGGTGGCAACTTGCCGCAGCGACATTCGCTATGTTTATAATAGTACTGGCTTTTAACCTCCTTGCAGATGCTTTAAGAGATGCATTAGACCCTAAACTGAAAGGGAAATAGGTTAAACAAAAGAATTAGGAAAGTAGAGACATGTCTGAGAAAATTTTAGAAGTAAGAGATCTCGTTGTTAAATTTAGAACAGATAGAGGGATCATCACTGCCGTTAATGGCGTGAACTTCGATGTCTTTAAAGGAAAGACTTTGGGGATCGTTGGTGAGTCTGGATCTGGAAAGTCTGTTTCAGCACTTTCTGTTATGAGATTAATTCCTAATCCTCCTGGAAATATTGCTGGAGGGACAATCAAGTTTAAAGGGGAAAACCTTCTTGATGTTCCAATGGATGAGATGAGAAGGATTCGTGGAAATAAGATTGCGATGATCTTCCAAGAGCCCATGACGTCTCTGAATCCTGTTTTTACAGTTGGAAATCAAATTGAAGAAGTTCTTGCTCTTCACCAAACGGAACTTTCAAAAGAAGATCGAAAAAATAAAGCAATTGAAATGCTTTCTCTTGTCGGGATTCCTGCACCAGAGAAAAGAGTAAAAGAATATCCTCATCAACTTTCGGGGGGGATGAGACAAAGGGTTATGATTGCGATTGCGCTTTCTTGTAAGCCAGATATTCTTATTGCTGATGAGCCGACAACCGCCCTTGATGTGACGATTCAAGCTCAGATTCTAGAGCTTATGAAAAAGCTTCAAGAGGAAATTGGAATGGGAATTATCATGATTACCCACGATCTTGGTGTTGTTGCTGAGACCTGTGACGATGTCGCCGTTATGTATTGTGGTCAAATTGTTGAATCAGCAGACGTGAACTCGCTATTCAAGCATCCACAACATCCTTATACCAAAGGTCTTATCGAGTCGATCCCATCGTTTGATTCAACTGCTGTAGGAAGTAAAGAAAGACTTCAAACGATTGATGGGATGGTTCCATCTCTCTTTGAACTTCCTAAGGGATGTAACTTTCAAGATCGTTGTCAGTACGTAAGTGATAAATGTCGTGGGGCAGGGCCAACTCTTGATCTTATTTCAGATCATCATCAAGTAAGATGTTTTAGCCCGTTACCATAATAATTTTAGGAAAAAGCCATGAGTGAAGTTTTATTAGAGGTTAATAATCTAACAAAGAGATTTCCAATTAAAGGTGGAATCTTTGGTAAAGAGATCGGTGCAGTTAAGGCTGTCAATAACGTTAGTTTCAAAATTAATAAAGGTGAAACTCTTGGACTTGTTGGAGAGTCAGGGTGTGGAAAGACAACTCTTGGGAGATGTCTTTTAAGGCTGATTGAACCGACTTCTGGTGAAGTGAAGTTTAACGGGGAAAACATTGTTGATTACGATGCTGCACGAATGAGAGAGATGAGAAGAAAGATGCAAATTATCTTTCAAGATCCGTATGCCTCTCTTAATCCGAGGATGACGATTGGAAATATTCTTTCAGAGCCAATGGACATTCATAAACTTGCTCTTGGAAAAGAAGCGAGACAAAAAAGACTTTATGAACTTCTTGATCAAGTTCAGTTACCAAAAGACACTCTTAACAAATACCCTCATGAGTTTTCTGGTGGGCAAAGACAAAGGGTTTGTATTGCTAGAGCATTAGCGGTTCAGCCTGAATTTATTGTTTGTGATGAGCCTGTTTCAGCTCTCGATGTTTCTGTTCAGGCTCAGGTGGTAAACCTTTTAATGGATCTTCAAAAAGATTTAGGCCTTACTTATCTTTTTATTGCTCACGATCTTAAAGTCGTAGAATATATCTCAACTAAAGTGGCCGTGATGTATCTTGGTAACGTTGTTGAGCTTGCTGAAGCATCTGAGCTTTATGGTCATTGTCATCATCCTTATACCCAAGCACTATTCTCTGCTATTCCTCATCCATCACCGGATGCGAAAAAAGAGAGGATTATCCTTGAGGGTGACATTCCAAGTCCTATGAATCCACCTTCTGGATGCCATTTTCATCCAAGATGTTGGAAGGCAACTGATGAGTGTAAGGCAAAATATCCTGAATTAACTGAGCAAAGTAATTCGCACGCGTATCGTTGTTTTAACCCTATTTCGAATTAAGTTTCACAAGGGTTTTACTCCAGTATAAATTCAAAGAAATCTTCAAATTCCGCTCCTAATCGGTCGATAAGAGATCTAGGAGCCGTCATGTTTGAAGAAAAAATTCATGGTGAAAATGACATTTCTGACACACCAGAAGTGAAAAAAAATTTTAGCTTAGCTCAAATTGAAGAGATGAATATTTCTTACGGCTACCTGTATTGGTTAAAACAAAAATCAGAAGGAAAGGTTTTATTGTTAAGGCCTGGGGATATTGTGAATCATAAATTTTTTGAAAAATTTAATGAGTCTCATAATTTTTATATGGAATGGACTTGTTCTATTAGTGCTGTTTTAGATTTTGAAAATCTCTTAAAAGCTTTTAGTGTTTCAAGAACAGAGAAGAGTCGAATTGAATCAATGATTAATGCTGTGATTTGGACAAAGGAGCAGTATTGGGAAACAAATGAAGAGGCAGCGCTTTTAAGTCTTTGTGTTCCTGCATTTAATGTTTTTCGATTTGAGGAGTTTGAAAGTTATAAAGCATTTTATGAAATTCACACTGAACTTTTTAGAAGGGCCCTCAAGGTTGCAGGACTTTCTGTTGTGAGTGCAATGACACTTGGTTATACAGACTTTGAACTTCTACGTGAATTTTATAATCTCAACTTTTTGAGCGTGTTTGAGATTGCAGTGAAAAATAATAAATATGACCTTCTTGAAAAACTGGAGCAAAAAAGAGTTCGAGATACAAACTGGGGAGATGATGCCTCAAGAGATGTTCCAGAGTATGAGGTCATCGAAGAGTTTAAGTTTTTATTTGAAAATGAATCAGTATTAGATTGTTCGAAGTTTGTTTTAAGACATCTTGATTCTCATGAGTCGATTTATTGTGAAGATGCTTGTAATGATCTGGAGGCCTTATTTTTTTACCTTCAGTCACATATGGACTTTAAAGAAGTGAAATTTTCTCGCTTTGATGGAAATAAACTTCTTTGGATTCTTTTTAAGTCACAAGGTGAAGGCGATGCTCTTTACAGAGTCAAGACTGTTGTTGCGAAGAAAATTGAATCGATTGTTGCGATTGATAAGAGTTATCTGGAGATGATTGCTTAATGAAGAGAGTTTATAAAGCTCTATTTTTAACTTCTGAAGACTCTCAAATGAGTGAGTGGTTAGAACTACTCGAAATGGAGACGATCGAAAATGTTGAAGCTCTTGGTGAAGAAGAGTCTCTCATCGTTTTTGCGGAAAACTTTAAGGCGATTGAAGAACTAGGAGACCTTAAAGAAGACTCAATTGGAGTTCTTGATCACATTGGAGTCCTCGACGGTGCTCATTGTGTAAAGACGGATTTAAAACTTTATTCAAAAGAAGTCTTTCGATCTCAAGCAGGGAGAGTTTTAATCTCTCGCGCAGTTGGAGACGACTCAAGTCTTCAACTTGAGAAATTATTTGCGGATTCAGTTGAAGATCTAAAAAGTTTCAAGGTTACAAGTCCTCTTTATACTGGCCATTATTCAGATATTGCTTTTAACTTTGCAGCAGAGAATGAAAAAGACATACTGAATATTCGTTCATACCTAACATCGCTCTTTACGTTTCTCACTTATCTTCAACAAGGTGAAAATATCAAAATGCCGATTGATGTGGATCTTTGTCTAGTTGAAGGGGCTTTTATCATTCAAGTGCATTGTCCACTAAGGCAGTTTGATAAAGAAACTCTTTTGCGAGGTCTTGATAGAAGTTATGATGATCAAAAATATGGTGGATTAATCCGACACTGTATTAAGTGCACAAACCTTTTTGATGTTTACACATTAAGAAGACCGAACAAACTTGTCTTTACTGGTGTATGGCTTGATAATGGTCGAGACTCTTCATTTGGATATAAGATTTTTGAAGAGTTTAAGTATAAGTTCTATGGCTCAGAAATTCTCGCAAGCCAGATTGTTTTAGATTATCAATTTAATTCTGACTCTGAAGGGATTTACCTTCCAGGTAAGTTCTTTGTAGATGAAACGAAAGGTCGTTGGTTTAAGGTTATTAATGCAATCGGTATTAAACAAATTCTTGAAAAAGGACAAGATGTTGAACTTGATGCCATGATTAACTTTGAAGCTTTTATTGAGGAGCATGAACTCCCTCATATTGAAGGTGATGAATTGGCCTTTGCCCATCACGCCCATAAAAACGAAGAGCTTAAGTCGCTATTTAAAGATGCAGTATTTAAAGCTCAGTCAGAACCTCACGCGGTTGAAAACGAAATCATGCGATGTCTTGAAAGTCTTTTGGTTCTAGACTTATGGGATGATCAAGAGAAAAAGTCAGAGTCCTTTAATCCTGAGAAATTAGGGGAAATTGCGAAGAAGATTCAAGTTGTTTATTCAAAGAAAGAAAGCCCTGATAAAACCCAGAAGCTTATTATGGGTGTTTTAATGAAAGAATGGGGGATTCCTCTTGAGAATGCTCTAACATTTTCTAAGAAATTCATTGAAAATGGAATCAATATTATAGCCATTAAGAACTTTAGAGACCTCTTTCAAGATGAGTCCAGCGCTTATCTCGCCGATGAAACTGAAATCGATGAACTCAAAGAAAAGTATCATGAACTTCAAACTCAGGTTCTTGATGTTCAAGCCGTGAATAATGAATTTGAAAAGGAATCAGAGAACAAAGAGCTTATAGAAAAAAATAAAAAGCTTTCCACTGAACTTGAAAATCTTAAAAGACAAATCGGTAAGAAGCACGCTGGTTTTGTTAATCATGTTTCGGAGCAAGGAGAGGATGATCCGAAAGTTCTTAAAAAGAAAGTGAAGGACCTTGAAGGCCAACTTAAAACGACACAGCAAAGACTCGATGTTCTTCTTGCACAAAAGAAAAAAGGTGCATTTGGTGGAGGGAAACAAAAAAAGGGTGCCAGTGGCGCAATCGCTGATAAAAATAAAATTGATAAGTCTCTCCTTGATAAAGAGAAACAAAAAGCTCTTAAAGAGAGAAAGTCTTATGAGACTAAGATCAATATGATGGAGAGAAACTTCAATACTGAGAAGTTGAAGCTAAAAGACGAGCTCATTAAATTAAAAAGAACAAACAGCTCTGGGGCTGGAGATAAAGCGGGCGATCTTAGAAAAGATTTAAAGAGAGCAACAGATGACCTTAAAGCTCAGAAGATAAATATGAAAAAGCTTGAAGTCCAGAACAAGCAGCTTGCAAAACAAGTTGAAACTCTTAAGAAACTCAAAGCAGGATCTGGAAAAGCAGGATCTGGAAAAGCAGGTGGAGGGAAACAGGCTCAGGCAATGGAGAGAAAGGCCAAGCAGCTTGAAACCTTATACCAAAAGTCCCAAGCCCAAGTAAATAAGGTCTCAATGGAGCTACTCGATAAAAAATCTGTTCTCACTAAGCAGAAAAATGAAATTCAGGTATTAAAGAATAAAATCAGGCAGTTACAGCGAAAAGCAGCGTAATTTTAAAAGCTCTGGGCAAGTTTTTTTCTTGTCAAAAAACAGCAACCTCATTATAACTAACATTCGTTTTAAGGTGCTTAAAATTATGCCCAGGTGGTGAAATTGGTAGACACGCTAGACTTAGGATCTAGTGCCTTTGGCGTGGAGGTTCGAGTCCTCTCCTGGGCACCACGAAAAAAAGCTCTTCTTTTGAAGGGCTTTTTTTATGCCCAAAACTCAATCATTCTTTAAAGCTTTCAGTGGCTTATAACTTTTAATTCTCTCCTTATGAGTCTTTGCACTTTCTGAAACTCATTTTGGGGTTAGAAAAGGGTTAAAACATTTTCACTTTTAGCGACGTTGTTAATTCCCATGAATTTGATTGAATCTTGTGGGTGATCAGGTGAGTGATGAGCATATTTCATCGTCATTTTAATGTCTGAATGACCAAGTAGTTGCTGAAGATCAAAGACCTTAGCACCGTTGACCATAAACTGCGATGCGAAGGTATGCCTCAAGCAGTTGTTTTATTAAAACGGTTGGGAGAATTCATGAAAAAAATTTTATTTGGTCTAACTCTTTTAAGTTCAATTTGTCCTTTGCAGTCGACATTTCTTCATCTGTAATTGAGTATATACTCTTTATCATTCTTTTTTGCAGATCAACAATACAAGCATTTTCTCCCCATTTTTCGAGTAAGAGGTATTGAGTTTGATTAATCTTGTTGAAACTGTGAAAAACAAACCCAATTAGGGGATTACGGTCTCATACTTTCGAGTTTGAATGTCGAATGTAGAGACATCGGACTGAAAATTGTTGGCTTGATTGATGGGAACAATCTTTGAAGTTAGGATTATTCCCTTTGTTTTATCTTGATTTGAAAATAAAAGTGAAATGTCCTTGCAACTGTAAAGCAAGGAAGATCCCAAAATTGATTTAAATACAAAATCTCTTCGATTCACTTATGACAGAATTCTGAGTTCGATTCTGTGACCTCCTTGAATTGGAAGGAAGAAACCAAGGACAACTTTATCTGCATCATTATGCTTAAAAATGTACTTAGAGTCATGAATCGTCGTTTTTGTGTCATCAAGCTTGAAGAGAGTTTTTACACCCTGAAAGAATGTTGTAACATCATCTCTCGTTACAAGCTCTGATTTCCCATATGTGTTGTTTTCAAGCTGATGGAGATAGTACTGCTCATTAAAAAATGTTAGGTGAAGGTCTGTAATGCCTTTGTCGAATACGCTGCTTAAAATTTCATTTGTTTTTTCTACTGTTAAATCGACCATTTATTTTCCTTTGTTACACATGATTTCTGTAAGCTTTTTAAAAAGCTTAATTTGTGAAAGTAGAGCCTCTTTCTCAGAAATAAAGGATTCCTTTCTTTCGTAACAGAATGGTTTATTCCAATCGAGATATTACTATTTCTTTGGTAAAATTGATAATAATTTATAAGAACTTGATATTGCCTCTCGGTTATGAGGATTGGTGAAAATATGAGGTCTAAAGACCTGACGGCATTCATTCTGATAGGCCTTTTACTAAGCGATAGTACAGAGGCTGGAAGAGATTATCTTAAATTAGAAACCATATTTGTTAATGATTCGCTAGGTTTTATGATGTCGTAAATTATTTAAATTCTTTAATTGAGAATTGTTTGATGATAAAGAGAGAGCTTGCTTAATGAAAAAAACGATTTCTTATCTTTTCCTTTTTGTGTTTGCAGTCTTTGTTACAAGAGAGCTTCGACCGTTGCTTCATCAGCATGATGAATTTTCATTTATTTTAGTTGCTCTTTCGGTTGTATCAATTCTAGGGATGATTTTTTGGAAGAGGACACAGTTGATATTAAAAGGAAGTCTTTTTAAAATTTATTTTGTCTTATCAAATTATATTTTTGATATTGTTTTAAAGAACGGACAGTCTACCTTATAGGTACTCACATTTATTTTGTGAGGTGTAGTAACATTTCCTGGGAGCATTAGCGTAATCCCAGATAACCTCTTGTCCATTTTCTTGTTGGTACCAAGCTTTTTTATAAATTGATACGGTGTCATTTTTAACTGAGTACACGACTGCTGAAGTAGATGGAGCATTCCCTCCATGATCTACAGCGATAGCAAATTCTGGAAAGTTGTCACTGTTTAGATCAAGGGCATATTTAGATTTTTTTATAGGAACTAGAAAGTAACTATAGCTCTCTTTAAAGTCAGTTATTATTGGGTACTTTTCAAAAATAACTTTTGAATCTTTTTTTACGACGAGTTTAGACTTCCAGCTTCGATGTGTATCATGTAATTGTTCATCAAAGTTAACGATAGAAACTTCAATATTATCTTTTAGGATGAGGCTTTTCTTTCCAATAGTGTGCAGGTAAACTTCAAATTTATTAGCGTACGAGTTTCCTGCCACCAGAATCATGATAACGCTTAAGAATTTTTTGATAATATTCTTCATTTTCAGCATCACTATTGCCCCCGTAATAAGCTTTAATCATATTGTGAACTTTGTTTCCTTTTTTGCGTGATACATTAAAGTATTTAACAACGAGCCACCTTATACCAACGCCAATATTTATAACAGGATCTTCTAGTTCTTTTCTTGAGACGGTTATAAAGTCTTGTGTAACACTAGACTTTCCTTTTCCTGTTAGAGAGTAGCTAGTTTTATCGACAATTTGCATGAGTCCATATGCACTACTGTGAGCTACTTTTGGATCGGCTTTAGGATTGAATGATGATTCTTCCATTAACTGTTGTGCCACCTGATGAATAAGTTGATGGAACTAAACATATATAAGCAGCAAACTTCTTCAACTTCTTTAATAAAGACATTAATAAAATCAATGAAGTTTAATTCTCTATCAATTATCGCTCTATCAGAAGGGCGTAGATCAATATTTTCAAGTTGCGCTCGACCTTTCTTCTTTTACTACTAAGTAAGAAAACTTTTTGCGGTAATCCACACCAATGTTATACTTGAGTTTTCATTTATTTTAGTTGCTCTTTCGGCAATTTCACCGATAATACGATGTCCGTTTGGTCCCCAAGCAAAGGCATCAGCTTGAAATAAAAATGTCAAACATAAAAGAAGTTGCATCTCTAGGCAGATTCCTTAAAAGCAACTTTCTTAGGCAGGGGATAAATTTGCTCAAAACTTTCAATTTTAGTGGGACTTGTTCGACGCCAAATGTCACTACGTTTAAGCTCTGAGGTTTTGTGTTTTCCACAAGCTGCAAGGATCTCTGCAACAGCTTCAATTGTTTGGTGGTGAAAGTTTGCAATCCTTTTGGCCTTGGCATCTGGATCAAGGCCTGCTGCAAAGTTTGGGTCCGTTGTGGCAATTCCTGCTGGGCAGGTGTTTTTATTACACTCCAATGCCTGAATACAACCAAGTGCTAACATCATTGCTCTTGCGCAATAGCAGGCGTCAGCTCCAAGGGAAAGAGCTTTAATAATATGAAAGCCAGTAATGAGTTTACCTGAAGCAAAAATTTTGAGTTCTTGTCTTATCCCATATTTATGAAGCGCATCTGTCATTGTGACAAGACCATCCACAAGACTCATTCCAATTGAGTTTGAGAACTCAAGAGGAGCTGCTCCGGTTCCGCCTTCGCCACCATCAATGGTAATAAAGTCTGGAAAAATTTGTGTCTCCGCCATAATCTTGCAGAGTTCATCAATTTCATCAGGTCTTCCAACACAGAGTTTAAAGCCAATAGGTTTTCCATTAGAAAGCTCTCTTAACTTTTGAACAAATTTTAAAAGCTCTCTAGGCCCATTAAAAGCACTATGTTTCGCTGGAGAGACAACTCTTGTATAAGGCTCTACTCCTCGAATCTTTGCAATTTCAGGGGTATTTTTCTTAGCCGGTAAGATTCCACCATGTCCAGGCTTTGCTCCTTGAGAGAGCTTAATCTCGATCATTTTTACATTTTCGATATTGGCCTTTTCTTTAAAGTTCTCCTCTGAGAACTTTCCATCTTTTGTTCGACAGCCAAAATAACCCGTTCCAATTTGCCAAATGAGACTTCCACCACCATTGAGATGATGTTGGCTTATTGATCCTTCGCCAGTGTTGTGAGCAAAGTTCTCAGTATTTGCGCCTTTGTTAAGAGCAAGAATGGCATTGCTACTTAAAGAGCCGTAGCTCATTGCTGAAATGTTGAGAATACTGGCACTATAAGGTTGCTTGCAATCACGACCCCCAACTGTCACTCTCAAATTTTCAGGTTTCACTTCATCATAATCAAGGGGAGACATTGAATGATTGATCCATTCATACCCTTCCGCATACATGTTAAGTTGAGTCCCAAAAGGAGTTGTACTTAAAGCCTTTTTAGCTCTTTGATAAACAACACTACGATGAATTCGGTTTACAGGTGTTCCGTCAGTATCGCTTTCAATAAAGTATTGATAAATTTTTGGTCTTAAAGCTTCCATTACATAGCGTAGTCTTCCAAAGAGAGGAAAGTTTTTCATAATGGTGTGATGCTTTTGAACAGACTCATAGATCGCTAAGAGACCGAGAGGAAGATAGACAATAAACAGGGAGTAGAGTATCTCTGAAACAAAAAATCCCAAGGCTCCAATGATAATTCCCAGAAGGCCGTAGCTTATAAAAAAGGCTTTTCTCATGACTATAATCCCAATAAAGTTTTTCTTATTTAATCTATCGAGAAAAATAGTCTAAAATTACATAATAAGAGGGTTCAAGGGTATTTTATGCCCTAACTTTAAGAACGAAATGGAGTTGTTCGCAGATGCCTAAAACAGTTTCAAAAGCTTCAATTGTCTTTACTGGTGGGGGAAGTGGTGGTCATGTTGTCCCAGCAAAGACTTTGATTCAATCGATCTTGAGAACTTCTGATATTCCTGTGTCCTACATTGGATCAATTGATGGAGTCGAAAAGGAGGTTATTTCAAAGCTTTCAATCGACTATCACTCAATTCAAACTGGAAAACTGAGAAGATATTTTTCTTTTGAGAATATGCTGGATTTTTTTAAGGTTGCCATTGGCTGCCTCCAAGCTTTTTTAAAACTCCTAAGTATTCGCCCAAGGGTCAAGGTTATTTTTTCCACGGGAGGCTTTGTTGTTGTTCCTGTGGTTATTGCAGCTTGGGTCTTAGGGAAGAAAATTATCATTCATGAGCAAACCACAAGAGTTGGTCTTGCCAATAAGATTTGTTCTTATTTTGCTGACATGATTATTGTAAGTTATGAGTATTCAATGAAGTTTTTTCCAAATGAAAAAACGATCTTTTTGGGTTATCCCTTAAGGGATGAATTATTCGATTCAAAACTCAAGACCACTCAATTGGAGAAAATTGAATTTAATGATTCCAAAAACCCGCTTCTCTTTATCACCGGTGGAGGGAATGGCTCAAAGCTTTTAAATGACTTTGTCAAAAGAAACCTTGAAGTGCTTAAAGAGAACTTTCAAATTATTCACCAAGTAGGGAAAAACCATCTTGCTGAGTTTCAAAACCTTAGTTCGGAAAGATATCTTCCACTGTCTTTTATTGGTGAGGAGTACATTGATATTATTAAGTCGGCTAAAGTGATTGTTTCTAGAGCAGGGGCAGGAACTGTAAGTGAACTGATCGCGATTAATAAGAAGAGTATTTTTATTCCTCTTAAAATTGCTCAAAAAAATGAGCAGTTTCATAATGCTATGGAAGCAAACTCAAAATTAGGTTCTTTGGTTATTGAAGAGGATGATTTTGATGATGAAAAAGTTTTAAGAGATATTCTTAACTTCATTCCCTCGTCTCTTGAAAGAGATAATATGGAAAACCCAAAAGAAAAAATCATAGAAGCAATTCAAAAGTTTCTTTGATCACACTCTAAGAAAGTAGCCCTTAGATTTAACTGTTCGAATATTATTGGAAAATGGCGAGAGTTTCTTTCGAAGGTTCGAAAGATGAGTATCGATATTTTGTGAACTCACAACAGTGTTTGGCCAAAGTTTTTGGATAAGTTCTGCTTTCGAAAAGATTGTATTAGGTGATTTAACAAGAAGTTTAATAATCTTAAATTCTATTGGAGTAAGAGGAACTTCTTGAGTGCTCAGGAAAACCTGTTGCATTTCAAGGTCAACTTTAAGTTCTCCCATTGTAATTGTCGTAGAGTTGTCATTTGAGTTCAGACTTCTGGTCATTTCGATTTTATTTTGAATTCTTGCAATCAGAGCGCGAGGGCTAACCGGCTTAGTGATAAAATCATGTGCTCCGAGCTCTAGGCCTTGAACAAGAAGTTCTTCTGAAGGGTCTCCTGTAAGAAAGATGACAGGAGTTTTCTTATTTGTAGCACGAATCTTTTTATAGATACTGAATCCATTTTCTTGAGGCATATGGATGTCGAGCACAACAATATCAATGTCTTTTTGTTTCTGAGTAAATTCACTTGAGAAAATAGTAGGATCTTCGTAGAAATAGACGTTAAAATCCTCAGAGAGGATCTCTTTGTAGGTCTCAAGATTTTCACGAAGATCGTCCACGATGGCGACCGTGTTTTTATTTTGAGTAGAATTCATACTGAAGTAATGTAAAGGATGTACAAGAGAATTCCAAGTGGAATGGGGTTAAAGTTGAAAGATTTTGAAGAAATTATTGAGAAATTTAATAGGTTTGCAGATGAGCGTGATTGGGCACAGTTCCATACTCCTAAGAATGTCGCAATAGCCCTGAGCGTTGAGGTTTCAGAGATATTGGAAATCCTTCAATGGCTCTCTGACAAGGAGATTCAGCAATTGGTTGAGAGTGAGCCGAATGAAAAAGAAAAGATTGAAAATGAAATTGTCGATAGTCTTTTCTATCTTATGAAGTTGGTTGATCTCTTTAAAGTTGATCTCGACTCCTCAATCAAAAGAAAAATTATGATTAATGCTGAGAAATATCCTGCTGAGAAAGTAAGAGGCTCAGCAAAAAAGTACGACGAGTACAAGAATAGGGACTAGGTTTTCTGACCGAGAAGTCCTTCTTTTAATCCTTCGTCGATGGGGTTGATAAACCAAAGTTTAAATAGCGCTTGCGAAAAAACTTTAGAAGAGATCGTTGCCATCTTTTCGGGAGTTATAATTTCAAATGCAAAGGCATTGAGTGAAAAGAATAAGAATACTGTTACTAGGATCTTTGCCATTCATGAAACCTTTTAACAAATTCAAGAAGCTTTTTAGGAGCATGTTTTTGTTTCCAAACTCCTGCCAGATACTTATTTGCTTCTCCCATAGTTGGATAAATATGAATTGTGGAAAGTATTTTATTTAATCCTATTTTAAATTTCATGGCGGAAATAAATTCTAAAATAAGGTCACTGGCATGATTTCCGACAACAGTAGCCCCAATAATACGATCGGTTCCTGGCTCAGTGAGGACTTTGACGAATCCGTGATCCTCGCTATCTGCTATGGCGCGGTCAAGGTCATCAATTCCATATTTGGTGACTTCGTAAGGAATTTCTTTTTCTTTTGCCATATTTTCCGTCAGGCCTACTGTCGCCACTTCTGGATCTGTGTATGTACACCAGGGAATAACACTATAGTCGACTTTAAACTTTTTGAATTTTCCAAAAAGTCCATTCACAGCACAATACCAAGCTTGATGAGCTGCTGTGTGAGTCAGTTGAAAGGGGCCAGTGACATCGCCACAAACATAAATATTAGGGTAGTTTGTTTGCAGGAATTCATTGGCTTCAATCGTTCCATTCGCTCTTAGTTCCACATTCAGGTTTTCGAGACCAAAGCCTTTGATGTTGGCCCGTCTTCCAACTGCAACCAGGACTTGATCAAAGGGAAGCTTGATCGTTTGTTCAGAGTTTTCACAGCTAAGAGTAAAGTTTCCATTTTCATTATGAAACTCAACAGCTTTGTGATTAGTCAGAATTTTCACTCCTTCCTCACTAAGTCTATTATGGATTTCTTCTGATACATCAGAGTCTTCCTTTCCCATTATGTTTGGGCCCATCTCAACGACAGTCACATCAGAGCCGAGTCGGTTGAAACTTTGGGCTATTTCAAGTCCAATTGGTCCCGCACCCAAGACGATAAACTTTTGAGGCAGTTCTTCAAGTCCCCATAGATTTTCTGAGGTGAGATAGGGAATAGACTCTATTCCTTTTATTGGTGGAACAAAGGGAGATGCACCAGTCGCAATAGTAATATTTTTTGTGGTGAGCTTTTTTCCATTAACTTCTACTGTCCAAGGGTCGAGGATTGTCGCTTCACCTTGAATACAGTCAACACCAAGGTTGGTATAACGCTCAATAGAGTCATGAGGCTCAATCTTTTTGATGACATTCTGAATTCTGTTCATAACATCTTTAAAGTTAAAACTAACTTTAATTTCATCAATTCCAAATTCTTTAGCACGTTTTTGATAGTGGACGACCTTTGAAGAACGAATAAGAGCTTTTGATGGGACACAACCTGTATTTAAACAATCTCCACCCATCTTATGTTTTTCAATGAGTGCGACTTTCGCCTTAACCGCAGCTGAAATATAAGATGTCACTAGTCCAGCAGCACCTCCTCCAATGGCAATCATATTGTAATCAAATTTCTTCGGTTTTTTGAAACCTTTATAGGCTTGTTTGGCTTGAAAGAGGCCAAGAATTTTTTTAGCAACAATTGGAAAGAGTCCAAGTAGAGAAAAGGAGAGAATAAGTTCAATAGAGAAGATTCCCTTTAAACTTTCAATATTCCCAAGTTGCTTTCCTGCGTTTACATAAACAAAAGTTCCGGGAAGCATACCAATTTGTGAGACAAAGAAATAAGTGATGACCTTAATAGGTGTAAGCCCCATAACAAGGTTAATAAGAAAAAAGGGAAAGGCAGGGATGAGTCTTAAAGAAAAAAGATAAAATGCCCCTTCTTTTTGGACACCTTCATTAATGGTCGCAAGGCGAGATTTAAATTTCTTTTGGACATAATCTCTTAAAAGAAATCTTGCTGCGAGGAAAGAAAAAGTTGCTCCGATAGTACTTGCAAACGAGACGATGATCAGACCATGAGTAAGTCCAAAAAGAGCTCCGGATCCAAGAGTTAGGACTGTTGCTCCTGGAATCGAAAGAGCGGTGCTTAAGATATAGATTCCCATAAAAATGGCAATGGTTTGAAATTGATTTTGAGCATAATAGTTTTTAAATTGATCGAGGTTTTCTTTGAGAAAATCGAGAGTGAGATAATTTTGCAGTTCATATTTATTGGCAAGGACAATAAGTGACAGAAAGAGAACGATAACAAAGACTTTTACTAGGTTTTTTTTCATTGAGTTGCCTTTAAGGTGGTACAAGCTAATTTTACCCTGAGTTTTTCAAGTTACAAGCTAAGTCAAAATAATCTAAGGGGTTATAGAGATTTAAGGAGCTTTTCGAACACGTTTGTAGATACGAATCGAAAGCATCAGAACAATGGCGAGAATCATTAAGGCCAGAAGACCGTAGCCAAAGGCCAATCGTGTTTGCAGCTCTACAAGAAAGACAATCGAAAATAAAAAAAGCGTAGCGACTTCGTTCCAAATTCTTAAAAACTGTGAACTGTAGCTTTTAACTCCATTTTTAAGCTTTTTATAAATACTGCCACAGAGAAAATGATAAAGATAAAGCCCGACCACAAAACATAACTTTGAAATAAGCCATGGATGATCTTTTAATGGCAGAAAGTCTTTAAGAAGATGTCCGCCAAATATTAGGGTAAAGACAGCTGAAGGCCAAGTAATTCCATACCAAAGCCTTTTTTCCATGATTTCAAACTGATTGATCAGTATTCGCTTTTCTGTTTCATCTTTTTGAAGGGCTTCAACATGATAGATAAGCAGCCTGACAAAATAAAATAGTCCAGCAAACCAGGTCACCACAAAGATTATGTGGAGGGATTTTGCAATTTCAAAACTCATAAAAAAGTATTAGCCAATTATCCAATCCTTTGCCAAATTTATTACATGGAAAAAGAACTATATTTATTCCGCCATGGAGAAACAGACTGGAATAAAGCGAAGAGAATTCAAGGACATATCGATATCCCATTAAATGACACAGGGCGATCTCAAGCAACGACTTTAGGTGAAAAGCTAAAGGAGACTCCCTTGGATATTATCTATACCAGTGATCTCCAAAGAGCTTTTGAAACGGCTAAAATAGTGAGATCCAAAAATTCTTATCCTCTTATCTCTGATACAAGACTAAGAGAGCTTCATTTGGGTGAGGCCCAAGGTCTTACCAAAGCCGAAGCCCATGAACTTGTCAGTGTCGATATGTGGGATACTTGGAGAGACGTTAGATCTGGCAATCTGAATATTTCTCTGCCTGGAGGAGAAACCCGTCTCGAGTCAATTACTCGTTTTAATGAATTTTTTGATTCCATTGCCTTACCAAGTGAACATAGAGTTATTGGGATTAGTCTTCACGGTGGAATTCTTATTAATGTTCTTTATTATAAATTAAGAGAAAAGTTTTCTGATCAGAATATTACAAACTGCGCTTGTTATCGTGTGAAGATAAAAGGCGCAGCTTGGCAAAGTGTTGAAAAGATCAATTAGGACTCAAGGAACCTGTCTTGATATTGAGGTCCTTTATTTTGAAACTCCAGTCTTTCGAATTCTGAAATTTGAGATTCATTAAAGAAAATAATTTTTTTGATTAAGGTAATACAGTCACCTGAGAAAAAACTAATGGGAAATTGAAAACTCATATTAAACTCCGTTTGAGATAAATTTGAGTCCATTATGTTCAATCTCATCCATAAATAAAGTTAGGAAATGAGAGGGCTTTCTTCGAATTTTATTAAGAAATGTTAGATATTGTGCTGTCGGAAAAAATGATTCTCAACAGCAGCTTTGCGCGTTATCGCTTGAACTCTTGCCAGCACTGAATGGAAGAGGTTTTCCGCAGTCTGGAAAAATTCCGTAATGAGTTGTCCAGTCGCCAAAATAATCAAAATGCTCAGAGAAGCGGCTTCTTTCTAGCATAAGGTATGTATTGCCGCAGACGGGGTAGATTTTATTTTTTACAAATTCATGGTGATCATCGAGATTAAACCTCTCCTCAGAGTTTTCGATACCACCTTTGTATCGAATGGCCTGTCCATAATCTTCGCAATCAGTTTCAAGTTCAGAGATTTTAAAGAGCCTGTAGGTTGCAGAATAAAACTTGATATTACCAAGTTTCTTTTGAATTTCTTTATTGAGGATCTGCAGAGGTTCATCTTCAACTTTCCTAGGATCTTGAAAACCTACAGTCTTTGAGATTCTTAGAAAGTCATTCCAGTAGAGAGCACCTGAGAGGCATTCTCCATAAAGAACGGGGTCGTCTTTGAGCTCTTGAGGAACTCTTCTGTCAGAATAAACATCAGAGAAATAAAGCTCTCCGCCTTCTTTTAAAAGTTTGAAGATATGACCAAGAACTTTCTCTTTATCTTTAACAAGATTAATTACACAATTGGAAACCACAACATCAATTGAGCCTGGCTCAAGACCAAGTTGGTCGAGCTCTTCAAGAGTTCCTTTAATAAAGTTCACATTACTCTTTTTATAATCAAAAGCTTTTTGATGATATTCAAGATGACGGTTTGCAACTTCAAGCTGCTCATCAGTCATGTCAACGCCGATGACACGGCCGTTTTCACCTACAAGTTTAGAAAGAATGTAACAATCTCGACCAGAGCCAGAACCAAGATCAAGAACTGTTTTTCCTTCAAGATGTTTTGGAAGGATAAGCCCACAGCCATAATACTTCATGAGAACTTCATCATGAATCTGGCCCATAATTTTTTTTGCATAATCAGGAAGACTTGCACTGGTACAGCAAGCATCTGTTTTTAAATCAGAAGAAGTCTGAAGAGTTTTTCCATAATATTCCTGAACATTGCTATGAACATCACCTTGCATTTGAAGATCCTTTTTTATGTACTGAGGCGAATTTAACAAAGTTTCGCTGGTTTGGGTATTGTCTAGTTGCCGAAGAGAATTTGAAGGGAATAGTATAAGGCAGTATTGGTTTAAATTTCGAGTAAGGGAACTTCGCAACACTGGGCGCTAACGCTTAATCCGCTTGATGCTTCAAAGCGTACTACTGGTACCCTTTGCCGCAAACCGGCTGCGACGCCTGAAAACTCAACCGTTTTCAGTATATCCCAAAAACGAGGTGATTATGGATAACTCATTGAAAATAAAAGAAGCCCAGAAGCAATGGGGAATAGCTGTAGTTAACAGTGATTTAGAAAAACTTATGTCGCTCTATGACGATGGTGCGAGTTTAAAACCAACTCTTTCAAAGGTCATTCGAGTTGGAAAAGAGAATGTAAAAGATTACTTTGTTGGAAATCCTGATGAAGGTCGAGCCGGTTTTCTTTCTCATGGTTGGAAGGATGTTGTCTTTCATTCAAAGGCCATTCATGGTGATAATGAAATTCTTGTCGACATGGGGGAGTATGAATTTGTTGGACCAAACGGAGACGTAACTTGGGCGGATTACTCTTATGTCTACAGAGTAAGTGGTGAGCAAACTGTTATTCTTGCCCACCATTCATCTTTGAAATACGAAGAGTAGATTCTTATTGAATTCCTCCTCCAAATTGGCTTGAAATCTCGATTTCGATGCCATTTGGATCCTCAATATAAACTGATCGAGAATGAGGATATTCAACGACCCCGCCATAAAGATAAGGGACTTTGAGTGAATCAAGCTTTTTCAGTATGTCTTCGAAGTTCTCTACATTTATACCTAAATGATTGAAGCTTCCGTACTCGATATCGCTTTGAACCTCATAGAGGCAAAGAAACAGGCTTTAACATAAGTCCTTTGTCTAGTTCTCTTTTTATTAAGAGCAACTCTTTGATGCTTGAATCATCGCAAAAAGAAGGCGATAATTAAAATCGATTCTTATTATGAATTCATAGAAGGTATCTACTATGACTCTCACTCAACTTGAATATGTTATCGCTGTTAACCAGTATCGCCATTTCAAAAAGGCTGCCACTGCTTGCCATGTCACTCAACCGACTTTATCTATGCAACTTTCAAAGCTTGAAGATGAATTGGGGGTGGTATTATTTGACCGGTCAAAGTCTCCTATCATTCCAACTCGAGAGGGGCTAAAGGTTATTGAGCAGGCGCAAGTTGTTCTTAAAGAGTTTAAAAGAATTTACTCGATCATTGATGAAAGTTCAGAAGATTTAAAAGGTGAATTAAGATTGGGAGTCATTCCAACATTATCTCCTTATCTTGTTCCACTTTTTGCAAAAGATTTTGCCAAACATTACCCCAGAGTCACTCTAAAAATTGAAGAATATAAAACAGAAGATATTATTAAAAGGCTTGGAAATGATGAAATCGATTGCGGACTATTAGTGACGCCCCTTTATGATGACTCTATTATTGAGAGGTCGCTGTTTTTTGAATCCTTCCATATTTTTGCTTCAAAAGATCATCCGTACTTAAAAAAACAAAAAATAAATGAAAGTGAGCTTAATTACGACGATCTTTGGTTACTAAATGAAGGTCATTGTTTTAGAGATCAGGTGATGCGTGTTTGTAAAGTTAAGCATGTCCGTAATGATCGTCATCTCCAGTTTGAAAGTGGAAACCTCGAAACATTAAAGGCCATGGTTGTAAATAACGGTGGTTATACTTTTTTACCCGAACTTGCCTTAAATGGTCTAAGCGCTTCACAAAAGAAATTGGTGAGGCCTTTTAGAACCCCTATACCGACAAGGGAAGTTTCCTTAGTTCATAGTCGGGTATTTTTGAAAGAAAAAATTATTGATGCCATTGAAGAATCAATCCTAAGTTGCATCCCTAAAGAGGTGAAGTCTTTGAAACGTGAAAGAGTAGAGAGGATCGATTTCCTCTAATGTCTAGACTTTGTCGACCAGATGGTATCATAAGAGTCCAGTATTAATCACATCTAAGGTCTTGATTTCGTAGGGGAAGGCTCTGCTTGCACCATAATATTTCTAAAGCCTAAATTTTTAATATTTCTGTAAAGTTTTTCACAGTTCAACCGATTATTTTTGGATAATTGTTATCTAAAAGAGCAGTGCCGATGGAAGACTTTGAACTAGAGCTAAAGCAAGATTTTCTCTCAGAATCAGATGATTTACTTGCAGATGCAGAAAATGCATTTCTAAGATTAACTGTTGGTGGCGCCAACTCAGAGCTAATTGATGAGATATTTCGACTTGCTCACAATCTTAAGGGGACTTCAAAAGCTGTCGGTTTTAACCAGGTCTCAGAATTAACCCACATTGCAGAAAATTTAATTCTAAAAATCAAAGAAGGTGAGCGTCAGGTAAGTAATGATATCATCACCGTTCTTTTAGATTTTAAAGATAAAGTTCAAGAGATGATTCAAGGTCTGAAAGATGACCTTGAGGCAAAATTTGATATGGGTGATATCGAGGAAAGGCTCGAAAAAATGACATCTGGTGAAGATGGGCCTGTCTCTGAAGAAGTTGCTTCTGAAGCGGAGTCAAACGAATCTGAGTCTAATGAAATCGTTGAAGAAGTTCCAAGTTTTGATTCATTTGAAAATGAACCCGTTGAGCCTGTCTTTGCTGAAACAGAAGTGATAGAGGAAGAAACATCTCTTGTTAACGAAGCCGCACTTGAATCTATGAAAGAGCTTGGTATTTCTGTTGAGGAGATTGGGGAGCCAAAGAAAGAAGAGGCTCCTGTGGCAGAGCTTAAAAAGCCTGAATCTCCAGCTCCTACGAAGCCCCAAGCTGATGCTAAGAAAGCAAATGCCGGTGGGGCGAGTGAAGAGAGTATTCGCGTAAAACTTTCAAGAATTGATGAACTTAATAATGTCGTTGGAGAGCTCGTTATTCTCCAAACGGCTCTTTACCAAAGACGATATGAACATATTCAAGATGATCTCAGTAATAAAGCTATTGGTATGATGGGAAAACTCTTTAAAGAAGTTCAAGAGCTTTCTATGTCACTTCGAATGCTTCCTCTTAAAGGAACATTTCAAAAGATGACTCGTATCGTTCGAGATACCTCTAAAGCTCTTGGTAAAGAGGTGAAACTCCATATGGTAGGAGAAGAAACCGAAGTTGATAAAACAGTTCTTGAAAAGCTTGCCGATCCTCTGGTTCATATTGTGCGAAATTCTGTTGATCATGGTCTTGAGAGCAATGAGCAAAGAGAGGAGACTGGAAAGGCAAGAGTTGGAAATGTTGAGCTTCTTGCCTATCACGAAGGAAGTAACCTGGTCATCCAGGTCACAGATGATGGGAAGGGGATTGACCCTGAAGTCATCAAAACCAAAGCGATAGTAAAAGGTATTATTGATGAATATTCTCAGATGAGTGATCAGGAAATTATCCAATTAATCTTCCATCCTGGATTCTCAACAAAAGAGCAGGTCACAGAGGTGTCTGGTCGCGGTGTTGGGATGGATGTTGTGAGAACCAATATTGAAGCCCTGGGGGGGGGAAGTCAAACTAATGAGTCGACTCGGAGAAGGGACCTCATTAAAAATCATTTTACCTTTAACCCTTGCGATTATTGATGGACTTGTGATTCGTTCCCAAGAAGAAAAGTTTGTGATTCCGCTTGGACAGGTTTTTGAAATTGTTCAAGTTGATAACCAAGAAATTGAGGAATTCTCTGGAGGGGCAAGGCTTTTCAAACTCAGAGGCGATGTTCTTCCTCTTTTCTATCTCAATAATAAATTAGGTGCGAATCTCGAAGACACAAGTCGAAATACTGTTATTGTTGTGAAAGGTTTAAGTCACGTTTTTGGTGTGGTTGTGGATGATATTGTGATTCAACAACAGATTGTCATCAAAAAGCTTGGTGAAGATATTAAAAACAGAAAAGGTGTTATGGGCTCATCAATTATGGGCGACGGACGGCCATCATTAATTCTTGATCTGCTTGAACTCTTTAAAAACGATTTAAAGAAAAGTAGTGGATATAAAAAATTCTTAAAAGAACAAAACATAGCGAGCTAGAGAAAGGGAGAACGTTTCGATGAAAACAAGTAAATTTGAAACAGACAATCACGAGGAAGAATTAGGAGAGACTCAAAGGTATCTTCAATTTGGCTTAGGGCACGAGAATTATGCCATTCATCTTCTCAGTGTAAAGGAAGTGATTCCTCTACCAGAGACGACTCCTCTTCCAAACAGCCCTTCTCATTATGTTGGAATTATGAACCTAAGAGGACAAATTATTTCTGTGATCGACCTTCGAAGCCGGCTTAAGATCAAATCTAAAGAAGAAGGTTTAGAAGAAGCAGTCGTCATTGTTGAATTCGATGGTGTAGGAATTGGTGTTATTGTTGATTCAATTAACAGTGTCCTTAATATTCAATCAGATCTTGTTTCAGAGGTTCCTGAGGTCAGCTGTCAAATCAATTCAAAGTATATTCAAGGTGTTTATCAAGGAGGTGAGAAGCTTACCATTCTTCTTGACCTTGAAAATGTTCTTAATATTGGTGAAATCAAAAAGTTTCAAAAAGCTGCGGCTTAAAAAAAAAGGATAAAATGCTATTATGAAAAATCTCAGTTTAAAGACCAGACTTATATTTGTGGGTATTGTTCCGCTTCTTAGCTACTTAACCGTGACAAGTTATTCTTTGTATACAAATTATGGTGATTACCAAGAAACAACTTCACTTATAACAAAAATGGATGTAGTGATCGCAGCGTCGAACGTTGTTCATGAAACTCAGAAAGAACGAGGAAAAACAGCTTCTTTTATCAATGGAGGAACAACTCTTGAGGATGTCAAAGCCCAACGAGCAATCAATGATAAGCTGATTCTTGCTTTTAAAGAAACTTTAAAAACTTCAAGCTTTGATCCCGTTTATAAGAAGAGTGTTTTTGATAAGCTGAGTGCACTCGACCCACTTCGTTCTAAGGTAAATGGTAAAGCAATTGCTTTGGGGAACGCTCTTAAATCTTATACACAGATAGTCCTCACTCTCTTAAAAATTCAAAAAGATGTAGCTTTTCAAACAAACTTTCCAGAGATTGCAGCCCAGCTTCAAACACTTCGAATTTTAGAAGATTCTAAAGAGTCTGGAGGAAAACTGAGAGCAAATATGTCCGCGATCCTAGCCAAGAATGCTCCTGTTTCCAAAAAGAAGTTTGGCGAGATTCTTCTGCTTAAGTCTGGAGTGGATGCTGGTATTGTTTCATCTGGTCTTAAGCTTGACAGAGAGGGAAAAGAGTTAATTCAAAAGTTTCGAAACTCAAAAGACTGGCAAACGGTCACGAGCACTTTTCATCTTATTTTAAAAAATTCTGACAAAGGTGGTTATTATCAAGACTCGAAGCAATTTTTTGGGATTATTACAAATGCTCTGAATGTTCTTGGAGATCTTATTGTTTATGAAAAGATGAAGGTTAAAAGAATTGTTGAAGGTAAGAAAAGCGAAATTTTTGAAAAGCTCGTCACTGTTTCATGCACAGCACTTGTTTTCACTCTTTTTGTCATCTTTTTTATGTTTTGGACAGCAGGTTCTGTATCAAAGCAAGTTCTTGGAGTTGTTTCTCGTCTTGTTAATGATTCTGCGGATGTTGAAAGATCGAGTGAATTGATTGCGGCAACAAGCAGCCAACTAAGTGAAGCAGCAACTCGACAAGCAGCCTCGCTTCAGGAAACAGTTTCATCTGTGGATGAAATTAGCAGTATGGTTCAGAAGAACTCTGATGCCGCAACTCTTTCAACACAAGTGTCCTCAAAGTCAACAAATGTTGCACAAAATGGACAAGAGAAAGTTTCAAAGATGGTTTCGGCTATCCAGGAAATTTCAAAAAGTAACACTCAAATTATGGAAGAAGTTGATTCAAACAATAAAGAGATTGCTAAAATCGTCAAACTTATTTCAGAAATTGGTGAGAAAACAAATGTTATCAATGACATTGTTTTTCAAACGAAACTTCTTTCATTTAATGCAAGTGTTGAAGCGGCAAGAGCTGGTGAACATGGAAAAGGTTTTGCTGTTGTTGCAGAGGAAGTTGGAAACCTGGCTTCAATGTCAGGGAAAGCTTCTCTTGAGATTTCAGAGATGCTTGAATCCTCTATTCAACAGGTGAAAGATATTGTTGAAAAGACAACAAGTCGCATTGGAGGTCTTGTTCAGGTCGGTAAGGACAAAGTTGATTTTGGAGAAGTGACAGCTGGGGAATGTGGCGAAGTTCTTAATGAGATTCTTCAAAATGCAAGTAGCCTAAATGAAATGATCACAGAAATTGCAACAGCTTCTGAGGAACAATCTTCTGGGGTTCAAGAAGTGAATAAGGCGATGCAGATGTTAGATGAAGTGACTCACCAAAATACTGCTTCATCTCAAGAAGCCTCTCTGATGGCGGGTTCTTTAAGTCGTCAAGCGGTGAATCTTAATAAGGCTGTTTTTGAACTGAGGGAGATCGTCGAAGGTAAAAGGCAAGTTTTTAAGGCTGATGCTCAAAGCGATAAAGGTCAGAATGAAGAGGCTGTTTCAAAAACACAAAAACAAGCTAAAGCGCCTGTGGGAGCGACTAAAAAATCAGAGCCTCGAAATGTTGTCTCTCTCAATAAAAAACATGTAGAGAAAATGCCTGCGAAAGTGGTACAGAAGCAAGAATCTGCATTGAAGGTTTCAGGATCAGATACTTCAATTCCGAGTGAAGATGACCCTCGATTTGAAGATCTTTAAGAAAACAATTTAGAGGATAAGAAAAGGGATTTATGGGACTTCCTAAAGTGAGCACCTCTAAGGTCTCGATGGAATATCTTGCCGAGTATGTATCAAAACTAGTCATGAAAGAAAGTGGAAATATTCTCGGAGAGGATCAAATGCTAATGGTCATGAGTCGCTTAAAAAAACGGCTCATCGATCTTGGGAACATGACTGCTGAAGAATATTTTAAATACTTCATGACTCATGAAAAGTCTGAGTTGTTACAGCTTGTCACATTGTTGACCACACATCATACTTTTTTCTTTAGAGAATTTAGTCATTTTGAGTATCTTCTTGAGAATCTTTCCTCCATTGTGAAAAGAGTAAAGGATAGCGGCTCTTCAAAGATTAGAATCCTTTCAGCTGCTTGTAGTAGGGGACAGGAGGTTTATTCTCTTGCAACCTTTTTTGAAACACATCTTAAAGCATACCCAGGTATGGATTATGAAATCCTTGGAACAGATATTGATCCAGAATGTGTTCAAATCGGAAAAAATGGCGTCTACCCGCTAAGAGAAGTCAAAACAATACCTTCCTTGTATCTTTCGGGGAATTGGCAAAAAGGAACTGGTGAAATTGCCCATTTTGCAAGAGTTAAGAAACATATTAAAGAGAAATGTCAGTTTGATGTTATGAACCTGCTTAATCTCCAGTCGACTCTTGGTGGACAGAAGTTTGATATCATTCTTTGTCGGAATGTCTTTATTTATTTTGAAAATGATGATGTTAGAAAAATTGTTTCTGAATTTGAAAAATATCTTTACCCAAAAAGTCTTTTTATAACTGGTTTAAGTGAGTCGCTTAAGAGTTTATCTATCGACATCTTGGCCCATGCTCCAAGTGTTTATAGTTTTGAGCCACTTGAAGAGGTTGAAGAGAAAGAAGAAGTTATTTCGCAAACACAAACTTCAACCACTCAATCAGTGAACACTCCAATTATCCCAATACCTATTAAGGTGTTAGTTGTTGATGATAGTAAAAGTATTTTAAAACTTATGAGCAAGATTTTTTCAACAGATTCGGCATTTGAACTTGTCGGTGTCGCTGAAAATGGAAAAGAAGCAGAGGAGTTCTTAAAGAACAATACCGTCGATGCCATGACATTAGATATTCATATGCCTGAAATGGATGGAATTGAATATTTAAAGAAAAATCATCGCCATGATCATCCTCATGTGGTGATGGTTTCAAGTGCAAGTCGTGAAGACAGCCGTTATGCTCAAGAAGCATTAAGGCTTGGGGCCTTTGATTTTGTTGAAAAGCCAGCTCTCAACAATCTTATGGAGCGAGCTGAAGAAATTAAAAATAAACTAAAAATGACTTTTCTCAATGGAACGAAAGCGTATAGAAGATCATTTGATACTGACATTAAAAAAACTTTTGATATTCAAAACCCTGACACTAAGGCGAGAGTTTTCTTTAGTGCGATGAGCGACCTTGAAAAAGTGAAATCAATTTTACAATCCTTTTCGGGAACACAACCTCCAACTTATCTCTTCTTTGAAGGTAACGGGAACTTTCTTGAAGTTATTCAAGAAAAGCTAGGAATTGTTTCAGGAGTGGAGGTTTTCTCTGATTCTGCTACAGAGAAGAATAAAGTTTATTTGTGTGACTTTTCAAAACATGCAAACTTAATCGGTCTTGAATTGAGAAAAAGAAAGACATTGGTTTCGGTATTTGGTTTACCCACTCAAAAGGCCCTTCGTTGGGTAGGGAGCCTCCAGACGAAAAACCTTCTGTTGGAGGATGTGGCTGATGTTGCCGAAAAACATCAGGGCGAAGCAGATGATATTTTTCCGTGGACGAGTTTTGCCCATATTGGAACTGAGTACCTAGGCGACAAATAGGTTTTTAAAGAGAGTCATATGGGGATCAAACGGTTAATTCAAAAAACTTCCGAATCATTACGATTCAGTCTGTCTCACAGTGGTGATGCATTAATCGTTTTTAAAAATAAAGATGAAACGATTGAGTGTCTCTGGTTGAAGAACTTCGTTTCGAAGGATTTAGAGAAGTTTTCTCGTTTTAAAAGTGCGAACGAAGTTAAGTTTGTTGGAGATCAAAGAATCTTTAATGAAATAAAATCTTTAGAACTCTTTAAAGGAGCTTTTAAAAAATCAATTTTTTTGCAAGAAGACCTTGAAGTTGTTTTTTATTCAGACACTGGAAAAGTAAGAATTTCAAAAAGCTTTGACGAGAAAAATCAAAAGAAAAAAGTTTTGGTTGTTGACGATAGTAAAACGATTCAAAAGATTTTGTCTCGAATTATTCTTAAATCAAATAAGCTTGAACTTCTCGCTGTTGCTGATGGGCCTAGTGAAGCAAGAAGAATTATTGAGCAAGAAAGACCAGATATCATTACTCTTGATATCCACATGCCAGAAATGAATGGAGTTGAATTTTTCAAGACCTATCTTAAGGCCACGAAGATACCAACTGTTATGATTAGTTCTGTGAGTATGAATGAAGGCCCTCTTGTTATGGAGGCGCTTTCTAACGGTGCTAAAAGTTATATTCAAAAACCTTCTTTAAATGAAATTGAAAAGGTAAGTGCTAAAATCATCTCCGAGCTAGAGGTGATTGCTAGTGGAAACCAGATTTCAGTAGAGAGGGCGACAAAAACTCTTATTCCTTTTGATTCGCTAGAGGGATTGATTGCCATCGGTTCTTCAACAGGTGGGCCCCAGGCATTAGAGTATATTTTAACGTCATTACCTGATGAAATTCCTCCAATCGTTATTGCTCAGCATATTCCTGAAGTCTTTTCAAAAGCTTTGGCTGATCGTTTGAATCAGTTATGTGCTTTTCGAGTGAAGGAAGCTGAAAATGGAGAAGACATTCAAAAAAACACGGTTTATATCGCTCGGGGTGGAAAGCAGTTTAAAGTTGTTAAGGATAAAGGTTTTTATAAATCCATAATAAAAGATGATCTACCTGTTAATAGATTTAAACCTTCTGTGGATTACCTGTTTGATTCCCTAGTATCCCTCAATGAAAGGCATCTTTTGGCTGTGATTCTAACAGGGATGGGAAAAGATGGAGCTGAAGGTCTTTTAAAATTAAAAAATGTTGGAGCCTATACTATTGCTGAGGACGAATCTAGTTGTGTTGTTTTTGGAATGCCAAGAAGAGCAATTGAGCTTGGTGCTGTAAAGAAAGTTGTGCCTCTTTCAAAAATATCCGATGAAATTGTTCTTTGTTTCAATCAAAAACGTTTTAGTAGATTAAGCGCTTAACCCAAAAAAATTAGTATTTGTCTTGCTAGTTTTTTTCGAATCATTCGATTATCATAATCATTTCAAATATAATGTTAATTTTAAAAGGTCATTTTATGAAATGGGTAGCGTCTCTTATTATTCTTTTTCTTCCAATCTTTTCAACTCTTGCAGATAGTTCCGCAACCAAAAAAAGAATTGAATTTATTGACGGAGAATTAAAAAAACTCTCAATCTTTAATCACAGTATAGTTTTTTTTTCACCATCAAAGAAAATAAATAAGATTATCCCAGGATTTAAAAAACATTTTGCTGGTAGAAAAATAGTATTTTGCAGAGAAATTTCTAAATTGTACGAAGAGTATATTAGGATGAATATTGACGAATTAGAAATATTTAACAAT
>JBMYPC010000027.1:0-28317 GCA_049599895.1 Bacteriovoracaceae bacterium | reverse complement strand
TATTGTTCAAATTTTTTAAATATGATGTTCTCAGTTCCTTCTGAGAAGTTTGAGATTGTGCCAGAGGTTGTTGAGGCGCTTAATCTTCTTCTTATTCTCCATGCCGATCACGAGCAAAACTGTAGTACTTCAGCAGTAAGATTGATTGGTTCTTCAGAGGCCAATCTTTTTGCTTCAATTTCAGGGGGGATTTCAGCTCTTTGGGGACCGCTTCACGGTGGTGCAAATCAAGCAGTCATGGAAATGCTTCAAGAGATTCATCGTGATGGTGGAGACGTTGCTAAATTTATTGAAAAGGCAAAAGATAAAAACTCAAGCTTTCGCTTAATGGGCTTTGGACACAGAGTTTATAAAAACTTTGATCCTCGAGCAAAAATTATTAAAGTTGCGTGTGATAAAGTCCTCGACAAGCTTGGTGTTCACAATCCACTTCTTGATATTGCAAAGCAATTAGAGGAAGCGGCATTAAAAGATCAATACTTTGTTGATCGTAAGCTTTATCCTAATGTGGATTTTTATAGCGGGATTATTTACTCTGCACTAGAAATTCCGATCGATATGTTTACTGTGATGTTTTCTCTTGGACGTCTTCCCGGTTGGATTGCTCATTGGAAAGAAATGAATGAGAATCCGAAGACAAGGATTGGTCGACCACGACAAATTTATACAGGGGAAAATGCAAGAGAGTACATTCCTCTAGCAAAAAGAAAATAAAGAAAAATTATTTAAAATCCAGGCCCAGTCTTAGACAGGGCCTCTTTAGCACTTTTCAACAGTTTTTCCTTATCGAAATGAGCTATTTCAAGGAACTTAAAGAATTTCAATGATTTCAAATTCCTTGGTTCCGCTTGGAATAATGACTTCAAAGGTGTCCCCTGTACTTAGATTGATGGCCTCCTGGGCAATAGGAGAGTTGTAGCTGATGATATGGAGTTTTAACTTTTTACTATAAAAGCCACTTTCAGTAGGGGAGATGAAATACATGAGCTCTTTCTCGTCTAAATCTCTTAATTTAAGAAGTGAGCCTACCGAGACAGAGCCGTTATTTTGTAAGATTTTAAAACTTCGAGCTTTTGTGAGATTTAATTTTGTTTCTTCCACTCGTCTGGCCTGTGCTCCAGCTAAGTAACCTGCTTCAATTGCGCGTGTGTCGTATTTTCCTTCTTGTTTAACTTCGTCGCCAGTAGTGCCTTTTTTTGTTTCTTCAGCGATACTCTCTAGAGTTTCTCTCTCATTCTGATAATGAGAGATGATTTCTTGAAGAATTTCTTCTTTTGTTACCATAAGGTTTTAACCGAGGTGATGATATTTGCCAAAGCAACAATAAGAAGTGGCCAGAGGGTCATCATCATTCCTAATTTACGAAGTTTAAAATTGCTGATTTTTTCTTTCATAGAGTGATAGTGAAGAATTCTTCCAATAAAAAAAGTAACACCTAAAATGTGAATTAAGATAAGACTTATTTCTTGAATTTCCAGAAGATAAAGAGCAAAGAGGAAAAGAGGTGTATAACTGGCAAAATTATTATGGGCACTTGTAAGGTGAAGAATTTCATTCTCTGTTCCTCCACCAAGAGAGATCTTTTGACTTTGTCTTCCCTTGATTACAGCAAGCGAAATTTTAAAATAAAGAAAAGTTAAGAGGCCAAGATAAAATGAAGTAACCAAAGTCGATCCTTTTGCATACAAGTTAGCAGCAACCATGTCCATCAGTGGACTTTTCTTTTTGGCAACGGATCCATTCATAGGTTCTTGCCGCAAGTATTGTTCCCAAGATAGGGGCCGCGAGATAAACCCAAAGATTTGTGAAATCAAGTGTCAGTACCGCAGGTCCCAGAGTTCGTGCCGGGTTCATTGAAGCAAACGTGACGGGACCCCCAACAAAAGCGCAAAGGCTAACTGTTGAACCTATGGCAATTCCCGCAAGTTCTCCAATCGCTCTTGAATCTGTTGCCACACTGATAATAACAAACATAAGACAAAAGCTAAGAATGAGTTCAACCAGAAAACCAATACCAACGGTACTTTGGATATAGGTACTGCCAAAGGTATGAGCACTACCCCAAATTATTTTGTGGATAAATGAAGCCGATATAGCACCTGAAACCTGGGAGAGAGCGTACCCAGGAATTCTTTTTAATGGAAAGCGTCCGCAGGCCCAAAAAGCAATTGTCACTGCAGGATTAAAATGGGCTCCAGAGATATGTCCAAGAGAATAGATCATTACTGAAACTGCTCCACCAAATACAATCGGGATGAGAGAGCCGTTAAAGCTTGGATTGACCTGAGACAAAATAATGGCGCCACAGCCAAAGAACACTAAAAAGAATGTTCCTATAAACTCTGCAACGTATTGTGATGGTTCATGTTTGATGTCCATTTTATTTATCCAAATGGGTTTCGATACTTTCAATAAAGGTTTTTATCTCATCTCTTACCCTTCGGTAAACCTTGAGTTTTTCCTCTTCATCTTCGATCGTCTGGGTTAGCCTCGGTGGATCATCAAAACCTATATGAATTGTTTTCCCTCCTGGAAACAGAGGACAGTTTTCATGGGCATCAGAACAAACTGTAAAGACATAATCCATGGTCTGGCTGGGAAGTTCTTCTACTGTATTTGAAGTCTGCATTGAAATATCAATGCCAACTTCTTTCATGACTTGAATCGCGTACGGGTTGAGTCCATGTTTTTTTGTGCCAGCTGAGTAAAAGTGAAAGCTCTTAACTTTTAGGGCCTTGGCCCAGCCTTCCGCCATTTGTGAGCGACAAGAGTTTCCTGTGCAAAGAAATAAGATGTTTTTCATTAATACGCTCTCTTTTTGTCCCATTATAATAAGCTCAACCTGTTTTACCAAGTGTCATAAATTACTGTAATTACTTTTTGTATGTACGTATTTGTATAGCGTCTTGATTGGGTGGGATCTTGGGTATACATTTGTGTCATGAAAAACGATCAAATTCTTCATTCCCTTAAAAAAGTAAGAGAGGCTGCAGGGCTGACTCAAAAAGATGTTGAGCGAATTCTTGGAATGAGGGCCCTTATGATGAGAGATTATGAAGTTGGTCGTTTGAAGCTCCCGATAGATATTGCGCTTAAACTTGCAGGCCTTTATCGAGTGTCTCTCGATAAGTTGGCAGGAAATATTGAAGCTATTCCAAAAGACTTTGAATCAAAGACACTTAAAAACTTTCATTCTCTCTTTCTTGGAAGTGGCTTTAGTGTCATCTTTCAGGATCCCGTGATGAGGGCCTTTCTCGAAGGACATAGTGAAGACTATTTTGAACAGTCTTTGTTCGATCTTTTAACAACAAACTTTAAAGAGAAAGAAAGAAAAGATCTTGCCAGAGCGATTGCTCAATGCCTTTTTTCTCTTGCAAGTGCCGATGGTCGAATTTCTCATGAAGAGATTGATTGCATTCGTTACCTTCTCAAAGAGTTAAAGCTTCAGAATAAACATAAAGAAATTTCAGAAAGTCTTTCAGAGGCTTTTTATCCTGAAATGACTCAAAAGAATTTTGAAAGAATTGAAATTCGTCATTTTCTTATTTGGCTTCTTTTTTTATTTGCTGATTCTGACGGAGAAATTAATTATGAAGAGGTTCAATATATTGAGAAGTGTGCTGAGTCATTAAAAATTAATAAGTCTAATTTCCTATTTATAAAAAAGAATTTTATCGAGGAGGCTGAATAATGAATCCATGGTTAATGTGGTTGATTGCTGGTGCAATCATGATATTGCTTGAATTTATCATCCCTGGTGGAATTATTGTTTTTCTTGGAGTTGCGGCTCTTACAGTAGGTGGACTTATCCACATGGGATGGGTTGATACTGTTACGATTGCATTCATTAGTTGGTTTATTATTTCAATCATTTATATGTTATTTTTAAGATCGATTTTTATGAAATATTTTGAAGGAGACTCTGAAGTCCATAATGTTAACGAAGATGAGGATCTACTAGGATCTCTTGTCGAGGTTGTTGAAGAGATTTTTCCTCACAGTGAGGGCAGAGTAAAGTTTCGAAATACTTCTTGGGTTGCAAGAAGTGAAGAAGAGCTAAAGGTTGGCTCAAAAGCGGTCATTTCAGGAAGAGATGGTAATCATTTAATTGTGAAGTCCCTGTTGTAACAGATACTTCAAAGGAGGATTTGTGTTAGGTTTTATTACTTTTCTTACAATCGTGGTGCTGTTTGTTTTATGGCATACGATTGTGATTATTCCTATGCGGGAAAGTGTTGTTGTGGAAAGGTTTAGAAAATTTAAAGCTGTGTTAAACCCAGGGTTTCATTTTTTAATTCCTTTTGTGGATCAGGTCTCTTATCGTCATGAAACACGTGAGCAGGTTCTTGATATACCCTCTCAAACATGTATCACAAACGATAATATGCAAGTCGAAGTTGATGGACTGGTTTATTTAAAAGTGATGGATGCTAAAAAAGCTAGTTACGGTATTGGGGATTATCGAAACGCTTCCGTTAATCTTGCTCAAACAACCATGAGATCAGAAGTCGGGAAATTGAGTTTAAGTCGAATCTTTAGTGAAAGAGAAAGTCTAAACGATAAAATTGTAAAAGAAATCGACCTTGCGAGTGATCCTTGGGGGATCAAAGTTCTAAGATACGAAATTAAAAATATCTCTCCTTCTCGGCACGTTCTTGCAACTCTTGAAAAACAAATGGAAGCTGAGCGGGAAAAAAGAGCTGAGATTACCCTTGCAACAGCACAAAAAGAAAGTCAGATCCTTCTTTCCGAAGGAGAAAGACAAGAGGCCATCAATATTTCAGAAGGTGAAAAACAAAAAAGAATCAACTACGCCAAGGGCAAGGCTGAAGAAATTGAGCTTCTTGCTGAAGCGACAGCCGAAGGATCAAAGCTCGTTGCTGAAGCGATTAATAAACCCGGTGGGAGCATGGCCGTAAAAATGCAGCTTGTTGAACAATACGTGAACGAGCTTAATGATGTTCTTGGGAATGCGAAGGTGACAGTTCTTCCTGAAGGAATGGCCAATATGAAAGCATTTTTTGAGGGAACAGATAAACTTTTAAACCCTCTTAAACCGATTAAGAAGGAGGGATAATGGGCGGATTTAATATGGATACATTATATTTATTCTTTTGGGGATTTCTCTTTATCATTATTGTTGGAAAGTTTATTACATCAATTAAGCTTGTTCCCACAAAGAAGGCTTATATCGTTGAAAGACTAGGGCGTTATCAAAAAACATTATCAGCTGGTTTTCACGCTCTCATTCCCTTCATTGATAAAGTAACCTTTATCCAAGACCTTAAAGAACGAAACATCGACGTTCCTCCTCAAGATTGTTTTACTCGAGATGAGGTTAATGTCGAAGTTGATGGCGTGATTTATATGTCAGTCATTGATCCGTCAAAGGCAAGTTATGGGGTGACAAATTACGTTTTTGCAGCAATTGAACTTGCACAAACCACAACGCGTTCAGTAATAGGGACTCTTGATCTTGATAAAACATTTGAAGAAAGAGATCTTATCAGCTCCAAGGTCGTTGAAGTCCTCAATCAGGCTGGTGAAACTTGGGGGATTCGAGTCCATCGATATGAGATTAAAAATATCAGTCCTCCTGCAAGTGTTCAAAACTCTATGGAAAAGCAGGTTAATGCTGAAAGAGAAAGAAGAGCAATCCTTGCCACTAGTGAGGGTGATAAGCAGGCCCGAATTAATAAGTCTGAGGGGATGAAAATGGAGATGATCAACCTCTCTGAGGGGCAAATGCTTAAAAGAATCAATGAAGCTCAAGGTCGAGCTGAAGAAGTTCTCACCATTGCCAAGGCCACTTCAGAATCGATTGCTAAGATCGGTGGAGTTCTGACAAGTCCAGGCGGTGAAGAAGCGTTTAAGCTTAAGCTAAAAGAAAAGTATCTTGGAAGCATGAAAAATCTCGCTGATGGAAGTGTAGAAATTGTTGTTCCAGGCTCGGTCAACCAATACGATGGTTGGGTTAAAAACTTAGGTTTATCTCATTAGAAAATAAGAAGGCCCATAATCTAATGGGCCTTCTTTTTATTGAATGGTCACTGAAAATCTTTTATCAAAGCTATTTTTTAGGTTTTTTAAAAGTCCACTATTCACATGAATGTCCTTCTTGGTATAGCCAATGGTGATGTGAGGGAAAAACCATGTGAGATTAATGGCGTATTTTTCGCAATTTTAAAGAATCAACAATGAGAAAAAATGTTTCTTCTTCATGACCACCTATGAATTTCAAGATCAGCTGATTGTATATCTTTCTCCATTGCAATTTCGTTAATTCTTGCCATCGAGATATGATGCCTTAGGATGTTTTTATACTCAGGTGGGCTAATGGTTGTTACATGGGCCTCGCCTTGTGCTTGCCATGAAGTTAAGAATTTAAATGGGCGGTTGATTTCTTGTTCAATAATTGTTCTGAGTCTTTTGACTTGTTCGTATTCAACATTTAAAGCGAGCGCGTTTGCGTATGAGTTCTCTGCCCCTGTATGGGTTTCGAATTCCATTTGAGTTGTATCAAGAATGCTTGGATCAAGATGAACTTGAATTTGAGCATCGCAATTAAAAGAAAGTATTAAAAGTAGCATTGTTAAAAATTTCATTGTTATGGTCTTTTGTTAACGAGTGAATTGTTTTTTATCTGAATGATAAAACCACCAAATAAAACCAAAACCGAAACTCATTTGTTTTTCTTCTTTTACAAGTGGACTCGATTTATTAGGGTTATTGCTAAGATCACTGATATCAATTCCGCAAAACATATTCCATCTTTTTGTTGGCCTATATCCTAAACCGAGTCCATAAGAAAAAAGAACATCACCTTTTTGTGCGTAATAAGTCGGTCTTGATTGAGTTTCATACTTGGGATCGACTTCAAAAAATGTTTGATGAAATTCGCGATTTCCATAACGGTAACTAAAGTAATTAAAAAGTTGGACTCTTCCTCGAATGAGATCAAATGTCGAAAAGAGTAATGGGTTAAAGACCCAGCCTCTGTCATCGATTTCATCAAAATCAACTTCAAGGGGGATTCGAAGCGGAAGATTTAAAATCACAGAGAGTCTTCGGTTCTCTTTACGAGGGATAAGTCTAAAAACAAAGCCAGGCCCAAGCTCTATAATTGTTTTAAGATCAGGCATGCCTTCTCGAGCGAGATTGTCGTCGCTGTCAGCCGGAAGTGATCCTCCGATTGAAAGATTGATCTCAAGTCTGTCGTTTTTAAAAAATCGGCCTCTAAAGCCACCATCTTCATCAGCTCTAACAACATCACCTCGATAAATAAAAGTTGGAAATGGAATGGCGATGGTTTTATCCACATCTGAACCAGGATAGGAAGGAAATCGGGCGTAACCAAACCCAGCACCAACTTCATACTTAGGCAGGTTCGGGTCATTTGGGTTTTCGATATATTGGGCCTGCAAGGAATGAGAATTTAAAATTAATGTAAAGAGAAATAAAAATGTTTTCATTGTTGATTAATCACAGACACTTTGGGCGAGACCGTTACCGGCTTCTGCGTAGAGGTTAAATGCTTGGTCAACTCCTGCTTCAAGAAGAGGGGTGACATCGTTTGGATATTTCGCAACTGATGCGATAGACCCTTTAAATCCCCTGCCCCTTATAAACTTTGCCGCGAGAATATTCTGTCTTAAAACAGGCATTGCAAGAAGAATCTGCTTGATATTATCTGAGCTTATATCCACTCGGTACCAAAAGTCCGGGTTTGTTGCATTACCATGGACGACTTCATAATCTCTTTCTTTAAGAAGTTTGACCGCTTCCTCCGAGACATCCACGCCAACTGGCCACCATTTCTTTTTATCGACTAAGGCTTCATAGGCTCCCTGTCCGACTCGGCCCATTCCGATCACCATGACGTTATACTCATTAAGAGAAATATCTCTTTCAAGAGGATGAAGCTTTGATCGTTGAAAGCTTGCAAGTTTGCTGGAATAGCGACGGTAAAGCCTTTCTGAATAGCGATTGAGTATTGCTGAAATAATAAAAGAAAAAGAAAGTGTCAGGGCCATCGTCGTGAGCCAGGTTTCTCCCAGGAAGTCTCTTGCTACTGCAAATGAGACAACGATTAGGCCAAATTCACTAAAGTTACTTAGTCCCAGCGCTGCAAGAAAAGAGTTTCGACTTCTTAGTCGGGTTCTTGCAAAAAGGAAAAAATAAATGATGGCACGAAGGGGAACGAACATTGAAAATAAGAGAGCAAAGCTTAGGTGTTCCCATGTGGGCAATCCTGTAAGCCCAATAGAGAGAAAAAAACCTAAAAGAAAAAAGTCTTTAAACGAAATAAGCCAACGGTTAAGTTCAGCGGCTCTTTCATGTTTTGATAAAAGGACTCCTAGAATTAATGCTCCAAGGTCTCCTTTGACATTCACAAGGTCAAAGAGATAGGCGCCACCAAATGAAACTGAAAGTCCAAAAAGAATCATAAGTTCACTATGCTTGAGGCGTTTAAGAATCTCAGAAAGCACAACTCTTAAGGGCCAGAGCATTGAGATCAATAATATCAACCAGGCTGAAGGAACTTTATTAGCGTTAAAGGCCATAAAGAGAACTGCCATAATGTCTTGAATTACAAGGATTCCGATAGAGTTCTTGCCATAGGCAGTGGCAAAGTCACCGCGGTCTTCAAGGATTTTAAAAACAAAGATGGTACTTGAAAAAGTGAGACCAAAGGCAAGAATGGAGCTTACTTTTAATTGCTCTGTCCCAAGAATCACCACACTGAGTCCGAAGAGAATGATAAAACTGATGAACCCTTGGGCCATGGCCACCCCAAGAATTTCTTTTCTGCCAAGACTTTTGAGGTTGAGTTTAAGACCAATACTAAAGAGTAAAAGACTAATTCCAAGTTCCGAGAGTTCACTAAGACCTGGAAAGCTTTCGATTCCAAAGTAGCGCAGTAAGAATCCTGCCGCAAGATAGCCAATCATCGGAGGGAGCTTTACTGCGGTGACAATCATCCCCAGAAAAAAGGCAATACTAATCCACAGAATATCAAACATATTTAGTCCACAATGGTAAGCGCTATACTTATAAATTAACTCGGTTAGGGATTTTAGTAAAATAGGGGGTGAGATTTCGCTAGTTCAAGGATTGGGTATTTTTGTGCCTAAATGCGAGTGAGTTGCAAAAACTTAGCACTGCGATATCATTGAAATCATGAGATATTTCCTAATTAGTCTGCTGACTCTTTTTATTTGCCAAGGGGCAATGGGATTCTCAACTGAAATTTTTGATGTCGAAAAAACTGATCGTGATTTTGTCTATAATCTTAAAAATAGCTCAAAAGACATTAAGGTTGTCCTAGATTGTGCGAGCTTCATTCACAGTCTTGGAATTCAAAGAAGCAGCAAGATTCATCAGCATCACCTCTCTACAAAAGAATGTTGGGATATATTTAAATATCTCAATGTCCTTCCCAAAGAAAGAAGATGCCTCGATTATAACGAAAACCGTTTCAAGTTTAGTGATTGTCTCAACTAAAAGAATTAACTTGCGACAATTTCTTTAAGTGTTTCTGGGTTACTTCCTGGACCGATAACCAAAAGCTTTGGACCTGTCACAAGATTACCACGATAAGGTTTCATAATGACCTGACCAGAAGGCACTCTTTCAAAATAAGTATAGTGAGAATCGTTGTTTAAGCGAGTACAACCTTTGACTCTTAAAATACTTTCAGGAAGTGTTTCCATAATATGACCCAACTTCTCTGAACCTAAAGGATCGGGAAGATCAACAGAACATGATGACCAGTGGGCTTTTTGATGGTCCATTTTTTGAGATTGATTTTTGGACGGTGAAAGACCAATTAAGGATTTTTCATTTAGGTCTTCAAAGCGCTCTATTTTGGCAAAAGGATTAAGTTCAAGAATCTGCGACTTCACGAATTCTATTCTTTCATCATCAACATCTTCAAGGTGATTGAGAACGATAAGTGAAGAAACCTGAATTTGGTTGGCCTCAAGTTCGTTATTAAAACCTCTTTTTTGCCAGTTCTTCACATCAACGACTGAAACTTGAACTGGTGGGAGAAAGTGGTCATCCAAGCCTACGCCTAAGAACTCCATTAATGAGCAGGCATCTGTTGTTCCATTAGCTTCTATTAATGTAATACCGTCATCTCTTTTTGGAATCGCATTGACGAGTTTTCTCAGTTCATGAACACCGCTACAACAAATACAACTTCCGTGAAGAGGATTAACTTGATCCGGCCCCAAAAACTCAAGAAATTGCTGAGCATCAAGGTTCGCGTTTTGGTAATCATTTAAAATAATATAAGGGTTCCATGAAGCTTCGAGAGAACTCTTAACGAGCTTCTTGAGAAGAGTTGTTTTCCCCGCACCTAAAAATCCGACTATAACGATAATTGTTTCCATCTTTGCTTAGTACAATAAGATGGATTTATGCGCAAGGTTAGCTGTTGTATATCTTTGAGCCTGGGGTGAGTATTGTGCGATGCCGATTTTCCATACGCAAATACAGGTAGTTATTGTTCTTTATCGCAATGTCTGGAGTTTGACTCTGAGTCGTAAAGGCCCATCGTTCAGAATTGAACAATGGGCTTTATCATTTAATCGATAACGAGAAAATCAACAATTTCCTGCGCTGTCTCTACTGGTTTTTCTCTTTGAACAGATGATCCACTTTGAGGAATTTCAACATATTCAAAATAAGGTCTAATGTCTTTAAAGTCTTGAGCGGTATCGATTCGGTTATCTTGAAAACCTTCGTACTCTGCTCCAAAGATCCCAAGAACGGGAACAAACACCTGGTCTGAAGATTCTTCAAAAGTTCTATAAAGTTGTCCTCCGACAAAACTTAGTGTGAGAAATCTTTGGTCGACATTGTCTTTCATCACAACAAAGTCCGAGATGAGTTCTTGGTTAACTAATGTGTCATCAAAGAAACCAAAAGAGAGGAAATAGACAATTGAATTTGGGTTGAGAAGGTTTTGATAAAACGCTGTTGCCGCTTGATCATCATTAAAAAGACGATCGTACAGCCCTTGCTCTCTTGGGCTTGGCGGGGTGGCCAGAGAGCTAATTCCCGATGGATTGATAAGAACGACTCTTCTTACAATGTCAGGTCTTTTGGAAGCGATTTTTAAAACAGAATTTCCTAAGATTGATTCCGAAACAAGATTGGCCCTTTTTTTCACCACTTCTACTAAGAAGTTTTCAACAAAGACATCAAAGTCGGCAATAGAATAGGCCCTTTTAGGTTTATCGCTTTCGCCTGCTCCAGGAAGGTCCATGAGGTAAACTTCTTTACCTGCTTTTTCAAGTTCGGGAACAAGTTTTCTCCATGTTCTATGGCTAACTCCACCATATATCCCGTGAAAGAGGACAATTGGTGTTTCGTTCGACTGCACTTTTGGTGCTCGGTATTTAATCTTTCCAAAACCAGTGACAGTCGCCTCCGAATCCAAAAGACTTGTGCCAGCATAGGCAAAAGAAGAAAGAGCAAAAAATACGAGTGTTATTAATTTCATTCTGACTCCTATGACGTGTGTCATTCTTGTTTTGCAAGCTAGCAATCGGCACCGATCTCGTCGATGGACTTAAGTCATATTTAAGTTTTGCACAACTAGAGTTTAACAAAGAGTCGTTAGACAATGTCCAATGAATCTTACATTTTAATGTAAGCAAAATGGGAAACAGCATGACAGCTTTTATAGAGAATAAAAAACTCGTCGTTATTGGTGGTAATGGAGGTATTGGGCAAGCAATCAGAGGTGAGCTTGAATTACGATCTTGTGAAGTCGTGTTTGCGAGTCGTGATTGTACTCATGAGAATTGTTTTCAAATCGACATCTCAGATGAGTCGAGCTGGTCTCAGTTTCGTTGTTTCGTAAAAGAGAGGCTTGGGGCAATCGATGGTGTTATTAACTGCCAGGGCTTTCTTCACAATAAAGAATTAGCTCCAGAGAAGTCACTTAGGCACTATAATTTAAAAACCATGCAAGAAACTTTTTTAGTCAATACTTTCTCGATTGCTTTGGCAGCTAAATACCTCATACCTCTGTTTGAAAGGAATAATGAAAGTTTGTTTGTCGCACTTTCAGCAAAAGTCGGAAGCCTTTCTGATAATCGCATTGGTGGGTGGGGAAGTTATAGAGCGTCTAAGGCTGCTCTTAATATGATCATGAAGAATTTATTGATTGAACTGACTCAGAAAAAACAAAGATGTCGAGTTCTTTCCATTCATCCAGGGACCACGAAGACTGCTCTTTCGACTCCGTTTTTAAAAGGTGTTGTTCATAAGATTCATGAGCCTCATGAAAGTGCGAAGAATATTCTATCGGTCATCGAATCCCATGAGGCTTTGGAACAAGACTTCTTTAAAAACTGGGATGGCGAAACTCTTGAGTTCTAAGAACTCTTTTTAAGTTGATCAATTTCTTTAAGAATGAGATCAGCTTCTTGAGAAAGAGTGCTAAAACGATCAATGTCACCATTTCTTTGAGCATCCATTGCTTCTTTCATTTTACTTTCATAACTCTTTTGAAGTTTTTTTACGGGATCTGATTTTAGAAAATTAAACATGATGACTCCTTATAGATTGACTCTAATAGAATCTTGATTTTTTTTTAAGTTGTATAAACTCTTGTTGAAGGTAGACATTGCTTGTACTGCTTAAATAAAAAAAGATGAGATCGATAAAATCAATAAATGGTTTTGAAAATATATAATTTCTCAATGTCGAGTTTCCTGATAAAAATAATCACAACTGATCATCAAGGAGGAATTATGACGACTCAGAAATTTTTTAGGTTTTTTGTTTTGGCAATTTTTGTTCTTCCCCTAACTCTTAACGCTCATTCGCACCAAGAGTCTTTAAGAGTTGAAGGCCCAATGAAAGAAATGGCTAACGAATGTGATGCCAATACAAACTGTTTTGAAATAGAGCTTAGGTGCAATAAAGCGCAGAAGCGACAGCGCTGAGGATTGAAATTAAAGTTTGTGTTTAATAGACCAGTCTTTGAGCTCCTCTAAAATCCTCAGTGCTGTTTTTCCAAACTTTGTAATTTCATAAGAAACGGCGATAGGCCTGTCATTTAAAACTTTTCTTTTCACGAGACCAATTTGTTCCATCTCTCTTAGACGTTCAGTAATGACTTTTTTACTGGCTCCTCCTAGTTGACGAGTGAGCTCATTAAATCTCACAGGGCCATCTTTTAGGTGCCAGAGAATGGAGCCCTTCCATTTTCCTCCGATCACTCTCATGCCTTTTTCAATAGGGCAGGGTTCTGTACATGTTGGTTTACTCATAAAAATCTCAAAAAACTAGGTTACAAAAAGTATACTGGTTGATTTTGGTAACCTTGTCATTATAATAACATAAAATCTATTGGAATTAATTAAGGAGATTGAAGATATGAGTTCAATAAAGTTATCGGCGGGCGATAAGTTTCCAGATATTAAAGTCAAAGTGCTTGATGGAGAGGATATAAAACTTGGAGTTCCCAAGAATGGAGCGACCTGGCAGATGGTTGTGGTTTATCGTGGAAAGCATTGCCCACTTTGTACAAAGTATCTTGCCAAAATCTCTGAGATGAAAGAAGACTTCTTAAATGTTGGTGTTGATATTGTGGTTGTCTCAGCAGACACAGAGGAGAAGGCAAAGCTTCAGGCCCAGGAGAAATTAAATCTCTCTTTTGATGTGGGCTATGATCTCTCAATTGAACAAATGAAAGAGCTTGGAGTTTATATTTCAGACCCAAGATCCCCACAAGAAACGGATCGTCCCTTTGCAGAGCCAGGTCTTTTTATTGTGAATGAAGATTTTAATTTACATGTGGTTGATATTTCCAATAACCCGTTTGTAAGGCCAGAGTTGTCAGCTTTATTGTCTGGAATTAATTGGATTCGAAATCCTGAAAATAATTATCCAATTAGAGGAACTTTTAAATAAAAAAAAGCCAGCAATTAAATTGCTGGCTTTTCTATTTTTCAATTAAAGTTTTAAGAAAGACTTACTTTGGAAGCTTACATCCGGCTAGGCTAAGATCAATATCGTTCTGAGCATTTAAGCAAGTGTAGAATAAATAAGTTTGCTGTCCGTAACCTGCCCCTCTTCTTACCGAGACAGAGTTATTCTTATCAACTTCACATGGATTATTCATGGCACATCTTCTACCGGATTGATTGGCCGTATTGTTTACACCAATAACAATTCTCGTTCCGCTTTGAATGATTGGTGATCCACTTGTTCCGCCAATGATTTCACAACCAGGGCTCGTGTAACGAATTGAATCTGTAAATGTCCACGAAGCTTCTTTTAAGATGTGAACAAAATCATCAATGGCACAAGAGTAACCTCTTTCCCAGTATCCAGAAACAACTTCAATTGCAGTTCCAACTTGAGGTCTTTGATTAGAAAGTTCAAAAGCTTGGATTCCAAGTTTTTCAAGGTCGTTATAAGTTTCACGAAGCCTATAAAGAGCGGCATCTGTATCAGTCATAGTTCCGTAGATAAGTTCTTTAGCTGTAATTGAGTGGAATCTCATATTTTTATCAGCAACTCTCATTCTTCTTCTTGATGGTTTCTTGTAAGCAACTTCTCCTGGCTGTAAGAACCTTCCACCGAGGCAGTGACCGTTGGTAAGAACAATCGCGTTGTCATCAAGACTTTGACCTTGGAATTTAATAATAGAACCACTACAGTTTGAAAGCTTAACGATTCCTTCAAAGTCATAGCTTAGCGCATTCTCGTAAAGAGGTGGTTCGATATTCGATTTGAGGGCGTCAAATGGGGCGATAGGAAATGCAAAGGCATTATTTGCAAGTAGCCAAAGACATAAGCCAAAAAACAGCTTCATCATATTTACCTCCCATGAAATATGTCGATAAGAGAGGATACAAATCTTTTATCCTGTTGCAAATAATTTGCACTTCTTTAAAGGGCCTTGAAAGATAGTGTTAGATTTTGGAGCAAAGAAGTTGACTAAAATCAGGAAAGCTAACTGGCTTTCGCGCAGCTGGGACAAATACCGGTGATTTCAAGGTGGTGGCTCAGGTTTCGGTAGCCCTTTTTTTCTAGCTCTTTTTCTTTTTGAGAAACCAAGCAGCCTGTGAACGGTTCAATTTTTTTACATTTCACGCATTTAAAATAGTGTTCGTGCGCATGGTCATGATCGTGGTCATGGCCTTGGCATTTCTTTTTTTCAAATGATTCGAGCATGTATCTCGCTGGTTCACCCTGGAAGATGCTTTTTTTTACAAGTCCTAGTTCTTCAAAGGTAGAGAGGGTTCGATAGACTGATGCTTGGTCAGAGCTTAGGGTTTTTGATTTCAAAATCCGGTTATAGATCTCTTCTGGTGTCAAAAGTGCATTATTCTTAATTAGTATTGTGGCCACAGATAGACGCGATTGAGTGATTCTCAAGCCTTCTGATTGAAGAATGTCTTTGATTTGAGAAAGCTTATTCATGCTAATTCTAGTTATTTCCTTACAGTGAATTGAGATTAATCATAATAAAGATTTAAGAAGGGATCAAACTTTCGTTATATCTGTTGCGTTAAGACATGTGTTTTTGAATGTTTGGGTGTTTTTTTGCAATGAACCTAGTGTTTTGTGGCCTGTGTGAAAAATGCAACACTTATTGCAAGTGAATTGCAATAAAACTCGCAATATGATACTTGGTGTTAGCTTTTAAACTTAAGCACGGAGGGAGTAATGAAACTATTCACAGCAGTTCTATTAGCGCTATTTTCACACAGTCTATTTGCATCACAGCTAAGTGGTAAAGATATCTCAGCTGCCTTTGATGCGGCATTAGTTGAAGCCAGTGTTTCAATCGATAAAGATTCAATCATTGCTTGGCAGTCTGAAGTCGATGATCACGAGGTTGAAGTTAAAATTCTCAATGAACACGATGTAAAATTAACTTATGGTTGTCACCAGCACCTTCCCAACCCAGCTATGGTTTGTCACGAAGAGTTTGTAGGCCAAGGGAACAATCACCAACATAAAGATGCTGATATCACTTTTGATTTTGTCCAAAAGGGTCACACAGCCGCCGTTACTAAGTTTGAAAAAACAATGAAAAGACGTGGAAAAGATCTTTCGATTTTAAGTGCCGTAAAAGTATGGATTCATGAAGACGATCATGGTGGTGGACATGGGCACGATCATGGACCAGATGTTTGGACTAAACTTAATTACGAACTTGATGGTACAGCGAGTGCAATTTTTGTTATCTGCCATGTTCATGGTCATGATGATCACTTTAGCTGTCATTACAGTAACACTGGCGAAGAAGAGCCAACTCTAGACTTCTAGAGTTGATGAAACAAAAGAACAAGGAGAGTAAATTGAATCGATTATTGAATTTGACTTTAATGTGCTGTCTTTGTTCGCTTCTTTTCTCTTGCGGTGAGCTTACAGGAGAAGATACAGGGGCCAATATTCTTGATGGTAAACAAGAAGTCGTTGGTGGCTTAAATGCCGTAAGTGTTGGTGGCCAGAAATTTCTTTTAACGGGAACTGTTGATAACGGTGGAAACGCAGGCCATAGCTTTCGATTAAGATTTAAACTTCCTGAAGGAAAGTTATTAAAGTTTCATTTCTATGTTTCACGAAGCTTCTCTGGGGGAGCAACCTTCTCTTTTAAAAGATCTGAGGGAGCGGTGAATTTAACCATGAGCCTCAATGGAAAGACTGACACTATTGAACTTGAAGACTTTAGTGATTCAGAGGTTATCGATATTGATCTTGATATTCACAATGATCACTCAGATGCCCATTTGCTTGTTTGGGATCGAAATGGCGCTCACGGGGATTCCGATGAGTGTACATTTGATGGAGACTGTCTTTATAACAGTGAAGACTTTGCCTTTGATAAATGGCTAGGTGTTGGAAAAGCAAGTGGCGTTTTTTGGGGTGTTGAAGGGGATAAGTCTCTCATTCTTCTTTTAGAAGGTCCTTTACCGGCTATTTCAGATGCATAAATTTATTCTCATTTTTACTTTTCTTTTTAGCTTTCAAACTTTTTCGCGCCTTCTTGGTACAGGGCTTGAGATTTCTGTTTCAGGTGATATGGTTCATAACCAAGGCTTGAATGAAGAGAGTGAAGCTGACGATAAACTTACGATGAGAGGAGCAGAGATCATTCTTTATGCTCCGATTGATCATAATTTTGATGGAGTTCTTAGTGCTGCCGCTCATGATGAAGGGGGCGAGACGATGTTTGAGCTTCATGAGCTTTTCATTGCGACTTCAAAAATTGTTCCAAGGTCCAACATTAGAGTAGGACAATTCTTCCTTTCTCTTGGCCGTTTGAATCGTTTTCACCAACACGATTGGCCTTTCACTCGTGCTCCTTTAGTTCATCGAACATTTTTTGATGATGAAGGGGTTTTTGATACAGGTCTTGAATATAATTATTTATTTCCTACAGCTCAGACCTTTAATCTGACTCTAGGTGTGACAAGTGGTTATCGCTACGGTCACTCTCACACAACTGGCAGCAAACCTAAGGTTCCCACTCATTATGCAAGGCTTTCAACGTTTGATTCCTATAGTTCGACAAGTGGTTCTGAACTTGGAGTTAATTTTCTCGGGCGAACGGATGCTCAAGATAATGAGATGAAACTTGTGGGGATTGATCTCACCACAAAGTTTCGAGAGGGAAAAATTCTAAAGTACCTCCTTCAATCAGAGGTTTGGTTTAAAAATGAAAGAGATTCAAGCGATGATATTACTGAACAAGTAGGGCTTTATCTTTTTAATGAGTTTGCCACCGGGGAACAAACCAGTGTTGGCCTTAGACTCGATGGATTTAAAGACCTTTCAAAAATCAATGCTCTGACAGAAAAGAAAATTAATAATATTACTTATGGAGGACTCGCTCAAGCAACCTATCGCTCTAGTGAGTTTGCTAAAATCCGAGCAAGTCTTGGCCACGAGTTTGAAAGAGAAGAGGGGCAAACCACTTCAAAAGATACTCGTGTGGTCATGCAATTTATTTTCATTATAGGAAGTCATCCCGCTCATGAATTCTAAAATTTTGACTTTAATATTACTTTTCCTGCCTTTTTTGAGTTACGCAAAGATTAACGTGATTACAACGACTACAGACCTTGAGTGGTTAGTGAAACAGATTGGCGGAGAAAAAGTAGAGGTTGAATCTCTTCTTAACGGAACAGAAGATCCCCATTATCTCGATGCCATGCCACACTTTATTGGAAAGGTCGCTAATGCCGATATGTTTTGTCTAGTAGGCCTTGATCTTGAAATTGGTTGGGTCCCAAAGATCCTAACAAAATCTGGAAATCAAAAAGTTCAATCCGGTGGAAAGGGTTATTGTGAAACGGGAAAAACTGTTAAGGCCCTTGATATTCCCAAAGGAAAAATTGACCGAACACAAGGGGATGTTCATCCAATGGGGAATCCTCATTACCATCTTGGCCCTAATGCCTTCCTTCAAGGGGGGGAAACTGTTCTTAATACTCTGATCAATTTAGATTCAGAAAATGCTGAGTATTATTTAAAGAATTTTGATAATTTAAAGACGTCTCTCGATCAATTAAAAAAGAAAATCTCTGGCCTACTTTCTTCAGTTAAAAGTAAGAGCTTTATGGAGTATCATCGAGAGTTTACTTATTTCTTTTCAGAGTTTGGACTTAAAAATGTGGGCGCTATTGAATCGGTCCCAGGTGTACCACCGTCAGCGGGGAGGCTTGCACGAGTTTCGATTCAGGCCAAGCAAGAGAAAATTGCAGTGGCTATTGCCGCAACAACTTCACCAAAAAATATTACTGATAAGTTTGAGCGCATGAGTGGAACCCCCGTTGCCAGACTTCCCATGAGTATTGTCAAAGAAAGAGGTCCTCAAAACTACGAGGAATTACTCAAAACTATTGCCATGGCGATCATAAATAAATCAAAATCAGGGTATGGAAAATAGCGACAAACCTATTTTTGAATGCTCGAATCTGCTATTTGGTTATGGAACTCCCTTAACTCAAGATTTAAGCTTTACTTTAAGCCCTGGACAAGTGGCCTTCATTAAAGGTGCGAATGGCTCTGGAAAAACAACTCTCATTCATACGATTCTTGGAAAAAAGAATGCTCTAGGTGGAAGCTATAAGTGGAATATTGATAAAAGTTTTGTTTCCTACCTTCCTCAGATGACAAACCCCAATTCCAATTTTTCTTTTACAGTCACTGAAATTTTCGATTTTTATGACATACCTGAAGAGAGAAAGAGCTTGTTGCCAAAAGATCTTTTCAAAAAAAGATGGATTGATATGAGTGGAGGAGAAAAGCAAAAAGTGATGCTTCTCACAAGGCTGACAAAAAACATAAAAGTTTTGATCCTCGATGAGCCGTTTAATCATCTTGATCGCGACTCTATAAACTCTTTATCTGAGTTATTGACAAAACTTGTCTCTGGAAATGATCCACTTTCTCTTTTACTTGTTAGTCATCTTGAAGTCTGCTTTCCCTCAGAGATCCTTAAACAAGTAGAACTTCAATGATTGAACTCTTTGCATTTTATTCATTTTCTTTTGTAGTTGCAGCATTCTCAGCCGGAACATTAGCTCAGATTGGAAAGCATTATTATTCGAGAGGGAACATTCTTGAAATCTTTTTACTTTCTCAGCTCGCATTGCTTGGGAATCTTCTTTCAAAACTTCTTTTTCATGATCATGGTGTTGATTGGATGGGTGTGGTTTTAAGTTATCTTTTTTTTGGGCTTGGTAAATATCTTCTCTATCAAAAGAAAAGCAATGGACATGAACAAGGTGTCTTTATGGTAGGAGGATACCTCTTTTTACTTTCTCTTCAATACCTTCTGATTGGCTTTTTTCCGCTTCTTGATTCTCATATGAGTGTGGGTTTTTTTGGTAATATGGTGACAGCGTCACTGTTTGAGAATGTCTTAATCTTTGGAACTTCGTTTTTCTTTTTAATGGCCTATTTTAATAAAAGAAAGACTATTAATCGAAATACTTTGGAAGTGAATATTCTTGGTTCTAAAGATGATTCAAAGTTTGAGCTTTTTTTGTTTTCGATTCCACTTGTGACTTTTCTTTATAGTCTTGGATTTTTGTATACGATGAGTTTTCTTTTGTTGCCCTCTTTATTCGTGGGATCGCTTTTTAGTTCTGAGAAAAGAGCTTCGGTTTTTATGGTGTTTACTTCTGCAATTTGCTCTGTTTCTGGGCTCGCTCTTTCGATTTATTTTGAGCGTTTGAGTACGACTTCAGTTCAAATTTCTTTGTTAGTCCTATTTCTATTTCTTTTTGCTATGGTTTTAAAAAGCGCGGATGAACTATGACGAACTAAAAGTTTTTCTGTTGTTGGCGAAGCCTCGCTTAAGGAATCTCTCCACCATAATCATTCACAACCTCATAACCATCACTCGATGGCCTTGAGATATCTTCCGTCTTTATAAACACTGACAATCTTTGCGGCTATAGCGCTTATGCTAAATAGAAAACTCATCAGAACGACAGCAATAAAAGACTTCATATTTTCCTCTCAATGAATAGTTGCATCGTTATAGAACCATTTAATTGATTAGTTGCATAGACGACAAAGTGGCACCGAAGGAATGTTGCGGAGCGCAGGGTTGCAAGCGTTTATTTTATGGTGATAGAGCTCTGGTTCAACAAAGAGAACAGATGAGGTGCTATGAGAAACTTAGGTACTTATTTTGAAATTCCGGTCAATGACATGGACCGAGCGATCAAATTTTATACTCACGTTTTTGAAGTGGAGTTCTCAAAAGAAGTTATTCATGACTGTGGGATGGCATTTTTTCCTTACGCTGAAGGTGAGGGAATCAGAGGGGCTCTTGCTAAGGGAGAAATCTATAGGCCTTCCATTGAGGGGAGCTTGATCTATTTAACAACCGAAACTATTGATCAGACCATGGCAAAGGCGAAAGAGCTTGGGGGTGAAGAACTTTTTCCAAAGACTGAGGTTCCTGGTCTTGGGTTTTTGGCTGAATTTAAGGATTCTGAGGGGAATCGGATTGCTCTATTTGAGAAATTATAGTTCATTTCTCTAGACTTTATTTTTCTTAAATGTCTACGCTTTGTTAAAAGTCTTTCACCCAGGTTCTTTGTTAAACTGACCCTCTGATATCAGAAGGGAGATTACAATTAACATCTGTTGGTTTAAAAAAGATCTTAGATTAAAGGATCATCTTCCCTTGACTCTGGCTTCTAGAGATTCTTATTTTCCCATTTTTATATTTGAGCCTTCAATCAGTCATCATTATGACTTCGATATCAGACATTGGAGGTTCATTTACCAGTCCATTATGGATATGAAACAACAAGGTCTAAATCTTAATTTGTTTTATGGGGAGGCGATTGATGTTTTTCGCTATCTCTTTGAGAATCTAGATATAAAGACCATTTTCTCGCACGAAGAATCTGGAAATAACTTAACTTATGAAAGGGATAAGGACTTAAAAGTCTTCTTCAGAAATCAAAATGTTGAGTGGCGAGAATCACAGACCAATATGGTGATACGTGGCTTGAGAAATCGAGATGGCTGGGATGCAAGATGGATAAAGACAGCGAAAGGCAAAGCTTTGCCAATTCCAGATATTAAGAAGGCACAGGAACTAATAAATCATCCATTTCAATTACCCTCTGAGGTCAAAGAATCTTTGTCATCGAGAACTGAGTCTATTGATTCGGGAGGTGAAAGAGTTGCCCATGTCATATTAGAAGACTTTTATAAAACGAAGATTGAAGATTATTGGTTTTCATTGTCTTATCCTGAAAAAAGTCGTTATTACTGTTCTCGCTTATCGTCTCATATTACTTATGGGAATCTGACCATCAGGCAAGTTTATCAAGTTGGAGAATCTTTTAAGCCTATTGTAAAAAACCGAAAATCTTTGAATCAGTACTTAGCTCGTTTGAAATGGCATTGCCACTTCGTTCAAAAGTTTGAGATGGAACCGAGAATTGAGTTTGAAAACTTAAGTAAAGCTTTTAACTCAATCAGACAAAAAACGAATAAAACATATGTTAAAGCTTGGAAGAATGGGAAAACAGGTTATCCATTAATCGATGCTGCGATGAGAAGTGTCGCTGAGACCGGCTATCTCAATTTTAGGTTAAGGGCAACAGTTGTCTCATTCTTAACTCATATCTTGTGGCAACCCTGGCAATCAGGATCAGGACATTTAGCCAGAATGTTTGTTGACTATGAGCCGGGGATTCATTTTAGTCAGTTTCAAATGCAGGCGGGGACCACAGGGATTAATGCCATTCGTATCTACAACCCTATTAAGCAATCTAAAGAAAAGGACAAAGATGGAATTTTTATAAAAAAATGGGTTCCAGAGTTATCAAGTTTACCTTCGGAGTTAATCCATGAGCCGTGGAAATTATCTGAAATGGAGCAACTCCTCTATGACTTCAAACTCGGATCTGATTATCCTCGTCCTATTGTGAAATTTGAAGAAGCCTATAAAAATGCTCAAAAGAAATTATGGGAAGTAAAAAAATCTGAAGAGAATAAGTACAATGCTCAGTCGATCTTAAAAAAGCACACAAGGAGAAAACGGCGTGCATGACATTGCTCTCATCTTTTATTCTTTTAGTCTGATTGAATCTTTTTATAAAAAGAAGGCAAAGAAGGTTGTTCTTTGTCTGATACCATTTTCGATCAAAGATAATCCCTTTCAAATGATAACGAGTCCCTTTGAAGAGTATAAAAATAAAGCCATTTCAGACTATGCAAATGGATATGATGTCTTAACAAAAGAAGAGGAAGTTTTACGAATTGTTAAGAATAAGCAGGTTCTTGCTGACTGTCCGATAGGTCATTATGAAAACCAGTTTATTTCCAAATTGGAGAAAGTCTGTTCTTTAGATCTGAAGCATCATGAAAATTACCTTCTCAATGAGAGTCATGTTTCCAAACTGAAAGGTCGATTTGGGTTCTCTAAATTCAGGTCTCATACGGAGAGTATTTTTAAAAAGAGATTTGATTTTATTGAAAACACTGCACTAGTAGATTTCAAAGGTTTCCTAAGTCAAGGCCATGCTTTGAATTACTTTGATACTCGAAACCAACTGCTAGGCAATAATTTTTCCACACGCCTTTCTCATCTTCTCAATATTGGTCTCATAAGAAGTAAGGACGTGATTCAATTGGTTTCTGATTATGAGAAGAAAAATCACGCAAATAAATCCACATATTGGATTAAATTTGAGCTTTTGTGGCGAGAGTATTTTTATTGGCTTTATATCAAAAATTCTGAAGTCTTTTTTCGATCAAAAGGCTTTGATGGAGGGACGTTAAAGCTGGATGATTTGAGTGAAAATGAATACCTCAAAAAAATGAATACGAATCCTTTGATAAGGGCCATGAATAAAGAGTTAGTCGAAACCGGGTTTTTATCTAATCGTTCGAGGCAAATTTATGCAAGCTACCTTGTAAACTGCATTGATCTAGATTGGAGATATGGTGCTTGGTTCTTTCAGATGCACTTAAAAGATTACGACCTGTTCTCCAATTGGGGGAATTGGCTCTATTTATCTGGATTTGGAACTGATTCTAGAGGGCCACGATTCTTTAATATCGTAAAACAAATGAAAAGCTATGACCCAGACTTGGATTATTTAAAAAAATGGAATGAATACAGTTCGAATGCATGGAAAGAGATTGATAACTCTCATTTATAAACTCAGTTTGAAATCTTGATCCGTTTTTAAATAGAAAATGCAATCTTTTGAAGCGCATGTGACTTTGATATTTGATCTTTGTTTTAATGAAACGAGACTGCCAGGTTTTAAGATCTGTTCTTTAACTTCAAGTTTACCTTTGATTACGACGATTCTTGCATCTTTCAGATCAGCTTGAATCGTTTTATCGAACTTCAGTAATCGACCACTCACATTCCCTTGCTTATTCTGCCAAAGATCTACGACTTTATAATCACCTTGATCATTCCAAATAATATTTGATGCATGGATATTGTAAGGTCTTTCTCCATTATCAAATTTCTTTTTAACGGGCTTTACGAGATAGGGACCATAGTAAATTTCAACGGATAAGGTGTCAGCGGACAAGGTGCCAGGAACTTTATCCAAAACGAAACATGGGATTAGTCTCCTGACACCTAATCCGGAGAAATATTCAACTTCTCAGCAACGTTTGAGAAACTAAGCTCATTGGCAACTTCAATAAATATTTCGAGGAGGTAAAGATCTCTTATCATTTATTCTAATATAGAATAAGAGTGGTTTTTTTCTAGTTATAGATCATTTTGTTTAATGATTTTTTTACAGTGCTGTCATGTTCCTTTGTCTTGTTAATAAGTCGACTTATCTTTCAGATCTGAGAAACTGTCGAGACTTTGTTCTTTGCCCAATCTGTTGTTGCTCTATTAAAATAATATATTCTTGGTATTTGCTGTTTTTAGATAAATGAGGTTTTTCAAAATATGAGTAAACGTAAAGACAAATGGGTGATTTCTCAGAAATGGCAGCACTTGGTGTTTTTAAATTTTCAAGCGGAGCCAGAGATTATTCAAAGTCTTCTTCCAGAAGGGTTTCAGTTAGATACATTTGATGGATCAGGCTATCTCTCAATCGTTCCGTTTCGAATGTCAAAGGTTAGATTTCCTTTCGTTCCTTATTTGCCATTTACGAATCTTTGGGAGCTAAATATTCGAACTTATGTTGTCGTTAATGGAGTAAAGGGGATCTACTTTTTTACGTTAGATACAAATCATTGGTTTGCTGCTTGGATTGCTAAGAAGTTTTTTTCTTTGCCCTATAGGAAGGTTTCTTTAAAGGGGAATGTTGCAGGTAGCTTTATAAGTTATGTATCGGAGGATTATGAACTCTCGGGAACAATCGGTTCCGAAATTGATAAAAGTGATTTTCATACTTGGATATGTGAGAGATATCGTCTTTTCACGACAAAAGGGGATGAGATTTATCAAGGGACTGCGATACATAAGCCTTGGAAACTCTATGATTTCAATATCGATGTACAGCGTGAAAATTTTCTTGAAGTGTTTTCACTTAAGCCTTCTCAGTTTCACAGTGCTTTCGCTGGGGGAGACCTTGAGGTCCGTTTCCATCCCTTTCGCATTACTTAGAAGAAAACAGGAAGTAGTGTCTTATTGAAAAACTAATCGAATATTTTTTGTTCCCAATTTGATTGGGTTTTTTGTTTTTACTTCTACCCCAGATTTATCAAGAGGATCTCCTGATGGGCCAATTCGTGCAAAAACGAAGAGAGTTCCTTTTGAATTTTTAAGTGAGTTTTCAATAGTTTCTGAAAGGTTATTGGCCCATACAGGTAAAAAACTTGAGAGGATGAGAATTGAGATGAGTTTCATAATTTTCCCTTAACTGAATCAAGAATATTCATGGGATCTCGATAACAATAATTCATTAGGATAAGAAATAGATGGAGAGTTGATGAAGGGTTGCCTAAGGACAAAGGAGCGTGGCACCTTTGTCTTTTAGCTATTCAGTAATGGAATTTTTGTAAGATCTCTTTCAACGCATGACGAAAATCTACAGTCTTGGTCATATATATTATATAAAAAAATAGGAGCTTCAATGCGATTTGAAAAAATAGCTCTTTTAACCCTACTTATATTCACAATAACTCGCTCAACTGAGGCGTGTACGGGAATAACATTAAAGTCACAAGATAAAGGAATTGTAGTTGGTCGAACTGTTGAGTGGGCACTCAGTGACGCTAGTCATAATAAAATAATGATTGTTCCGAGAGGAAAGAGGTTTGTAGGCTTAACACCAGAAGGAAGCAATGGTCACTCATGGACAGGCAGATTCGGATTCATTTCTGTAACTGCATATGATCAGCCATATGGCCCCGACGGCTTGAATGAAAATGGGCTCTATGTAGGTGTTTACTATCTTCCTCAATATGCTGAGTATGGAGTTTATAATAAGAAACATAAATCTAAATCTATGAGTGTCGGTGATTACATGCAATGGATGCTTTCTTCATTTGATAACGTAAATGATGTAATTGATAACTTAGATAAAGTGAGAGTTGTCAGTGTTAAAAATGAAGACTTTGGTGGCGCAGAATTACCATTCCATTTCAAAATCGCCGACAAGTATGGAAATAGTAAGATTATTGAGCTTGTAAATAAAGGAGAGGTCAAGGTTTACGAGCCCTATCTGGGCGTTATTACGAATGCACCTACATATGACTGGCATGTAACAAATCAAAAAAATTATTTGGGGCTATCTACGAAGCCTTTAGAGCCGAAAAAGTTTGAAAATTTCACCGTTACCCCAACAGGTGGTGGTTCAGGTTTACTTGGGATACCGGGAGATTATACTCCGCCATCGCGCTTTGTTAGAGCTGCTGCCTTCACTGCATCTGTAAGGCCATTGAAAAGTTCTGAAGAGGCTGTTTTTGAATCTTTTAGAATTCTAGATAACTTCAATATACCAATAGGAAGTCAAGTTCCCAAAAAACATATACCAGCTGGAGTTCATAGCGCAACTCAAATAACAACTACATCTGATCTTAAAAACAAAGTGTTTTACTATCATACAATGTGGAACAGGCAGATTAGAAAGATTGATCTAAAGAAAATAGATTTCACTAAAGTGAAACAGCAAATTATAGATGACGACAAAGATAAGAAGAATAATATAAAGGAGTTATTTATTAAAATATGAAAATTTCACGAAATGCCAATATTCTTTAATGTGAGGTTTTAAGTGAAGCACTTTATATTTGACTTTGATATTTAACCCTTATCTTTTTGCCAGCTAATATGAAAAAGGCCTCGAACTTGATTGGGAGAATAGCCTGTCGCTTGATCTTTTGGGTATTTCTTTTTGATATTGCGATAAACATCATCTGAAATATCAGACCCCACTTTCCCGTGACACTGTAAGCACATTTTATTTGTCACGATTGGAGCATAAAAGTGGTAGGTATCTGCTTTTTTTACAATTAGAGGTTGAAGCGATTGAGAGGCAAGTTGATTTTTGAAAGCTTTGATATATTTTAACTCTTCAGTAGAAGCTTTATTACGAGAATTCCTCGATTTGTCGGAAGCTCTTCTAATTGTGGCCTTATGCTTCTTGGAGACTTTTGAAGTAATTGGGATAGCTTGTTCATTGCAAAAATCAATAGCACCTACTGTTTTCGATCTCTTTATTGCTCCCAGTAAATTTTTACCGAGTTCTGATTTAATCTGACCTTTGATATATTTTCCAAACTCAATTGGTGTTTTAAATTTAATATTATTTTCAATTTTGATGTTCTCAAAGTTGCCTTTTGCTAGGAAGGTTGCGACCTCAAAGATTTCATCCCTTGAAAGGCCAATTTTAGGCATGTGACCATATTTTTTTACAGCTTCTTTTAAGATGATGTTTTTTTCACTTGGATCTCTCAAGAAATTTATAATAAGCTCTTTTGTTTTTTTCACATCGCCTTTTTTTGAATAAGTCTGATATATTGTTTCAAAGCTAGGAGCTATTTTTGAATTTTGAGCGTGACAACTAATACAAGATTGAGCAACAAGAGTCTTACCTTTTTCTGAAGCGAAAGTATTAATAGCACTAACCAAAAGAGCCAATGCGTAAATGATAGGCTTTTTCATGAGAGATTCTCTTTATTTAAAATTTGATAAATAGCATTTTTTGTTAATTCATTTCTCATTCCTACTTTTTCACCAAACTCGATGGCCCTTTTTTTAGGATGCCCGTCCACGAGAGAAGCATAAAGAGTGAGAAGTGCACCCACTCGATTTCCTGATATACAATAAATAAGGGTTTTGCTATCCTGATTGATTGTCTCCTTAAAATTTTGGAGATAGTCAAAATCTATTTCTTCAACACGATTTACAGGGAAATTTGAATATTTAATTCCTGCTTTTCTGCACTCTTCTTTGTCATTAAAGCTTGTTTCGTCATGGGATTTCAAATCAATGGCATGATTAATTCCCATCATTTTAATAAAGTTAAGTTGTTCGCTCGATTCAATTTTCGAAGCAATATAAAGATTCCCGACTCTTATGAAGTGCTCGAATGTGTTCTCTGGGAAGTTGCTTTGAATGTCTGTTAAGTCTAAGCATTTCATAGTATTTTAGCCTTTTCTAATCCTTTAAATATTGCCATACCTGTCGTCATCGAGATGACAAAAAGAACAGCATTTGAGTCTAGTGTCGCTAAATTAACAATCCCAGGGCCAGGACAAACACCTAAAAGGCCCCATCCAAATCCAAACAAACTTGCTCCAAGTATGAGTTTTAAATCTAAATCTTGAACAGATGGTAAATAGTGAGATTCAGAATAAAGAGGTTTTCTC
>JBMYPC010000026.1:0-28559 GCA_049599895.1 Bacteriovoracaceae bacterium | reverse complement strand
AGTACTGGCCTATGAGATAAATGGTTCCTTCCTTTCCTCAGTAGAGGCAAATCCCGAAAAGCTAGGTGATGAAAAAAAGTTTAAACTCAATGCCCTATTCCTAGGTGGAAACGCGAGACAACTTCATAAACAAGGAAAAGTAGAATATACCCCAGGTTACCTAAGAGATGCAGCAGTTGGAATTCACAATAGAGACCCTGAATACAAATACGACATCGTTGCTGTCCGAGTTTCCCCTCCAGATGAGAATGGTTACCACAGTCTTGGACCCAATCACGATATGATTATGACCTTAATTGAAAGACAGCCCAACGTTAAAATCATTGCTGAAATTAATCCGAATGTGCCAAGGACTCGAGGAACGAATAAAATCAAAGGTCATCGCTTTTTTGCAAGCTATCACAGTGACTCTCAACTCGCAGGACCTGTCGTTGTCCCCTATACTCCAGTGGAGAAAGCGATTGGTGAATATGTCGCTGAATTAATTCCAAATGATGCCAACCTTCAGATCGGAATTGGAAACCTCTTTAATGGTCTTCCTGACGCTATTAAGGCCAAAGGAACTCAACGAATAAAAATGTATTCTGAAATGATCTCAGATTCGGCAATGAATATGGTTGAAAATGGCAATGTTGAAAGAATTAAAACAGGATTTGCTTTTGGTTCAACAGATTTTTACAAATGGCTCGATGGTAACCAAAAAGTTGAATTTGCCTCAACTCTTGAAGTTAATGATATTGCAAAGATTTCTAAGAAAAACAGAATGCACGCAGTAAATACGGCTCTTCAAGTCAATCTCAAAGGTGATGTCAACGCAACAATGGGACCAAACAACGCAAGAATTAGTAGCCCAGGTGGACAAGCAGAGTTCATGCAAGGAGCAAAACTTTCAAAGCAAGGTAAATCAATTATCGCGATTCGCTCAACAGCCAAAATGGGAGAAATTTCAACAATCGCACTTAATCTTTATGGTGACTCCATTACAACTCCTCACGAGAACGTCAGCCATGTGGTGACAGAATATGGTATCGCGGTTCTTAAAAATAAAAGCGAAAGAGAGAGGGCCTTAGCGCTTATCAAGATCTCTCATCCAAAGTTTCGAAAAGAGCTTGCTGAAGATGCCTACCTATCTGATATTATTACGGAGCAAGACCTCACGACTATCAGATATAACGATAAAGAGATTCCACTTGAAATCGTTGATGAGGCCATCGAAGAGGCAGCAGAAGAAGCCCCAAAAGCATAAAATTAAACACTTGAAACAATGTGCCTTGTCATAAGCTCTCTAAGGAAGCACTCTCTTGTCCGTTTGATCTATCCACAAGCAGGTACTTCTCACTATGAACAAAGCCCTATTTCTGATCTTAACCAGTGTTTTCTTTTTTCCTTTGGCCTATGGACAAAAAATGCAAGAGCCAACTCCTTATAAACTTATTGTTAATACCCCCTTTAATACGCCAAAAGACGCAAAAATCTTTGTCACAAGTTCGTCTTCAGCTTGCACGCAAAAACCTGATTGTATTTCAGGCATTAAACTTTCTCTCAATCAATGGCAGTTTAACCTATCAAGGTCTCAGCTTGGAGAGCTCTCGATTTCAAGAGGAAATGAACAAACCTTTGCAAGCGATTCCTCTGGAAGCAAGATTGCGCCAAAAGCTTTTTTCAAAGAAAGGTCTTTAAAAATAGAGATCATTAATGTCGTCAATTGGACAGACTTTGGGGAACTCAAGAAAGTTGGAAACTTCCAAGAGTTTGATGACTTCTACTCACCAGAGCTCAACAATAAAAGAAAGATCGTAGTTCGCCTGCCTGATGACTATCATCACTCGAACAAGGCCTATCCAGTGATCTATATGCACGATGGACAGAATAGCTTTGACTATAAAGAGACTGCTTACGGCGTTGACTGGTCTATGGATGATCGGCTTTCAAAAATGGTGAAAGAAGGTCTTGTCAGAGATGCCATCGTTGTAGGGATCTATCATAAAGAAAGGGGTCGTGAGTTTAATTACGAAGACCAAGGCCATCTTTATTCGAAATTTTTAGTCAAAACAGTTAAGCCACTTATTGATCGAAGTTTTAGAACTCTTCCTGACAAAAAAAATAGTTTTTTATTAGGCTCTTCTTATGGATCAATCATTTCTTTTACAACACTCTGGCTTTACCCAGACGTTTTTGGAAGAGCTGCTGGTCTTGCCTTTCATGCAGGCTTCTTTAGCAACATGCTTTTTCGCTTTCTCAACTCAGTCCCGACACTGCCTTTAGACAATCGAATTTATCTCGATCATGGTGATCAAGGGATGGATAAGTTTTTCTTTAGGGCCAATCGGATTTTCATCGATGAACTTTCAAGACGTCTTCCTAAAGGTCAATTTCAGTATTTCACCTACAAGTACACAGACCATACAGAAACAGATTGGGCAAGAAGGCTTCACATTCCATTAAAGTTTCTTTTAGATTAAATCTTTTCTGTGTTTTTCTAGAAATCGAAGAAGACCTTCTTCTTTATAGTCAGAATAAGTCCATTTTAAAGGTGTAAACTTCTTCTCTTGAAAAAGAAGCTCTAACTCAAGGTAAACATTCTCGTGGACTTGAAGCCTATGAGTGTAGTTTTTGTGACTCGTAAGAAGCACTTGGTGTTTTTTAAGAATTCCTGGGTCAATATTGACCATTCGATTTTGATCATGGCCGAAAAAGTTCTCAATTTTATCTGCAGCGAACTTTAGATCAATGAGATCTTGAGACACTCTCACGTCTTTATTAATCACGACGACTTTTTTAAGCTGATCCTGTTCCCCCATCTCTTTTGAATAGTACTCAGTAGCATCAACATGATCATGATAAAAGATTTCAATTTTTTGAGGATCATAAGTAAGGCCAGAAAATTCAAAGACCTTTAGCATGATTTCATCAAGATTATAGAGATCACTCCGATAAAGAATGCCCCAAAGATAAAAGCCTATGTCTTCTTTTTTGACTTTCAAGCTAGCCGACAATGAATTCACGGTACTTTTGAAAGAATCTTTTCAGCTCAGCTTGATCGACAGTGGCAGTACCTGATTTTCCAACCACAACTCCTGCCCCACAGTTTGCGATGACACAGGCCTCTTCATGGGTCGCGCCAGAAAGAAGTGAAGATGTGAGTAAACTAATGACAGTATCCCCTGCACCACTGACATCATAAACTTCCGTTGGAATCGTAGGAATGAGAGTTTCTTTTTTACTCTCTCTTTCAAAAAGAAGAATTCCTTCTCCACCAAGAGTGATGACAATATAATCAATTTCAAGCTCGTGAGCTAAAACTTTAGCGGCTTCACTTGGGTCTTTAATATTGAAACCAAGAGAGCGAGTGAGAAGTAGCGCCTCTTTTAAGTTTGGCTTTAAAAGATTGGCCCCTCGATAAAATCTCGCAGGAATATCTCTTCCAGGATCAACGGCCACAAGAATATTTTTGTCTCTAAAAAGTTTTATTGCGAATTGGCAAAGATCTTCACTCAAAGTCCCTTTGGCGTAGTCTTCAATAATAATTGCTGAGTGATTTTCAGAAAGGTCATCCAAGCGCTTTTTAAGGTCTTCTGTTTGCTCATTAGTCAAAGGGCCTAGAGATTCATAATCGACCCGACAGATCTGTTGAGTGTCAGTGAGAATTCTTTCTTTAAAAGTTGTCTTTCTCTTTTCACTTCGAACAAGTCCCCAAGTTTTAAGACCTTGCTCTTCAAGAAGCTCCTCAAAAACATTGGCATGATTATCATCACCAATAACTCCAAAAAGGGTTGAAGGAACATTAAGAGTCTGAAGGTTATGAGTAATATTTGCGGCCATTCCAAGTTTTAGCCATTCCTTTTTGACATTTAAAACTGGTACCGGGGCCTCAGGTGAAATTCTGTCCACTGAACCAAAAGTATATTTATCAATCCCCACATCACCAAGAACCATGAGTGGTTTTAAATCACTAAAGTTATTTACTAACTGGCTAAAACGTTCTTCATTCATAACTTCAAAACTCATCGTTTATCCTTCTCTTCCCAGAAACACTGTGTCTTTAAGCCTCATTTTCTAAAAATTCTAAGGCCTTGTCCACAACGGGCTCAATTTTAATCATATCCATACACTGACTGTCATTACCACCATGAAGAGAGCTCCGAGGAGGAGAGAAAACCCAGTTTCTCCTTAAATCTTTCATTTTAAGAGGTCCCCATCGCTCTACAGACTGGGCCTTAATAGGAGAATAAAAGCCAATTGTTTTCACATCAAGGATTGATGCTAAATGAGTGGTTCCTGTGCTGGGTCCAATAAAGAGGTCGGCTTTTTTCAGTAAATGCATATAGTCTTTAAGGCCTTTCACAGAACCATCAAACCAAACCAGAGAACTATAAAAGTCTTCATCTTTTAAAAGTTCTTTTAAAGGGTCTACGTATCTAAGATCTGATGGAGTATAGGAAATCACAATTTTAAAAGAGTCCTCCTTAAGCTTAAGAACAAGACTTTTTATAAAACCTGCATAATTCGAAGAGCTCCAGTTTAAGGAATGACCTGTCATTCCCGGATGAACCACAATAAGCTTTTGATCCTTTGAAACTTCAAAATGAAAATTGGAATCAAATTGATCATGATGGACGGTTGGAGGATAATTCCAAATTGTTTGGATTTCACCTTTCACTAAATCAAACGGAACCAATGTTTCTAAATTCCATTCACTCTCATGCTTAGGTTCGCGACTTCGACTTTGGCGAACCCCTCTATTAAGAAAAAGAAATGAGCTTAACTTAGACTGTAAACCGCCTCTTAAAGGAACTCTCAACAAAAAACTAATAAAGGACAGAAGATGCCCTCCTCCTAAGTAGAGATAATAGTCAGGCTTTTCTTTAAGAAGCATTTGAAACAACAAACAAAATCGTTTTACAACTGATAATGATTTATCATCGAGAACAACTTTATCGATATCACCAATTAAAGAAAAAACTTCTTGAGAGCGTTTCGAGCATACATAAATGATTTCAATATTGGGAAAATGTTCTTTGAGGTAACGGCAAATGGGAAGAGTCAGAAGGCTATCACCAATAGCATCTGATCGATTGATTAAAATCTTCATTTACTTAAGTTCAATTCCTAACGAACCAGCTCTTTCTTTTACCTGCTCCACCATGGCCTTAATACTGTCTTCAAGACTGTGTTCAGTTGAATCAAAATGAATCGCATCTTCAGCTTCTTTTAAAGGAGCGACATCTCTTTTTCGATCTGTTTCATCTCGCCTTTGCACATCTTCTTTAATTTGCTCAAGAGTAAGGCCAGTTTCTCCATTGGCCTCAAGTTGCTCATGCCTTCTTCTGGCCCTAATCTCAACTGAAGCTGTTACAAAAAACTTAATAAAAGCATTGGGAAATACAATCGTTCCAATATCTCGACCTTCCATGACACAAACATTTGAGCTTGCGAATGATCTTTGAAACTTTAAAAGCTTTTCTCTTACACAAGGAATTTGAGAAACTTTTGAGGCAAGAGCCGAAACATGATGTTCTCGAATTTTATGGGTCAGATCGATCCCATTAATCGAGATCAAACGCTCGGGCTTTCCCCAGTATTCAATATTGAGTTCTTGAACGAAGTTTTGAAACTCAGTGCTGTCATTAATCTCAAGACCATTGTCATGGGCGGCTGTGGCAACTGCACGAAACATTGCCCCTGTATCTATATATGTTACTTGTAAGTGCTCGGCGAGCATTTTAGCTAGTGTGGACTTACCACTTCCGCTTGGGCCATCGATGGCGATCACAAGTGCTAGGTTTGCATTCAAAGCCTAAGTCCTTTTATGTATCGAAAAATCATCCCCCAAGGCTAACAGATCGGGTATTTTCTCTCAAGGTGAATCCCCCAAAAGACAGGGCGCATCAAAAAAGAAATTAGCGCTTAAACGTCATATTTGTATAACGCAGTTTGAAATTTTTTGAGATTTGCCCATAAGTGCGATTGACTTTGTTCCAATAATGATTGCGTCTTCCAACCGGCTGACTTTTTCGAAGTCTTCTTCGCACCCAGGTTGGACCCATATTATAGGCAATGGTGGCAAGCTTATAATTGTAATTGAATCTTCTTAAAAGCTTTTTAAGATAGAATGCTCCAAGCTCCATATTCACCTGAGTATCCCAAACCAATTGATCGGCGACTTTCTTTGAAACAGGATTATCGAGTTTTCTAAAAAGCTCATGAGCAGTTGATGGCATTAACTGCATCAGACCCTTGGCCTTGACTCGACTTAGGGCCTTCGGATTAAAATGACTTTCCACCTTCATTACCGATAAGAACCAAAAGGGATCAATACTATAGTGCTCAGATAAAATGAGAGCGTCCTTGATAAGTGGTGACAATCTTTTTCTTAAAGTCGGAGAAACAGAACTTAAAATAAGAAGCTCTAATTTCTCTTTTGAGAAGTTCGAAGCTTCAGTAAGTTTAATATTTTTAAATTGGTGTCCAAAATCAAAATCATATCTTGGCTCAATATATTGGGTTGGACCAAGAGACCTGGAATAATCTCCAAGGTTCATAAAGATCGGTGACCATCTCAGAAAGAGAGCAAAAATGAGAATGTGAAACAGGGCGATCGCAAGCAATAACGGATTGGATGCCAGTCGGATCTGTCCAAGCCAAAAGGCTATGCGATGAGTCAATATTCTTACCATGATGGGCTTTGTACACGGCATTTGGGCCTACGTAAAGGGCCAGGACATCGATGAGCACTTAGGTTGCTAAAAATTTCAATATTTTTCAAATAGCCGTATGCAAAATGAACACTTTCCTACATTCAATGGAAAAAAAATCATGCTAGACTGTTTTTACTTGAAAATTAGAATTTCGGGCATTGCTCCCTAAAAGGTCATCTCATGTCTAAGAATCATCTTAGTGCTGAAAAATCTCTCTATCTCAAACAACATGCTGAGAATCCCATTCATTGGTATCCTTATGGACAAGAAGCAATTGAGAAATCAAAAAATGAAAATAAGCCCATCTTTCTCTCTATAGGCTATTCCTCCTGTCATTGGTGCCACGTTATGGCCCATGAAAGTTTTGAAAACCAAGAGACAGCAAAGTTCTTGAACGAAAACTTCGTCTGCATAAAAGTTGACCGAGAAGAATACCCAGACCTTGATCAATATTATCAATTGGCCTCTCAACTCTACACAGGTTCAGGTGGTTGGCCGCTTTCAGCTTTTCTCACAACGGACCTTAAGCCCTACTTTGTTGGAACTTACTTTCCACCAAAAAGAACGAGCGATAGAGGCACTCCTTCTTTTATGGAAATGCTAAGTGAGCTTAGTCGCGCCTATCAAGAAAATCCAGATCAAGTCAATGAGAATGCCGACAATATCACAGAAAAGATTAAGGATGGTTTAATCCCTTCTGACGAAGTTCAGTACTCAGGACATTTCCCAGCTCCCGAGGCCATCATTGATGCCCTCAACCAGTACCAAGACAATACTTGGGGTGGTTATGGCCAAGCACCAAAGTTTCCGAACTTTTCTTTTTATGAATATGCCTTAGAGCAAATGCTCGAAGGAATGATCCCCAAAGAAAAAGGTGAACACATCGTTAAGACTCTTGAGCATATGCTTTTAGGAGGAATCAGTGATCACGCTCGTGGTGGAATTCATCGTTATAGTGTCGATGATCAATGGCTCGTGCCCCACTTTGAAAAAATGCTCTATGATCAAGCAGGATATCTCAAAACCTTGAGTAAGCTTGGTCTTCTCTATCCTTCAGCGCTGGTTTTCGATGCTCTTAATAACACTCTCGATTACCTTTCAAGTGAAATGCTCTCAGAAGAGAAATATTTTTTCTCAGCTCAAGACGCTGACAGTGAAGGGCATGAAGGTCTCTACTTTACTTATAGTCTTGAGGAGTTTGAAGAACTCCTTAAAGAGAATGAAGAACTTTCAAAAAGAAAAGATGACATTGTTAAATGGCTTGGTTTAAAGACCGAAGGAAACTTCGAACAAGGTCTCAATGTCATCTCCCTCGATCCTGGTCAGATTGAAGAGTATATGAAACCAGAGAACTGGGATATTATTCGAGAAGTCCGCGCTCTTATCAGCGAAGATAGAAGAAAACGAATTCCCCCTCAAACAGATACTAAAGGTGTTGCGAGCTGGAACTTTATGATTCTCAGTGCTCTTGTTGATGTTGTTCAGTACTGCCCGGTTCAAGTGATTAAGGTTAAGGCCTTTCAAATGATCAATGAAAACCTTGAAGGAATCTTCAATAGCTTTCTTGTCAAAAAAGAAGAGCAAAAACTAAGGATCAAGCACGTCACAACTCTTGATCATAAGATCCCTTATTTTGAAGACTATGTGTTCTTTGCTGAAACACAATTAAGACTCTATGAAATGACAGGCAATGCTGTCTTTCGAAAGAACTTCCAAGAGTCTATGGAAGAAATTGAACGAGCATTTCTCAACGACAATAAGATCTTCACAAGACCAACGGCCTTAAGTGAAAGCTTCAGCCATCCCAATGCTGAGCTCGACTGTTTTGACTCTTCATTCAAATCCCCCCTTTCAACCTATATAGGCCTTATTCGAAAGGCTTCCTTATTATGGGAAGAGCTAGAATATGAGCAGAAGTTTTCTGAGCTTATTAAGACTTGGAAGAACCATTGCCTAAAGAACCCATTAGCATGTGGTGAGGCCTTAAGAAGTTTCGTTTACCCTATTGAAGCCTACCGAAAGGTGAAGTTTCCAGCTTCATGGGTCGATCAAGAGAAATTTCAACAATTCAAGGCCTACTTTCTGCCGCGTTTTATCTTTGAAGCGCAAAGCACTGATTCAGATAAATGGCAAGTCTGCCGTCATCAGACTTGTGAGCTAGAGGGTGAAGGATTAGAGTTTTTCTTAAAGTCTCTTATCCCTCAAGCGGACCACGAAGAAGCCTAAACGCCTCTTTTGGCCTTTTCGACAGGGCGCAAAATGCCCCCTGGGGCAAAACGACACCACATTCTTAATTGAAATCCAATAAGTTAGGGTACAGCTTTTCTGGCACAGGACTTGTATTTATAGGCTGCACGATTGCAGATCCAAGGAGAGATCAGCGCAAATTGGCAGGATGGCCACGTAGCAGGAAGCTCACGTTCGTTATGGTTTGGAGTGTGTGTATGAAATCATTAGTGGTAAATTCTTTAAAAGTTCTTATTCTTGTTAGCGCTTATTTTGCGCTCAGTTCAGCGAACGCCGATATTCTTTCAAAGTACAAAAGAAGTGCTCTTAAAAGACTTCAAGTGAGTGAAACGAGATCAAATACAAAAGTTGCAGCTCTTGAAACTTATTACGGTAAAAGATTTTCAGTAAAAGACATCAGTGGAACCACAAGATCAATTCAAGACGTTTCAAAACTTCTGAGAAATAGAGATATCAGATTAAACACAGGTCGAGTTATTCGATCCGGAGATATCGAGTATGTTTACTCTCCAAATGCTCGCTCACCACATGAAAGAGCACCTGAAGAGAGACGTCCTCATGAAAGAAATCCTGATAACGGACCGCTTTCTAAAAGACCACATGAATAAGATTAAAATTAAGCTTTAGAACTTCACACTTGAAGATTTGATGTGAAGATCTCTCTGAGGAAATGGTATCTCGACATGGCCATCCCTAAAGGCCTTGTCGATACTAAACCTCAGATCAGAAAGAATCTGTTCACTGGCCCACAAATCTTGAATCCAAACGTTAAGATCAAAATTAAGTGAAGAATCAGCAAAATCTTGAAAAAAGACCTCTGGCCTTGGACTATTGAGAACCTTTCCATGAGAACTTGCCACTTCAATTAAAAGACTTCGAACTTTTTCAACTTCACTGCCATAAGCAACACCAACAGAAACTCGAAAACGTCGTCTCTCCCCAGAAAAACTATCATTCACAACTCTTTCAGAAATAAACTTCGAGTTGGGGACAATAATGGAAACATCGTCTCGAGTCGTCACAGTAGTACTTCTTGATCCAATTTCAGTCACTCTTCCAACGACACCGTCAACTTCAACCAGATCACCATTTTTAATGGGTCTTTCAAAAAGAATAATAAGTCCTGAGATAAAGTTTTGTGTGATGTTTTGAAGACCAAAACCAATACCAACAGCAAGTACCCCTCCAATGGCCACAAGAGAACTTAAGTTGATCCCTATCATATCTAGGGCAACCAGGATTCCAATGACTTGGGCCACATGGCCTACAATTTTAACGATAGAGCCTTTAACTCCTTTATCAATTGGTCTTCCCTCTAAAAATCTTCTGGTAATCTTCTGTGAATATTTTGATACGACTGATGAGAAATAAAAAAAGACAATCGCAGCAAAGATCGAAAAAACGGAAATCTGATTTCCGGAAAGCTCAAAAAGAGGCGTTGAGAAAACTTCCCAAATACCTCTAAAGAAACTTGAAACTGATTCCACTGATAAGTTATTCATCATTTCACCTTGTCTTTTAAACTTTTCTCATAATGACCCTCACAACTTCAGGGTCACCAGAGAGGGCCTTTTCTCTATAGGGAATAGGGACCATTCTAAGCCCATAAGGAATTGTAAAGAACTCAATTTTAAGTCCCGACTCAATTAACTCTTTTTCAAGATCGAGAGAATGAGGGACATATCTCTGAGCTTGGCCTTGATAATAAAGAAGATCATCTAAAAGAGAGACTTCGGGGTTGTCATTAATATAAAGACCTTTATGACTAATCATCATTTCAGAAAAAAAGAATCCCCCAGGTTTTAAATGAAACTTTATTTTTTCTAAGTAATTCTTTCTTTGCTCCTTTTCAATTAAACAATGAAAAAGATGAGCATCTAAAATAAAGTCAAAATTAAGAGGATAAGAAAAACTATCCGCTTCAAAAACATCAAAGTTCACTTCGTTAAAAGCTTCAAGACTCTTTACTTTTTCAATGACAACTTCGGACCAATCAAAGGCATTAACTGAAGTTCCCATTGGTTTTTGTCCCCAAAAAGCAAAATGGCTTCCAGGACCGCACCCACATTCAAGAACATCGAAGGGTCTTCCCTCTTTTTCCGAAAGGTAATCCAGAGCAAGTTTGTGCTCTAAAAGATTCAAAAGCCCTTTTGATGGAGAAAACTCCAAAGTGCTGTTTCGAAAGGATTCGTTATAGAGGTTTTTTAAAGACATAGGGTAATTTTGATAATTACCGCGCATTCTGTCAAAAAGATGAGGTGTTTCTTGACAAGAAACGTTAAAATTTCAATAAACATTTATGAGAAAGTTTTTAATCAACCAAGCACTGTACAGTGCTTTTCTCTTGTTTTTCTCCTGTGATCTTTTGGCCTCAAAAAGGTTTCTCACTCACGATTCTGAACTTTTTCAATTAGTCGACCCCATAGTTGGAAAGCTTATTGAAACCGAGTTTTCAGCGCTCAAAAAAAAGAAAATCAAAATAAAATACTATCTCATTGAATCAGAGACTGTTTATTTAGCTTCGAACTTTGGTGGGTCTCGTGTCTTTCTTGGAACTCCTGTCTATCATATTGGGCTGAATAAAAAGCTTCTTGATGAAACCCTTTCTTATAATGGTCTAAGAGCAATACTTGTTCACGAACTCTCTCACACTCTCGATTACGCCAGCGGAAGTACTCTTGGAAAAATTCTCCCCATTGGAGTACAAGTTCTGACTCATAAAGGACGAATTCAATATGAAAGAAAGACTGATCTTAAAACTGTGCTTAGAGGCTACGGTCAGGGTCTTATCGAGTTTAAGCTCTGGCAATACCCGCAGCTTGAGCAAAAACAATTAAGGATAAAAAAAGCCGAATACCTCACCCCAAAAGAAGTGAAATGGATCATAGAAAACTCTTTTGACTTTGATCATCCCTTGATCAAAAAATGGTTTAAAAAGAAAATCCCATCAGACTTTATCCAGTTTAAAAACGCCCATGCCAGTTATTTAGGGCAGCTCTAGGAGAAGGCCCAGGCCCAAGAAACTGAGTAAAACACTTTACATTCTCGATATTTAGCTAGTTATACGGGATTTCAAAGCTACCCTAAACTTGCAATATCTTTTAGAATAGAAGATATGAAAAACCCTACTCTTCGGCTTTTTGTTATTTTTTGTTTCTGGCTTCAAAGTTTAAGCCTCACTGCTTTCGCGCAATCTTCTGATCCTACAGGAGATAGAGTTAAAGCCGCTAATAGCTATACCCCTCTTGGCCAATCAGAATGTGATGCTGATCCAAATCGAAACTGGGATCCTGCCAGAGGTCGCTGTATTTATACACAAAAATCCGTTGATGAAAGAAACGAATATCAAGAATGTGCTGGCATTGAAGATGCCGACTCAAGAAAGGCCTGTAACGACCGTTTTGCTAAAGGTAAAACAGGGGAGATGGGAGATGAAGATGATTCCTGGATGGGACTTGGTCTTTCAGGAATTAACCTTGCTCTAGTGACAATTAATCTTATGGGTGTCGGTCAAACTGGTGGAAGTTGTATCAGTAAGTATATTTTCGCAGGGACAGCAGGTGTTGGAGTTCTTTCTGAACTTTATTTTAAATTCATGGCCAAAAAACAATTAGATGAACTTCGTGAGAATTATGAAAAAGAAGATGCTCTTGAAGACCCTTATGCGAGTCAGATTAGGGCCTTTCAATTTTTAAAGGATGAGCAAGAAAAGATTGCTGATTATTCAGGAAAAAGAAAGACAGCTTATTATGTACTCACCGCAGGTTATACAGCCGCGGCAGCGGCTGCTGTTTATGACATGTTCCAACCAAGCTGTGGAGGTGGGGGCAAAGAAAAAGGTGAAACAGCTCAAAAACCTGATGGGATTGACTCAAGTGCTACTGGCGATGTCAAAAATGCTCTTGCGAGTATTGGAGGCTTTGGCTTTGGATCACCTTTAATGATTATGATCGTTTCAGGAGTTTCTTTGACTTTGACTTATAAACTGGCGAAAGCCGCTGCTGATCAACAAGAAGAATCAAAGGCCAATGCCAAAAAAGTTGAAGCGATTATGAAAGAGTTCCAAGGGACAGTTGCCGAATTTTGTCCCCAAGGTCGAGATAACCTTGCTGAGCCAAGATGCTATTGTTACACAGATACTGGAGAACAAAACTCCAATCGCAGTAACTCTGAAACTTGTCAGGCCTTATGGTCCGCCAATGAAAGTTTAAAGTTTGCCGACAAAGGTGATTATGGACCTAATGGTGAACAAAAGCTTGGCTGCTACACAGTTGATAATCAATATGATGAAAACTGTAAGTGTAAAAAGTTTAAAGATGCTAACGGACAAAATGCCTGCAAAAAAACATTCACTAATTTCACAAGCCTTCCGAGCAATGCCAATGCATTAGGGTTTACCCAAGTGGCCTCCACTCTTGATTCTATCAATGGCGGAACAATTGCCCCAGGTTCAGCAAACCTTAATACAGTCCAAAACCAACTTGCTCGTGCTAATAAAGCGAGAAAGGCCTTAGTTGAAAAGATGAACAAAAAACTAAGAAGTGAAGGGAAAAAGCCACTCCCTAAAGATGCTGAGTTTACAAAAGCTTTTTTAAAGAAACTTAATAAACCTAAAATAAATCAACTGGCAGCAGCCTCTAAAGCTCCTAGTCTTCTTGAAGCCAGACCTCAAAGCGGAAAGCTTGCCAGTGCTTTAAAGAAAGCTGCTCAGAAAGCAGAGCTCAAACAAGGGATTATGGGCTCATCTTCACGCCTCGGTTTTAAAGGAAAATCTTCTAAGAAAAACGACTTTAACTTTAATCTCGGTGGATCAAAATCAGGCGGTGCTAACAAAGTTGAAGGCGCTGGCTATATGGATAAAGAATACGAATATAAAAATAGCGATATCAACTCTGATAAGGATCGAGACATCTTTACGATCATTTCAAGAAGGTACACAATCTCTGGATTAAAAAGACTTTTTGATGACGAATAACTTTAAAGCTTACGAACAAGACCTCATCGAGCTCTATCCCCTTCTCAAGGACAAAAAACTGGTACACGATCAAGAGAACATCTTGGTCATGAACGATATTGTCGATGACCTCAGTCATTTAAAAAAAGAGGCTTTAAACGAAGGGATTGATCTAACAGTTGTCAGTGGTTATCGAAGTTTTGAGAGACAGCTTTCGATTTGGAACAGAAAAGTTCAAGGAGAGCTTTTAGTCCACGATGATCAAGCAGACTCTGTTGATATGAAAAGCCTTTCTCCTATTGAAAAGATTCATGCTATCTGTCGCTATAGTGCAATTCCAGGACTCTCTCGTCATCACCTAGGAAGCGAGATTGATGTCTATGATAAAAGAGCTGTCGCTAAAGACTATAAACTGAAACTCGAACCTAGTGAATATGATCAAGATGGCCCATTTTCGAAGTTAACAGAATTTATCACTTCAAATTGCCAGAGATTCAATTTTAAAAGGCCTTACTTAAATGACTTAGGAGGCGTGGCCCCTGAACCGTGGCATCTAAGCCATTTTCCTTCAGCAGAAATCTTGATTAAGAAACAAACTAAAAAAGATTATTATGATTTCTTTCTCAAAAAAACCAAAGACAAAGGTATTGAGTTTCATCTTCTTGAAACGATTGTCGATCACTTCGAAGAACTTTATGAGCGTTATTTTTTAAGGGTGAATTAATAAATTAAAGATTTTATTTCGTCGGGAAGTTTTACAACCTTGCGCTCTCTTAAATCCATAAAGCTCATGACATACTCACCTACTGCTGCAAGCTCATTTTTTTCGTTGAACATCTCTTGATAAATGCTCAAAAGAAAACTTCTTCGGCCTTCAGAATACTTTGTGGTGATAAAAACCTTTTCATCGAGAATCAGCTCTTTTTTATAAGAGATATTGGCATTTAAAATCACAGGACCATATTTGAGATGCTCCATTAAGTACTTGGTAAGAGTCATCCCCCGAAGCTCATACTCCTCAAGAGTCGCCCATCTCGCAGCTTCAAACATCTCGAGGTACTGGGCATGATTCATATGCCCTAAGCTATCGATATGCTCTTTTCTCACTTTCGTTTCGTATTTCATGGCCTCTAAGTACCATATTGCCAAAAATTTGAGCAAGAAAGAATTCCTCCTCCCAACGACATTCCTCTTTAATTACAGTACCTTACTATCTCGCAAGAATAAAAAGCTCAAATATTTCACTAATTTAACCGATAATAGAACTAGGATATTTTAATTTTGTATAGGAATGCCTATGAAGCTTTCAACTTTGTTATTTATTTTTTGCTTTTCGGGAATCGTTAACGCAACCGAAGCCAAGACCTCTGAAGAAAATTATCTGATAAAAGTTTCTTCCGGCAAAGCAATTATTAATCCAAATGCTCCGGCACATGAAATATTAAAAGCAGTTCCAACAATTAAAGAATTATATGGTGATGTCTTCGACGAAGCTGCAAAGGAACAACTACAGTTGCTCAAACAACAAGTTGAAGAGCAGAAACAAGCTCAAGTTCAAGAGCAAGCTCAAGCTCAAGAGCAAGTTCAAGAGCAAGCTCAAGCTCAAGCTCAAGCTCAAGCTCAAGCTCAAGCTCAAGCTCAAGAGCAAACTCAAGACAAAGGACAACAGGTTAAAACTGATCCAAACTGGAAGATCTTCGATAATGAAAAGGAATCTGATGCAAACAGAATTGAAGCCGCAAGACAACTAGAAAATAAGGGATTATTAAGCGAAGAAGATAAGAAAATCTACTCTGAGTTATACACCAAAAACAAACTAATTAAAACTTTTAAGGATACTACTAAGTCGGATCATGAAAGACGTGAAGCAGCAGAAAGTCTAGGAGAAGGGATACTCGAATCTGTAGAAGACGGTCCAGAGATTTATCAAGAACTCTTAGATAAAACTCAACCACTAAACCAAGTTGCTGAGCTAGAATCTCACAAAAAAGAAATTGAAAAACTTATTGAAGAGGAAAAAAAGAAAGGGACTGAAGGCTCTCCAGAAGACATTGAAAGCCTAGAGAAAGCCCTTGAAGAAAAAGAAAGTCAACTGGCAGAGGCAAAGGCGGAACAGGGTCCTGGTAAAGAGGAGCCTCAAGCTGATCCTGAACCTGAAGATACTATAACAGCTGAAGGAGATGGAAGTTCTGATGGAGAAGTCACCGCCAACAGTGGTGGAACAAGCCCAGAGGAACTAAAGGAAGCAGGAACAAAAACAGGAGAGGGTTTAGTAACTCGAGCTGCAGTTGTAGAACAGGAAACAAAGTCTGAGGAGACCACTGAAAAAGCTCTCTCCTGTGTCGACATGACTTTTCCAGGAGATGAAGCTCCAGGTAAAGAGCCTTCATTTATAACTGCAATGGAAGATAATGATGTCGAGGATATCGACTCTCAAATCCCTCCGGGAACGAACCCCTATTTTAATTGCCAAAGAAAATCAGATAAGCCCTGGGATCAACTTGGAGAAGACTCAGGGATAGAAAACCGATGGAATCGTGGCTTCGCGGCCCTCTTTAGTGACTTTGATGATCAAATCAAATCTGCTGATAAAGACTCGATCGTGAGCTTAAGTAAAAAATATATCAAAAAAGCGAATGGCCTAAGATCAAGAATGAAAAGCTGTGCAGCTTCTTACCATATTATTGATCCTATAAGTTACGAGGATGATAACCTTGATGAACAAGAAAAAGCTTCCTTTGATGGAAAAATCTCTTGTCGCTCAGTTGGATCAGAGACTCAGGACTTTCAAGCCTGTAACGATGGAATCAATGCTTACAATATCGCCATGGTGGGGAAACAAGGTCTTACTGCTTTTCAACAAATTGATATGCAAGACTTTCAATTTGATATGCAGACTCGATTAATGAGAGACAACGGGCAAGATTATAAACTTCCTCTCATGCAACAAAAAGAATCAATCCTTAAAAAAGCCGATATTGCAGTTCAAAATGCAGCTTTTGAAGGGGTCAAAATGGGTGTTCTCTTTACCATAAAGAGTAAAATGCCTGACTCAGAAGACCTTATTAATCGATGTCTCCCTAATATTGAATGTGAGGCCAAGTATATTGATTCACTTTATAAAGAATTCGGAAAGTTTACAAAAAAGCGAGCAGACGAAAGAGTAACAAAACTTTCAGAAGAAGCTGCTGCTCAGCTTGATATGTCTCAAGTAACGGCAGCGCTATCTCATCTAGAACAAGAGACTTATGGAAACCTTTCAGATGGAGAGACAGCTCTTAATGAACATGAAATTGAAAATCTTTGTCGAAAAGCAGTACAAGGTGGACAAGGCATGGCCCACCTTGAAAACGAACAAGCCCGTGAGCAAATCACCCAAGAGCTTTTTAACTCTGGGGCGCAACTGGCGACAGCTCTTCTTCAAGCAAGTATCTTAAAAAAACAAGCGAGTCGAATTGATGGACTTCTGGCCGGAATCAAAAACTTTGAACCGATTCCCCTCACCTTTACTGGTGAAGATTTAAAAGACACTTTGTGCGCTGGTTTTCCCACTCACCCTGATTGTTTAAATCTTGATGACTCTCGAATTTATGGACTCCCTGATGTTGCTTATAACTTTGGTGATGCTGGAACAGCTTCAACCGGAGGGGCGACTTTAACGGATGATGGAAACGGAAATGGTGATAGCTCTTCAGCGGTCGCAAGTACAAATGGAAAAAGACCTACTGGTTTTGCAAAACCTCTCGCAACAGTTGATAAGGGTGGAAACAGCATCGAAGGTGGTGTTGGCCCAGGAAAACTTGCGAAAGGGGCCAATCCCTTTGCCGGAGGTGGCGGAGGCGGAGGTGGTGGCGGTAGTGCCGCAGCTCCAGGTGGCGGTGCCCCACGAGGTGGAGCTCCAGGTGCCTCAGGTTATGATTTAAGTTCAGGAAAAACCAAGTACGATGGAGACTCTACCGGAAGCTTAGGGTATTCAAGTGGAAGAAAGTTTAAGCGCTCTAAGAAAAAGAAAGTAAAAAATCCATTTGCGAACTTCAAAGGACGCAAAGGAAAAAACGGAGTTGATTCTTACAGGTCTCCCGCTGCTATTGGATCAAAGAGTTCGAATATTTTTAAGCAGATTACCAATCGGTATAAGAAAGTGAGCACCTCGAATCGATTGATTCGTTACTGAGATCCGTTACTGTCGGGACGGTCCGAGCCGTAAACAGTCCCTCAGAATCAGAAGACAGTGTTATCAGTGCGGACAGCACGGACCGCCCCGACGGAGACAGTCTGACCTCCCTCTGGTGTCATATTCCCTTAAAAGAGTTATATCCAATACACAATTTTAAGTATTTAGACCTACGACTTTTGGCATCCCACTTGTAACAATAAAACCAGACTCAAATGACTGAGTCTCACTTTAGGTAGTAAGGCGTCCGCTGGACGCTTCAATGCTTGCCACTGGCAACCATTGCCGCGCACCGGGGAGTCACAAATGGGATTTGAATCACATCAAAAAACAACAATTTCTAACATCCAAACTATAAAAAAAATGAATGCTCAGCAAATTCAAGTCAAAGCAAAGACCATTGATGACGAGCTCAAGACTCAAGTCTTTATCTATTGCCTATGGATACTGCAGTTCTTAGGAATTTGTTTCATTGGAATGAATTCTGCGAATCTTTAAAAGACGTCTGAACAATTAATCCTAGTTAGACGCTCTGTTATTATTCCAACTTGGCAATGTGAAAGGATCACCATTAACATGAAGACAAGAGATATTCTTTTAAATTTAAAAAATCCTGGTCTTATTAATTTTGAATTAATGAGTTTTTTAAGGGAACAAAATTTAGAAGAACATAGCGGGACAAGGACGTTCTCCGCTCAAGAAACATACAAGGATGATATGAACACAAATCTTAAGAATCTCTTATTGTCAGAGCTCCACTGTGCCTCTGGTTACCTTGAAAGACTCCTCTATGCCATTGATCAATTCTCAGAAATCGGTCATCGCGCAGACTTCCAACAGCTCGAGGCCAAGTTTAAGCATCAACTTCAAGCTTTTGTTGAGCAGGAGATTCTCGCAGATAAATTTAGATCTCTTCTTTGTAGACCTGATGCAAATCAGTCTCTGAGTTTTTATAACGAAAGAACCACTCAGCTTATGGAATCCCTTATAAGCTTTAACTTTCACTCAAGCTCAATAACAAAAACTGCTGTGGATTATATCAATTGGCTTTATCGAGCAAGTTATGAACTTCATATTCTTGCCCACTCTATTTCTGAAATTGATATTCAGCTCCCTAGAACAAATCTTATCGAGATGGATTCCGAGACAAACTCTCAAGTTGAAAATGACGAGATCATTCCAAGTTTCTATCTCAAACTCGAAGACGTTCAAAAAGTTGCTGAAGCCGAAAACATCACCGTTGAAACTCTTCTTTGGCAAAGAGAAAAGAGATATAAGACCTTTTTAAGACAAGGTCATCAAGCGATCTTTAAAAAGAATAATGAGGAAGGACTGCAAAATTTCAAAAAGGCTTTAAACTACCTTGAAACTCCTGAAGTTCTCACATTGATTGCTTGGTCTTATTCCCTTATTGGTGACTTTAATAAAGCAAAAAAATACTGCTTAAAGTCGATCAAACTTGATCCAAGTTATGGGCCTTCCCTTAATGACCTTGGTAGCTACCTTCTCAATGAAGGAAAAGTCGAAGAGAGTTTAAAATGGTTTGATCTTGCTAAAAATGCAAGCAACTACCAAAACCGAGAATACCCTTATATTAATTCTGGTAGGGCCTATGTCATGCTGAATAATTATGCAAAGGCCTTAGAAGAATTCTCATTCGCTTTAAGTCTGGCCCCTTATCATGAAGAACTTCACGGTACAGTTGAGAAACTTAAGCACTCCCTTAAAAACCCTAACGAAAAGCTCGATCTTGATGATGATGTTTTTGAAAGTCCATCAGAACATGATGAGGCCAATCAAATTGACTCAAAGGCCTCGAACTTGAAACTTTATAAAAATAAAGACGAGGAACTCGACAATCTCGTTGCCCTCGACTTTCAAAATAAAACTCGAGTCTCTTCTCAGAAAGACCCTGATCTCACCCACTGATGACTTATGGAAACCATAGAAAGAGATAGCTTAACAACCTACCTAAACGACTACCTTGAGATCTCAGGGTTTCAAGATTATGGGCCAAATGGACTTCAAATTGAAGGCTCAGATAACGTTCAATCCATTGCTTTTGCGGTTTCGGCAACTCAAGAATCTGTGGCGAAGGCCATTGAGCTTGGTGCTGACACTCTCATCGTTCATCATGGTCTCTTTTGGAAGTTCCATGGACCACGAGCGATAACAGGCCCGTTCGCCTCAAGAGTTAAGCCACTCATTACAAATAACCTTAACCTCTACGGCTATCACCTTCCCCTTGATGCTCACCCAGAAGTTGGAAATGCCGCTGCTATTGCAAAAAAGCTAGGCCTTGAAAATTGTGAAGCTTTTGGTGATTACAAAGGCTCTCCTACAGGAATCCAAGGGAGTTTTTCAAAACCCATTCAAGTTTCAAAGTTATCGGAACAGCTTGAATCTATTCTCAGTCATTCAATCATTACCTCTGAAAGAAACCCTAAAAAAGAAATTAAAACTCTTGGAATTATTACCGGTGGCGCTAATAGCGAATGGCAGGAAGCTTCAAAGAAGGGACTTGATGCTTATCTTACAGGTGAAATCAGTGAACATGATTGGCATGAAAGTTATGAAGCAGGAGTTTCAATGTTTGCTGGTGGCCATAATGCAACTGAGCAATTTGGGGTTCAAGAACTTCAAAAACATATTGAAAATAAATTCAAAGTCAAAACCCACTACATTCATTCTGAGAATCCCGCTTAAACTATTTCCTTTTTAAAGAAAGAAGTAAACGAAATTCAGCCACAGGTTCATCAAGGTTTCGCTCTTCGTACGCCTTTACATTAACCCAGCGATTTTGCCTTTCATCAGATTCCATAACTTCATCGACAAACTCTGAAATCATCTCCCCTTGATCACAAATAAAGATAGTGTCGTCTTCAGATCTTTTTAAAAACTTTGCTTCAAACTCTTTAAAAGCAAGAGAGACATTTTTCTTTTGAAGTTTAAACAGGCGATAAGCGAGATATCCGCCGGCAAGGTCGGCCCCAGCACAGAGAGCTCCAAAATACATTGAGCCCAAATGATTTTTAGATTTATAGCTTAGAGGAAGCTTGAGCTTAATATGCTTTTCATCAAGAGAGACAACCTTTGGCGAGAGAAAAAGAATCATCGGGACTTTAAATAAACCAAATGACCAAATCTGAAGGGTCTCCTTTAAATAACTCAAATTTTATTCTCCTGAAAGTTCAAGGTTGCGTTTCTGTCCACTCTCAAATGCTTGATCCCAAAGAGAATCAAATCCACCTGTTTCTAGACTTTTTATTACGGCTTCAGTCACACCTGCCTTTGATGTTACGTTTGCTCTTAGCTCTCTCGCTTCAAGCTCAGAAGACTTTAAAAGCTTGCTGGCCCCATACAAAGTTTGCGCCGCTAATTGTTTCGCTGTTTCTTTATCGAGACCCTGTTTATTGAGCTCTGATTCAAAAATTTCAGCGAGCTTAAAGACATAGGCAGGCCCTGAGCCTGACACAATTGTGGCCAAGCTTAATTCTTTCTCAGAAAGTTCAATTAACTGCCCAGATGGAGCAAAAAGACTTAAAACATCATTTTTTTCTGTTTCAATAAAATTATCTGAAAAACAAATAGTGTTGGCCCCTTCAAAAACTTCAGAGGCAGTATTTGGCATTAATCTGACAACTTTTTTATGATCTAGCCCCTCTTGGATTTGAGAAAGTGAGACACCGGCTAAAATCGAGACAACAATACATCTTTCTTTAAAGCTTCCCTTTAGCTTTAAAGAAGCCTCTTTAAACTGCTGAGGCTTAAGCCCAAGAATCACAATGTCATACTCAGAGAAGACAGGCTGGTCAATAAGTGCTTTTAAAGAAGAATCTGGAAGCTCATCAAAAAGTTTTTTTGAACTCTTACCACTTGGGGAATAGAGATCAATTTGAAAGCTCTGGTGCTGGTCTTTTGAAATCTTATTTGAAACCTTATCAGTATAGGCTTTGATGAGCGCCGAAACCATATTTCCCGAACCAAAACAAAGGACTCTTTTGATTTTCTCCATTAAAAGTCCAGTTCTAAAGGCGCGCCATGCCTCATAGTATTGTTGGCAACAGAACGAACATTAAAAAATTCAGTGGCCCGTTTTTCATAATCAAAAATATCTGCCGCGTCCTGAGGGCAAAGAATATGAACAAGCCCAAACCAATCTTTAGGAGATCTCACATTTAAGAGCTTCTGAATTTCATGAAGTTTATCAGCTCGTCCATCAAAGATAAGATTTTGATAATCTCTTGAAGAAACCGTCGTTTTTAAGATTTTCTCACTCACAAAATAAACATCAAAGTTCTCAGTTGAAAATCCCGACTTCCTCGCCATCGAAAGAAAAGAATTCCACCATGCATAACTTTTTTCACTACGAGTAAGGACCGTTAGCCCTCCCCCTGATGCAAGAGCAAGAAATGCTGAAATTAAACTTGAAAGATAAGGTCTCCATTCATAACTGATGAGGAGATTCTTCTCTCTTGGAAGAGTGAGAAGATTATAAGATTCTTGACCAGGGATGACTCGATTATTCCAAGGTGAAGAGATAAATCTTTCATAGTCTCGATAAAGAAATTGAAAAAAGTCGGAAAGATCTTTTTTCTTATCCCCATAGATTCCTTGATAAAAACTTTCAAAGTTTCTTTCAAACTCCTTAGCGAAACTTTTTATTCTTTTCATTCTTTCTTTAGTTTTAAGTTGAGATGCAGAACAAAGATCAAGTTCATAATCTGAGCCAGTTTCAACATTGATCATTTTTTCACCAATCACATTTTCTTCAAATGGAAAAACATTAAAAGATTTAATGTAATGAGGATGACCCGCTTTGGGACCAGTCCCTGAAAGCTTAAAGCCTCCAAAAGGTTCAATTGCCACTCTGGCGCCGGTTATCGAACGGTTGATATAGAGATTTCCACTTTCAAGATAAGGAAGAAAAATATCAACATCATCTTGAGATTGGGCAAAGATTCCCCCCGTAAGTCCGTAAGAAGAACTGTTAAAAAGTCTGAGTGCTTCTTTGGGTTCAGTATAGGTCATCAGATGAATCACGGGACCAAAGAATTCTTTTTGAGCATAACTTTGTGGGTGTTTTGCTCGCTCAAGAGGAAGTTCAATTAAGACAGGGCCAACAAAGTGACCATTCAACTCTTTAAGTTCCTGACTTCGATCCGCCCAAACTTTTCCGCCATGATGAACAGATTCTTCTTTTGCCAGTTCAACCATTTTAAAAAGTCGCTTCTGATCCTCTTCAGTGATAACCGGATTAAGAGTTGTTCCAAACGATGTGGAATTTCCAACGGGAAGATTCTCAATTGCTTCTTTTAATCTTTGAACCAGAACAGGCTTGACTCTTTTATCGACAATCACTCGAGATGCCGCTGAACATTTTTGTCCTGAATGAGCAAAAGCAGAATAAAGAATCCCAGCAACCGTCTCATCAAGCTCTGCTGAAGGCGTGACAATCACAGCATTCTTCCCACCCATTTCAGTAATCACTTTTACTGGGTATTGTTTTTTATTGAGAGGGTTTTCATAAAGACGCTTAGAACAAACATGAGCAATATGTGTCCCAACAGCTTTAGAGCCGGTAAAGACAATGGTTGAAATGTGGGGACTTTTCACTAAGGTATCCCCTACCGTCTCTCCATCTCCAGGAACATGGGTAAGGACTTCTCTTGGAACTCCGACCTCGTGAAAAAGTCTAATCAACATTTCAGCGACAATAGGAGTCTGTTCCGCAGACTTTAAAAGAACTGGATTTCCCATAACAAGTGGAGCAGCGACCATGCCACAAGGAATCGCAAGGGGAAAATTCCAAGGACTGATAACAGCGACAGGTCCTCTTTCAAAACTCTCTGGAAACTTCCGAGTATGAGATAGAGCTGATCTTGCGTAAAAATTTAAAAAATCAATGGCCTCATCCACATCGGCGTAAGCTTCATTGAGAGTTTTTCCTGCCTCTTTCATAATGAGAGCAGAAAACTCATTTCTTCTTAGACCCATTAAATGAGCTGCTTTAACAAGATATCCAGAGCGGACTTTCATCCCTAGGTTTTGCCAATCTTTTCTTTTAAAGCACTCATTGGCCCTTTCAATATAACTTGTACACTGCTCAACTGTTAAAAAGTTGATTCTTCCGACAAGCTCACTTTTATCACTTGGAGAATAAACATTATGAATGCTCTCCTTTTCAAGTTTTGAGTTCGTATAATCAATCACTGAAAAATTCTTTAGCGCATCTTCAGCCCCCTTTCTTTCATCTTCAAGGTAAGAGCGAAAAATGGGATAATTAAAAAACTGCTCAGAAGGAATCACACTCTCATCGAGAGCATAATGGCCAAAGCTTTTATTCTTTTTAAAGACATCTCGAGGATGGGATAAGCTATTGGCCTTTTTGTGAGAACGCATAATGGTAAGAACTCCCACCTGAGATGAATTCTCCATGATTCTTCTGACCAAATAGGCCATCCCAACAATGAGACTCCCAATAGGAACATAATTTCTTGTGGCCCATCCCATATGAGAAAGAGAAAGACTTAAAGCTTCATAAGTCATGTGAAGACATTGGTGTTCTATTTCGGGGGAATCTTTAAAAAGTTTATCTTTCAGGGCCTTCGCAAATGAATGATCAGAAAAGTTGTGGGAGGCCAAAGTCAGTTGAAGCTCATTTTTTGCCTCTAAGATTTTATAAGCGATCTGTCTAAAGTGAAGATCAGTTTCTTCTTTATTAAGAAATTGAGGAGCATTCTCACTATGAGTTTTGGCCTCAATAGTTTCCGCATCCCAATAAGCTCCTTTGACGAGCCTTATCGGCATGATGAGATTTCTCTCTTTTGCAAGTTCCTGAATTTCTTTTAAATGTTTTACCGCATCTCGAAGATAGGCCTGAAGAACAATACCAGTGTCTTTATAGTCTCTTAAGTCCTCACACTCTAAGAGAACCTTTTTATAGACCTCAAAAACGGTGTCTCGATGATGGTAATGTTCGGCATCGATATTGATAAAGACTTGATTCTTTTTTGCTTCAATTAAAATTTCTGTCAGTCTTGGAGCGATATTTTCGTAGGTGTAATCAAATGCTTCGGCTTTAAAGTCTGAACATAACGCCGAGACTTTAATTGAAATATGTGCCTTGAGAATTCCAGCAGAGTTTCTCTCACCGGCTCTATAGTGATACTTCATCCCTCTTACGAGTTCGAGTACTTTGTCTTTATAATGATCAGCTTCTTGGTCGGAAACCACAAGCTCCCCTAGTTGATCAAGAGTCACATCCCTTTTCGTCTTTGCGAGGCTTTTAAAGACTCCACTAGCGACTTTGATATTTTCCCCAGCAATGAATCTTTTCGCCATAAGCCTCACACTAAAACGAATAAGCTTAGAAAGAACTAATTGAGGTATGAGCTGGCTAATAACACCTAGAGCTTGAAAGCAGAGTGACCAGCTTAAAGGGAGAGCTCGATTCTGTCCTTTGGCCTTTGAAAGTTTCGCCTTTAAGTTGTCTTCAGCGAGTCTTCTTAAAGATTCAAGCCAAACTCGCTTCACTTCTTTTCCCGATTGGTCATAATCAAGAGAAGGAAGGACTGCGAGAAACTTAAGAAGATGAACACGGATAAGAGCAAATGAAGCTGAAAGAGAAAGCATAACATTAGAAACTCTTTCAAACAGGCTTGGCCTATAATGATTAAGATGGACAAGAAGGGCTGATCTTAGCTCACTCTCACGACTTTCAATTTCTTTCCACTTCTCTTCATTTGTAAAATCTGGAAGGTCAAACTCATGAGTAACTTGTTCAATGACTGTATTTCTTTCATCAGAGTTATAGAGATTTAAAAACTTATCAACATGGCCCTTAAGCTTTTCATGAGAAGAGTCCACTGTATGAAGCCAGAAAAGCTCAAAACCTAATCGAGGTGAATAAAGCCTTAATTCTTTTTCTTCTTTTAAAATGAGAACTAATAGTGGAACTCCAGCAAAACTGACTTGTCGAAAGCCATCGCACTTGGCCTTATCAATAAGACCCTTTACTTGTGTTTCACACTCAGATTTAATTTTTCCGCTTTCAAAAAGAAATGCAGCGATTGAATCATTAGCAATGATTTTATAGTCCGTATTATGATCAACAATTTCTTGGAGTTCTAACTTTGGAACGAGACTTGAAAACTGATTAGTTAAACTACCGGAATTCTTCCCAGTTTCCTCTCTGGAATTTTCCATATCCTCACCCTTTTTCACCATAAAAAACCCTCTTTTTGGTATGCCAAAACCAATACACATTATCAACTTTAACCCCTTGCGGCATGGCAATAATGAGACTTTATTGACGCCTTCCTGATGCAGTCTATAAAATATTGGGATGAATAAACTAAACCTGAGAAACCCCCTTAGATTTAAGGCCCTAGGGCCTTTACTCCTTCTTCTTTTTTCAGCTCAAGTTGTGGCCAAAAACTACACTCTTGAAGATCTAAGAATTCTTGCCAAAGAGAAAAACTCTGAAGAGTTTTTAAAGCATGCTCTCGATTTAAGTCCAAAACAAAGAACCAAGGAATGGATAAAATTAGTCCAAAAAATGGGAACCTCAGAAGTTGAAAGACTGACCGAAGAAAAGAGATTTTCAGAAAAAGACAGAGAACAAGTTGATACACTCCTTACCTGGAGTTGGACGAAAACAAATAAAGAGTTTCTCGCTAAAGCGAGGGCCTATTGGCTTAAGTACACAGACTATTGCCTAAAGTCAGGACAAAAGGCCCAGTGCTATAAGCAATCAAAGAACTTCTGGTTTCGAACGCAAACAGATGCCCAGTTTGGTCTTGATCTCGCCAAAAAACTCAGCCCACTAAGAAGAATGGTAAGAGATATGGATCTCTGGCCGATGATTGAAAGTGCAACCACATCACAAATCGCCTCACATTACTGTTCTGATTATTTTGTTTCTTCTGCCCTCACTCATAAGATTATTGGCGATAACATTCACAAAACAAACTTTGAGGACCTTGCTGCCACAGTACAGAGGATGGCCACTCTTGATTGCCTGAATCAGATCTTCCCTAACCTTAAACAAACACTTTTAAGCTCGAGTAGTACTCAAGTCAGTGCCCAAGAAAATGTTATGTTCTGGCTTGTGAAAAATTTTGAACAATTTAAGCTCGATGAAGAAGACTATTACCTCTTTACAAGTCTTTTAAGAAACCCTGTTAAAGGACCTCTTTTTAATCTTGCTTGGAACCGAGTCCAAACTCTGAGAAAACATTATAATCGCAGACAAAAAGTCATCTCGATGATGAAGGTTAATCCTTTTATTCCAGATAGAACTTTCTCAACACTTCAACCTGAAAAGGCCAAAGCGATTATCAATTTAATTGATAAAAACTTCCCTGAATTTGTTAGTTATTATCTTGGAACATGTTCTGATTTTTATGGGGCCAAAAGAGATTTCCCTCGAGGGAATCCAACTCAAAACTGTCTGAACTTCACTAAGCTCTACGACAAAGAGTCTATTCATATCGACAATATCCAACAAAAAGTTCGTCTTCAACTTTCAGGTCGACAAAGAAACTAGAATTTTTCTTAAGTTCAAAAGTGAGGAGCAACGAAAGCTCTTAAACGATACCCGTTAGCGGGCACTTTTCGAACTTTGATACCTAAAACTCATTGACATCATTGACGACCAACTAGTATTACCATATATTATTTAGTAATATTATAAATAGGGACAATCAATGCCAAACCAAGTAACAAAAAAATCAATTAATATCTCAAGTGATCTTGTCTCTGAAATAGAGAAGGCAATCGAGACTTATCCTGGCCTAAACTTTACTCTTGTAGTCAACCAAGCCCTTGAGCAATGGCTTCTTGGCCCTCAAAAAATTGAGCTGGGAAGTCTAGGTGAAAGGTTTATCAAAGATAATTCAAAAGGCTTTGGACCTACAGCAAACAGGAAAAAGTAATATGCCTATCATTTCGATGTTCTTTGGAATTGCGATCAAAGTTTTCTACAGAGAACACAATCCTCCTCATTTTCATGCATACTATCAGGGCTTTGAAGCTCTCTTTAATATTAATACGGGAGAACTCATGGAGGGAAAGTTTCCTCCTAAAGCTTGTAAAATAATCAAGGAGTGGAGCTTAGAGTACCAAAGAGAGTTGCTTGAAGTTTGGGATCTCGCTCAAAAAGGCAAGCAGTTGTTTCGAATTCCAGGAGCCGACCAATGAGAAAGATAGTTAATATCCTTATTCACGATTTCTCGATTACCTGCACTTTGGACAATGGTGAAAGATATAAATATGAAATGGACTTTATCAAGTCTGAAAATCACGAAATGCTCCTTCCTTTAAGAGATATTCATTTTTTCAAAAAAGCTTATATCGAATACGGATCACTCGCTTGGCCAAATGGCTATGACATTCATGTCAACACTGTCATCAGAGATGGAAAGAAGATAGAAAAAGTAGCTTAGCTCGAAATTGGTTTTTGGAAAATAAAAATGATTCAAAA
>JBMYPC010000025.1:0-28649 GCA_049599895.1 Bacteriovoracaceae bacterium | reverse complement strand
AAAAGGTAAAATTAAATAGATGCCCATGAAATTCATTCAAAGTAGAAAGAAAGATTTGTGACAAGCACAACAAGCCTCCTATTCACGCTTAATACTGAAAGACAAATTCCATTTGTTATTGAAAAGAAATTAGATTTTGATGCAGTCAAAAAACAGCTTCAAGATGAAGATTCGATTTACGAAGTTCTCTTTGATCAGCTGTTAAAAAAAATTGCTATCAAAAAAATGGGCAACAATATTAACCTCATTATCCGAAGTTCTGAGTTTGAAATTGAGCTCAACGGAAAAAAAATAACTGGCCCAAAGAACATACTCCTATCACCAGGGCAAAAGGTTGACCTTGCTTCAGACTTTACTCTGGAAGTTCTTGAACAATCAGAAGCAGTTAAAGAAAACAATACTGACTCAAAAATAATCATTTCAACAGATTCATCTGAAGGCCTTGAAATTCAAATTCCGCAAGAAGAAATTCAGCAAGGACTTATTGAAAGCCTCCCACAAGAGCAAGAAGAAGTGATTAGTGAAACAGAAGCTCCTGAAGCGAATGTGGACGTCGATGAAATGGACTTCGAGATTGAAATCCTTAATGATGATGAAGAAGCTTCAATCGATAGTAAAGATGATGAATCTCCCACAGACTCTGAAGATAAAACAGAAGAAATCCAAGCAGAAACCTCTATTGATGATGAAAAAGAGAGAGAGGAACAAGAAAACGAAGAGCTTAATGACGAATTCCAGTTCGAACTACCAGATGAAGAAGAAATTCAGGTCTCTGAGCCTGAAGGTCATCCTGATGAAGAAGAAGAATTTGAATTTATCGAAAAGTCTGATGATGAAACGATTGAACAGACCTTAAGCACCTCTCTTCCCAATATTGAAACTCAGGCCCTAGATTCTGCAAAACCTGTATCCAAACTCTCCTTTTTCACAAAGCTTTTCAAAAGAAAGGGTAAACAAGTTGAAAAACAAGAGGTCCCCCTCGAAGAAGATTTAGAAGAGGCCCCAGAAGAACCCTTAAAAGAGAAAACTTCCCTTCTCAATAAAGTTAAAAGGCTCTTCAAAAAAAAGAGGCCCGAAATTCCAGAAGAGTCTTTTGATGAAAATACAGATATCTCAAGCGTTGAGGACTCAGACGAAGAACTGGATGAAATTGAGAAGTCTCTGACGAAATCGACAGGAGCTGCTCAGGTTACACAAGAAGAGATCAATGAACTTCAAAAACAAAAAGCTCAAGTTCCACTAAAAGAAGCAAGAAAGTTTGGATCAAGTGATAAGCCTGCCCCAAAAATTGTCATGAGAACCTTTTCTCTTTTTTGTGATCTGATCTTTGTTTTTAGCTTTTATGTTTTTATCAAAAAGTCCATGGCACTAAATGAGGCGATTGGAAGCTTTTTGACTCAAACCTCTGAGAAAGTCTTTAAAAGCCTTTACTCTTTGATTCCTAATTTTTTAGAAAAATTTAAAGTTATCATTGGACCATCCCCTGAGATTCAGGAGATCCTTAACAAACTCCAAAATCACGAACAGTTCACAAAGCTATTAGAAGTAGAACTTTCAATGGCGATTCAAAATCTTGCTCAGAGTCCGGTAAGGGCCATTCTTGAAATTGCGATCCTCTATTTTCTCGTCCAGCTTTTATGTGCAATCCTTTTTGGTGCTCCTCTCACCATGGCCATCTCAGGGATAAAAGAAAATAGCTCATTCATCATTAGTCGATTTAAGGCCCTTCTGAGAATGCCAATAAGTGCGTTGAGCCTTCTCTTTCCAGTGTTTGAACTTCCCATTCTAATTGGCAAAAGACCTTTTCGCGAGGTTGTGACCGGAAGCCAGCTCTATTATTCATCATTGTCATGGAGTAATTTCATGACAAAGTTTCTTATTCCCTTGGTGCTTTTTTTACTCTATAGCTATCCCATCTTTCTAAGCCTCAACAATCTTGGCTCATTTGAATTTAAAAATGACTCCTTTAAAAAAGGACCAATTGAAAAACTTGAATACTCTAATATGTTTCAAGTTTCATGGGATCTCTATAATTCGCCTTCGGTCGTCAATTTACCAAGATGGGACAAATCAGATGAAGGTCTCTTCAAATCTAGTCTTATTTTTCTCTCAACTAAAAATCATCAAAAAGTCATTTTCGAAACTCGTAAATCCATCAATATTAAGGAGATTATTGAAAGAGGGATGAAGAAAAACCCTGTTAACGAAATTATGGCTCAGCCTACCCAAGAAAGCCCAGATCAAAATGACCTTTCTCTATTAATGGATTCACTGGCCCTTTCAATAGATCCCAATGAGTCATGGCTAAAAGTCATGAAAAAAGATCCCTTTCTCATCGACGATCTGACGATTAGAGAAAGTTTTCTAAAATCTATTGGGATTTCTAAGTTTAGGGCCCTTACAATTCACACCGAGTATCAAGGTAAAGATCAATCCGATTCCCGAGAAGTTGTTATCGAGATTCTTTCGGGCTTAAAAACCTTAATTGAAACCCGTGATTACATTGTGATCAAAAATGGGATTGGAAAACATTACAGACTCACCTACCACCGAAAGGAAAACTCTCTTTTTCGAATCTTGAGAAAGTCAATCATCGAACAATTCCATTTCTTCTACAAAGCTCCTCAATCAACAAGAAAGAACTTTCACAATATCTTAGTTGGTCTCAATAAGCTCACTAGCGGAGCATTAAATCAAAGAGAAGCCAAAAGACAGGCCCTCAAGGTTTTTGATTTTTATTATTTTCTCTCAAAAAGAAGTCTTCGAAGTAATCAAAAGAAGTTTATAAAGTATATAAGAAACGAAGTCGTTAATGCATCCAATCTCATTTCAACGAATATAAAAGAGCCAAAAGACTCACAACAGATTAGAGACAAATTTAAAACATTGGCCAAGGCCCTTGATAAACTTGATACCAGGTACTTTTCAAGATAGTCTGCGCCAGCGAGGTAATATGTTAAATAGTAAAAAAAGTGAATTAGAATTTAAGGTCACCCACACTGATAAAAACAGCAATGCAAGAACCGGAGTTATTAAAACTCCTCATGGAGAGATTGAGACTCCTGTCTTTATGCCTGTTGGGACCCATGCCACAGTCAAAGCTGTTCCTCCTAACCTTCTTCACGACATCGATATCAATATCCTTCTCTCAAACACTTACCATCTCCATTTGACTCCCGGAGCTGATCTCATCGAAAAAGCCGGAGGTCTGCATAAGTTTATGAACTGGGATAAATCGATCCTCACAGATTCAGGAGGCTTTCAAGTTTTTAGTCTTCAAGGGAAAAGTATTAAAGAAGAAGGTGCTGAGTTCAAAGATCAAAATGGAAAAAAGGTTCTTCTCACTCCTGAAATCTCGATAAACGCACAACAAAAGTTTGGCAGTGACATTATGATGGCCTTTGACGAATGTATTCCCTATCCGGCGACAAAAAAATACACCATCGACTCTATCGCCAGAACCCACAGATGGCTTGATCGTTGTATTGACGTCTGGAAAAGGCCTGATTGCGCTCTATTTGGAATTATTCAAGGCTCAACCTATAAAGACCTTAGAAAGCAATGTGTTGAGGAAGTCTGCTCTAGAGACCTCCCAGGCTATGCTATTGGAGGAGTTTCCGTTGGAGAGGGCCCTGAGCTCTTAGAAGAGATTGTTTCTCATACCACTCCGCTTATGCCTAAAGACAAGCCCCGTTACGTAATGGGAGTAGGAAATCCCGAGGATCTTCTAACCATCTGGGAAAACGGCGTCGATATGAGTGATTGTATTATCCCTACGAAATTTGCTCGTGGAGGAACTGTTTTTACCTTTCGAGGAAAAATTCGAATTAAGCACAGAAATTATCGAAGAGATTTCTACCCACTTGATCCAACTTGTCCTTGTTATGCCTGCAAAAACTATTCAAGGGCCTATATCAAGCATCTCTTTGATAGTAATGAGATCCTAGGAGCAACCCTCGTTTCCATTCATAACATCTCATTTTATAACGAAATGGCAAAGCGAGCGCGTAAAGCGATCAAAGAAAACAACTTTCTTGGCTTTAAAAAAGAGTTTCTTGCAAACTATAACTCTAAGTAAAAGTGTCTAGAGCTTTGACTCAATAGCGTGACTTAGAAGTTTTGTGAGCTTTTCAAGATCACTGTACGCAATGTTATAAAACATTGCAATTCGAAATTGGTTTCTCCCAAGCTTTCGATAACTATTGATATCATAAACAATTTTTTGTGACTCTAAAGCCTTAACAAGTTCATCGGCAGGGATCTTCTCATCAACATCAATTGTCGCCACGACAGTTGAACGGTATTTTTCCTCTTCGACGAAAGGCTTTAAATAAGGCTTTTCTTCGGCCCAACTATAAAGAAGCTCTGCCCGTCTTTGCCCTTCAGCGATAACACCTTCATAGGTTCTTTCATTCATTTTCTTTATTTGCTCGTTTAAAAGAAACATCGTGCTTACTGATGGCGTATTATAGACTTGGCCTTTTTTTGAATTATCAACAAGTGTTTGAAAGTTCATCATCTGTGGAATGTAGTTTTTATTGGACTCGCCCATTTCATCTAAACGCTTAAGAGCTTTAGGCGAAAGAATCGCAATGAAAAGCCCACCCTCTGAAGCAAAGACTTTTTGTGGCCCAAAGAAAAAGATATCAACCTTTTTTACATCACACGCCACTTGCCCGCCGCCACTAGTTGCATCAATTGCAAGAAGTGTATTTTCATCCAGATCAGGAAGCTCATCGACAATAACTCCCGTTGAAGTTTCATTAAGAGTTGTAGCGATGAGATCACAGCCTTCAATCATTCTTGGTGTCATCCCTTGACCCATTTCCACTTCAAGCTTTTCTGTTTCGATCCAAGGAATTAAGTCATGAGACATCCACCACTTCTTTGAGAACTCACCTGTGACAAAGTGAGCACTTTTTTTCTTCACAAAGTTTAAACCAATGGCATCGAAGGCTTGAGTTGCACCACCGTTTCCGAAAACCACAAGGTAATCATCACTCAGACCAAAATATTTAAGAAGCCCCGATTGAATATCAGAGCCTAGGTTTTTCACAGCCGGTTTTCTATGACTTGTTCCTAGAAGATGAACACCCTTTTCTCGTAATGCGTCGACATGCTCCATTGGAATAACTGATGGGCCACAGCCAAATCTTGGGTCACTGGGGATTAATTCACTAGGGATTTGAAGGTCACTGAACATATAGTATTTCCTTATCTTGTTATAAAAGAAGTTAAAGGTCACTTTTTACGCCCCATTTTAACCTCTAAACCCTTGCTTAGAAAGGGATTTATCTGCTCAATTTGGACATTAAATATTGGGCATTATGTACACAAAATGTTGCGTTGCAATCTTTGAAGTTTTTATTTGGCGAATAGGAAAAGATTCGCCACAATGTGGGACTAATTTGGATCAATAACATGAAAAAACTTTGTTTTCTGATATGCACTGCAGCCTTTGTCCTCATCACTGGGGAAGTAAAATGTGAAGAACCTTCTTTAGAAGAGCTCTATGAAAAAGAAACGAAGGTTCAAGAAAAAAAACTCAAAGAGAAAAGAAGAAAAAAAAGATCAAAAAAATCAAATTTAAAAGACCCAAGGTTTATTCGAGTTGGCCTAGGTTTTCTCAATGAGTATTGGGGAAAAGTCCAAGTCGATGATTCTGGAGAGACCAACTCATTAGATCTTCAGGTCTATCTCAATACTGAAGTTCCCTTTTCTTTTGGAAAATCATTCACCTTCATTCCCGAATTTGGAATAACGATTCCCAAGTCCACCCACGATGGAGAAGGAATGACTATTATAAAGTATTTCACTTTGGCCCACCTTGGCTTTAAAGTTTCAAATGATGTCTTAATTCGAATTGGCAGTGGCTTTTTCTTCACTTACTTTTCTGCCAGTGGAGGGACTCAAACTCTTGCCAATGGAACAGAGACCACTGACTTCCCTCTTCCCAATGGAACATCAACTGCAAGAAATGTCATTCTCTCTCAGGGAATCGAATGGACCTTACCTGTAAACCAAAGAACGCATCCCATAACAGTAAAAATAGAAAACTTCGTTTTTAACCTTGAAGACAGCGATAAAAGGGCCATTAGCTCAGTGTTCAATGTAAATTATGGTTTTGCTGTTGATTGGTTTTAATTTGTTTAAAAAGAGTTTCAATATGATCAAATCTTTATTTATATTTTTAGGGTTTTTCATTCCTCTCATGGCAAATGCCTTCACATTAAACAATACAGTTGGAGCGGCCTTTGAGAATGATGAGGTCAAAGTCAATGTCAACTCCGCTTCATGCGATAATATTGGACTTTCAACTTCTGAACTTTTAGACCTTGCTGAAGAGGCCGTTGATCAATTCTGGAATCGCGCCCCCACAAGCCGCCTGACACTTGTAAAAGGTGCTGTTGTCGATAAAGGGACTAACTTTAAAACACAACTTATCTGCGATACTGCAGACTGTTCAACAGTTAATGATGATCTTAAAGTTGATAGCGATATTCTTATTGCTTGTAACCAAAATGCCGCCACAACAGGAAATTACAATTTTGCAAGCAATGGAGTTATGGCGGTAAGTCTGCCTAATAATACTTCAGGGGAATTTATCGTTGGCGCCCTGGTTCTTATCAATGATCGATCGGGAACGGCTTTTGCCGATAAACAAAGAGATGAGCAGCGCTCGATCCTTGCCCATGAAATTGGCCATGCCATTGGTCTTGGCCATTCAGGAGTTTCCGACTCTCTGATGTATGCCATTTCGATTGAAAACCGAAACCGACTCGGTTGGGATGACCTCCAAGGGGTGACCTACCTTTATCCCAAAGAGCAACCCATCGGAGGTTGTGGTCAAGTTTCATTAGTAGATGGAAACGGTCCTTCAAATAGAAATAAAGGATTAGGACTTCTCCTCTTTGCGATCATTTTCTTATCTTTCATTCAATTTGTGAGAAAATTCACATTTAAGAAAGAAGCTCTTTAGAGAGAGTTTCAAAGTCCTCTCCTCTTCTGAGATAATTTTGATACTGATCAAATGAGGGAAACCCTGGAGAAAAAATCAAAATTCCCTCAGAGTAATGGGATTTAAAGTCTTCAAGGACATCCGTTAGAGTTTCGAGTACTTTGATATTAAGACTTGAATCAAGTTTATCCTCACATGCAAAACGAGACTCGCCAAATAAATAAATCTGATCCACAGAGCTTAATTCTTCAAAAAGAGTCTTGAACTTTATGTTTTTCTCTCTAAGCTTTCCCCCGAGAATAAAAACCAGAGGTTTTTCTAAGCGGGACTTTAAGGCCTTTCCCTTTTCGAGGGCCACAAGTGAAGACTTTTCATTGGTGCTTTTAGCATCATTAAAGATCTCATATTTTGAGCTTTCGATTTTTTGAAGTCGGTACTTCACACCCTTAAAGTTCTCTAAATAAGATTTTATTTTGTCTTTAAAGGCTAAAACATCTTGTCCTTCTAAATAAGATTGAATGGCCTTTAAGGCCACACCAAAATTGAGAACTTCATGATTTGAAAGATATTTATTTTCTAATAATGAAGAAAATTGAGTTTTTAAACTATCGAGATCAAACCTCTCGACACTTTGGTTTGTTTCTATCTCAGAAAAAACAAAATTTAAGTTTGAAACATCCAAAAGATTGAGTTTTGCCGATTGATAGTCATCAAACTTTGTATACCGTTCTTCGTGCCCTTCAGTAATATTGAGGATCGTGGAAAAATTTGATTGAAATGAATTTAAAACTTCTGTTTGAAAGCTTGAGAGCTCAAGAACGATTACCTTCGGGATCTCCAAAGATTCATTAAAAAGGCTTAATAAAGGAGTTCCAATATTCCCCCCAAGAAAGCACGAAATATTGAGTTGATCATAAAGGCCTTTGATAACAGTGACTGTTGTTGTTTTACCATTGGTTCCGGTCACACAATGAAGATAAGGCATCTGAATTTTATTTTCTTCACAAAAAGACTTTAGATAGAGATACCCAAGTTCAATTTCACTGATTTTTTCACCATTATAGTCATTGAGTATTTCAAGTCTTGGATCAACCCCTGGACTTCGGATTAAAAGGTCTGTTCTCTTAAGAAGTTTTTTAACCTCTAAAGATTCCTGTGCAATAAATTCGATATTTTCAAGCTCTTGAAACTCCTTGGACCATGTCCCAGGATCTCCTGAGTTGATGATTGCCAAATGTATATTATTTGGCGCAGAGGTCTTTAAAAAATGAACAACAGAACGCCCCGTGACACCAAGCCCCAAAACAGTCACATTTTTAGGGCCTGTCTCTTTTTGGAAGACTTCAGAAAAACTGTTGAATTGAGTGCTCTTGATTACGTTCATTTTGACTTTAAATTCTCCATTCATTACTCTAACGACACACCCTATAAATGACAAACAGATAGTGAAAGGTCAAAAAAGAAGTGAAGTCTCTTAGCGCTATTGAAAACTACGAAGATCAGTATTTAAAGCTTCGAGAGCATCTAAAAACTCATCAAAGCATTTGGAAACAAGAGGTTCTTAATTATTTTCCAAACTCCCTTGATGACTTTAATCAAGACTGGACTGATGTTCTAGGTGGTCTTTCTGATCGAGAGATGTGGCAATTTGAAACAGGAGAAATCGAGTCTCTTAATCTTCCAAATGACCTTAAAACTTATTTAAAAACCACAAAAGAGCTTGAAGTTCTTGGTAATAGTCCGAATTTTCCTCAACAGTCTTATCCCAGTAAGGCCTGGCAAAGAGTCAAACAAAAGAAGCGCCATGAGCTCTCACAACTCACAGAATTTCTCAAAGACTATTATGGTGATCTTAAAAATCTAAAAGTCCTCGATCTTGGCGGTGGAGTTGGCCATCTTGCAAGAATTCTCTCTCATTATGAAGGGGCAGTCTGCACCAGTGTTGATGCCAATAAAACACTTCAAGATGAAGGAAAAAAGAGAATCGAAGCGGATAAAGAATACGTTAAAGATTCTAACGTTACTTTCTGTCATCATCATTTTCATTCAAACTCATTTGAAACTGAAAAGTTCTTTTCAGACAAAGACCTTTTTGTAGGTCTTCATACCTGTGGTGATCTCGCGATTGATTTCTTTAAAAACCATCTTCACACCAATATCCCCGAGGCCCTTAACTTTGGTTGTTGCTATCTTAAACTTGATCCCGAAACTCAAACAGGGCTTTCAAATTTTTCAAAAAAGATTCCTTTTGACCACACAAAATACTCCCTCACTCTGGCTACGCGAGGACACCAAAAACTCACTTTTGATGATTTTCTTTATAAAAGAAAAGTAAAAAATCACCGTTACCTCTTACACCTTTTTCTAAGCCAAGAATTGGGAGTTGAAGAATTTCTCTCAGTCGGTGATTCAAATTCACGGGAATACAATCTCAGTTTTTCTGAATATGCCACCAAGAAACTTAAAGAAGTTGGCTTTGAAAAACTCCCAACAGAAGAGCTGCTGACAAAGTTCTTTCAAAGTGAGCTTGCTCAAAAAAGTTATGAAAAGATTTACTGCGCAGACATGATCAGATGGAAACTCGGAAGACTTCTTGAACTTGATATTTTATTTGATCGAGGCTTTTGGCTAAAAGAAAAAGGTCAAAAAGTTCTTATCTTTGAACTTTTTGACCCTTTATTATCACCACGTAATATTGGTCTTTTTGTTAATCAAAACTCTTAGCTAGCATCTCCAGAAAGAGTGTCTTCATCAAGATCAGCAGCTCCGGCTTCAATCATTTCTTCCACTTGAGGAGCAGCAGGAGCTTGGTCTCTTCCAGAAAGCATATTGATAAGAATTTTAAACTTCGCTTTTTGAGCTTCGTTTCTGGCCTTCGCTTCTGATCCAGCACCTTCACCCATTGAACTCATTTCTCTGTCGAGCTTAATGCTTGAGACAATTTTGAGAAGTTCTTGGCTTAGCCCATACTCTTTTCCCGTAAGCTTCGTAAGCTTTTGGACTTCAATTGCTGCCATGAGGTATGAGAGAACTTTCTTTTGCGCAAAGACATTGAGCTTATCAAAGTTGTGATCAAGTCCAGCTTCAAGTATTGCTTGTTTTTCCTCAGCTTCAGGTCCCTCGTTGTAAAGAGAAGCATATTTAATGATTCCAGGAACAACTTTATCAAGAGCAAAAGTCAACATGACATCTCCTCTAAGTTTTAAAAGAATCTTAGCAGCTTTGTCATAACTATCAAGAAGCATTTCTTGGTGTGGCTTCACTTCATCCCCACCAATAAGACCAGCATTATACTTTTGTAGATTTTCAAGTGATCTTACCATGAGAGATTTCATTGACTCGATTTCGTAACCATTTTTTTGTGCATTGATTTCTTGGTGTTCATTCGTTACATGCATAGTAAGAGCAAGTGCATATAGAGTTGCTCTTTGAGAATCAAATCCATCAAAAAGAGCATCAAGAGGACTGTATTCACCAAGTCCAAACAACTTTGCCTGTCCATCTGTCGCTGACATTGCTTTGGCCATCAATTCTTCAATATTCGCCCCAACCATCGTAAACATTTCTTTGATTGAGCTTTGAAACATATACTCACGGTTTTCTTTCGTATCTTTTGGATTGTCTTTTGGTGACCAGAAGTTAAATTCTAAACCTTTATAGTAATGACCAGCATCGATGATCTTAAGTTTAAAGCTTTTGTCACTATTAAGTTCTTTCATATCGTGAGCACGAGAATTTTTCGTATCACCTTGTCTTAGTGTCGTATAAGTTGTGCTTGTGATTCCATTGATGTTTTCTGATGTGGCACCAGTTTTTTCAACATCCTCAGACATCTTCTTAGTCAGGTTATGCATATCATCCATATTTTTCTTAACTGAGCAGCTTATCAGAGCAAAAGACATTAAAAGTACAGGATACTTCATGGAAAACTCTCCTTATTTGTGGTTTTTTGGTCTTTCAAATAGTGAATGGTTTTATCTTAGCCAAAATTGGCGCTAAAAAAGAGGTCAGTTGGGATATTTACAGAGACTGTTAGGAAACTATTCAGTTTACAAAAGGCTTTAAAATCCGAGGAGTTAGAGAAACTCCCCGGATGAAATTTCAAGAAATTATCTTAAAAAGAGCATGTCAAAATAAGTCGGAAGAGTCCATGAAGAATCAGGGACAATGTCCTCTAAGGCACTCGCGCTCTCAGCAACTTTTTCTGAAAGTGGAAATAATGTGCCAGCAATCGTCTTCGCATCTGCCGTGTCATTACTTCCAAGAGAGTTCAGACCTTCTTTAAGTTGCTCTGTCGAAGAATAGAGAGACTCAAGAGCAAAATTAATTCTCTTTAAAAGTTCTCTTTCAACAGAACAAGGGATTTTAATGTCTTCTTGTTCATCGATAAGTTTAGCGAGCTCTCTTTTGTAACCAATCACAGATGGAATCACATGTTGGTTCACGAGTTGAATTTGAGTTCTAAATTCAATCTCTCTTAAGAGATTATACTGTTCAGTAAGAACATTGTGGCGAGTCTCAAGCTCTGGACGTTTTAAAACATCCATATCAATTAAGAACTTAATCTTTTCTTCATCTCTAAGAACAGGAAGAGCATCTGCAGTTGTTCTAAGATTCGAAAGCCCTCTACTCTCAGCTTCTTTTACCCATTCGTCACTATAACCATCACCATTGAAAATCACTTGATAAGCTTCAGTCATCCACTTTTTTGTCAGTGTCGTCTGAGCTCCTTCAATTGACTTACCTGCAGCTACCTCAGACTCAATAAAGCTTGTGGCTTCAGCAAATGTTGCGGCAACAGCAGTATTAAGGAATGTCAGAGGATATCCCACAGCTCTTGATGAACCTACCGCACGAAACTCAAACTTATTTCCAGTAAAGGCAAATGGAGAAGTTCTGTTACGATCAGTATTGTCTTTTTGAAGGTGAGCAAGTTGCTCTGTTCCCATCTCAAGAAGATGTTCACGAGTTGGAGTAAATGTTTCATCTTTATGAATGGCTTCAAAAATTCTTCCAAGAGTATCACCTAGAAAAACAGAAATGATACTTGGAGGAGCTTCGTTTGCCCCAAGACGATGATCATTACTTGCTGATGCGATGGCCATTCTTAACATTTCAGCATGTCTGTGAACAGCTGCTACGATTGTTGAAACAACAGTTAGAAAGCGAACATTACTTTCTGGCTCATTTCCTGGCTCAAGAAGATTGATTCCTGTATTTGTCGCCATTGACCAGTTGAGGTGCTTTCCACTTCCGTTAATTTCAGCAAATGGTTTTTCATGAAGAGCGGCTTTAAAGTTATGCTTTTCAGCAACTCGAGTAATCGTTGCCATAAGAATTTGGTTTTGATCAGCCGCAACATTTGACTCAGAAAAAACCGGAGCAATTTCAAACTGTCCAGGAGCAACTTCATTGTGACGAGTCTTTGCAGGGATTCCAAGTTTATAAAGCTCGTGATCCAGCTCACCCATAAAGGCCACAACTCTATCGTTAATCGTTCCAAAATAATGGTCACTTAATTGTTGGTTTTTCGCTGAAAGTGATCCAAGTAAAGTTCTTCCCGTCATCACAAGGTCAGGTCTTGCGTTAAAAAGAGCTTTATCAATAAGAAAATATTCTTGCTCACATCCACAAGTTGCTGTGACTTCAGTGACATCTTTTTCACCGATAGTGTTAAGAAACTTCGTCGCTTCTCTGTTAAGAGCAGAGATACTTCTGAGAAGTGGCGCTTTAACATCAAGAGCATCACCATTATAACTTACGAATGCAGTTGGGATACAAAGCGTACTTGAGTTCGCACTTTCAATAATAAAAAGAGGAGAAGTGAAATCCCAGCTTGTATAGCCTCTGGCCTCAAAAGTTGAACGACTTCCACCATGAGGAAAAGATGAAGCATCAGGCTCACCTTGAAGAAGCATTGATGAAGAGAATTTCTCAATTGGTTTACCTGTACCAAAATCAATATCTAAAAAAGCATCGTGCTTTTCAGCTGTGGCACCTGTGAGTGGTTGAAACCAGTGACAAAAGTGAGTCACACCTCGAGAGAGGGCCCAATCCATAACAGTTTTTGCAACAACCTTAGCACTCTCTTCGCTTAGGTTTTTCGCTTTATTGGTTACAACTTCGCGAATTTCTTCTTTAATTTTCTCTGGAATTTCTTCTGCTTCTAAAACGTTAAAAACATTCATTCCAAAATAATGGCTAACATTTAATCTTTTTCCAGTGCTATCCATTGGAAGTTCGACTTTTCTCTCTTTCCGTGAAGTCGCTTTGGCCTTGGCCTGTGTTCTAAGTCCCGATGTGTTCATAATGCCTCCTTGAGCAGTACATGATTAATATGAGTTGTAAAAAATTTGAGTTGTCTATTGTGATTCAAGAAATTGAATCTTTTTGAGCTTCGACAAAGTGAAAGGTTTCTCTTTTTTGTAATGTGTCTTTGCCTGGTTAAGAATACAAGGCATTCTACCAACGAGTGGTCATTAGTGGTCAAGTGAGATTTGCTTAAAATCTTATTACTGAGAAATTGAACTGACTTGAATAACTTTCTCTTGAGTTTGAGATGCGTTAAGTACTTGGTCTTCGGCTCTTGCCTTTCCCATGCACAATAAGGTGATAGAAAAGATAAAGAGCAATATTTTTGCAAATAGTGACTGCATTTCATCAGGTAGCATTTCCAGTCTCCTCTTCATTAACATTAAATTTTCTTCACCAACCAAGCATGTTATAAACTTTTTGCTATGGATCTGACAAGCTGTTCACCGCAAACAACACTCTGCACAATTAAAAGTTGGGATGAAACCTCTCTTTATCCCTCTATTAAAAAAGAACTCGAAAGCTTCTCTGATAAATGGGACTTCAGACTTTCACGTTTGGCCCTCTTTCAGGGCCTCTCTGAATATGGACTCAAGCCAGCTTCCCTTAGGGACCTTGAACTGAATGATAAATACCAGCTGAAGCATTACCCAGATTATGCCATTTCCATCTCACATACTCATGATCTCGCCGCGGTTTCAATTCTCCATAAGAATAAGCTTAGGTCTTCAATAGGAATTGATCTTGAGTGGGAGCAAAGACTTGAAAATCTCTCTTTAAAGCTCTCTTCTAAAATCCAATCATTTCTCTCTAAAACAAAAATTGTAGCACATGATGTTTCCGTCGATAGTAAAACCAGATGGTTAGTAGGAGAATCGCTCATTAAGGCCCTTCATGCTTTTGATGAAAAGATCTATTCATGCCAAAGACTCGAGATCACAAATGATCGAATCACCCTCTCTTATCCAAAAAGAAAATTTACAGGAAAATATTCAATAACAAGAAAAGCCATTGAGGACCGTTATTGCCTTATGGCCAATGTTTTTATTCTCGAAGCAAGTTGAAGCCGATGCTGGACAAATGATCGTTGTTACCGCGATTGAAATTCAAGAAGATGTGATCATTATGGATGGCAATCATCCCCTAGCCGGTGAAACTCTTCATTTTGACGTGGATGTGATTTCAATTCGAGAGGCAACTGAACAAGAGCTGGCCCAAGGCCATATTTAAGAAGAAAAGAAATCTTGCAGCGGAACGGGATGCCGCTAAACTCGATTTAAAGAACAGGAAAAATCTTTTTTGATAGTGATTCATCAATCACTTTGATTTTCTGAACCCTTTTCGGAGCCTGACCATAAATCATTTGAACATTCATCAGTTCATGATTTCGAGCGATTAAAAGATCATAAGATTTTCCAATTTCAATCTGCTCTTCAATACTCTTTTGTTCATTGGCAAAAAAGCGCATTCCGTTGAGACCTACGATTTCATCTCCAGGCATAAGACCTGCCTTTTCACCTGGGCCATCCATAACAACATGTGAAACCACTAGAGAGTTATTGGCTGTCTTAAACTTTAATCCAGAATAGGGAGATTCATCTTTATCCCACTCAACTTCAAATCCTGACTCTTTAAGAGCCGACTCAAAGTCAATATCTTCAGTGGTTTCAACATGTGTTTGAAACCTGGCCACCACATCGGAATTAGAAATTTTCTCAATCATTTGATAAACATCTTGAGCTTCAAGACCTGTCTCTGGATTTTCTTTATAACTCGTCCAAAGCTCTTTAATAAGATCAAAGCTCGAGTTTCCATTAGCGACTAAATCGAGATGAAGCATAAAAAAGGCGATTCCCCCTTTTAAATAATAGCTAATGGTAGAGTTGAGATTAAATTCACTTGGACGATAGAGTTTTACCCAAGCATTAAATGAGCTTTCTTCAAGAGACTGAAACTTCTTACCAGGAATTGAAAGATAGAGATTAAAGTTGTTTTTTTGCGCTTCAAGATACTCTTCCATAGTCATAAGACCTGAACGGTAAACGAAGTATTGATCCATGAAACTTGTGAGTCCCTCAGCAAGCCAAAGCATACGAGTGTAATTTTCGTTTTGATAATCAAAAGGACCAAGTGCCTTTGGTCTGATTCTTTTCACATTCCAGGTATGGAAATATTCATGAGCAACAAGTTCAAGCCATTTAAGATAGCTTTTTCTCTCTTTAAACTTTCGACCATCAAAAACAAGGGCCGTACTGTTGAGATGCTCAAGCCCACCATAAAGATTGGGTTTTAAAATTGTTAGAAATGAATACTTGTCATAGGGAAGGTCGTAATCAAAACTTTCTGAAACGGTTTCCACAATTCTTTTAATATCCGCTTTAAGATCCTTTCCATGAGGAAGAGTCATGCCCGCAAAGGCCAGTTCATGATCTTTATCTTTAAAGCGAAAGCCGTCAGTTTCATGGCAACCAAGAAGAAAAGGAGCATCAAGAAGCTCATCAAAGTCCTGTGCTTCATAGAGAAACACTTCTCTCTTATCACTGATATCTTTTAATCCTGTTGAAATCTTTGACCAATCCAAAGGGAATCTCACTTCAACAGTATTTCTTTTAGCATTGAGAAGGTTTCCTTTCTCATCACTCAGCCCAAAATAAAATGTCGGTCCATGTAGGAAGGCCATGGAATGGTCAATATAAGATGTTCTTACGGTAAGCTCATGACAATAAATACGGGCCTTAATTGTGGCCTTTTTAGAGTTTTGATTTTGAAGTTCACTTTTATCCCAGTTAAGCTCCCATTCAGACTTTGTTTTCTGTGTGAGATGAAGCCTTTCTCCTGTGTCCGATTCCGCTTTAATCCAAAGAATGAATCTTGCGTACTCTCTCATTAAGTAACTGCCTGGAGACCAACTCGGAAGAAAGACCTTTTGAATATTCCCCTCTGGTCGGTCAAACTCAAAGGTGACATCAAGATAAGAGTCTTTAACAGAGGCAATTTCTAATAAATAATGAAAGTTTGAAAGAGAACTCATATCTAGTGTTCCTATTGAGAAAACGAGTACTTAAGTATTCAATAATGCTGGTTGTACTAGGTAAAATTTAACTGATTTTATGGCATAAACTTGATGCTTTGTCTAAAAGTGATTATTGTTCATAGCTATGGATAAAAAAGATAGAAAGATGCTTTTTGATATAAAAATTGAACAAATTGGAACTCCTAAGATCCATGTTACAGAGATGGCAGAAGCTCAACTTGGGCTTATGAAATCCATGGACCCAACCCTCAAAGAAAGGCCATTTCGAGTTTGTATCTCTGGTAAGGAATGTAATGGTTTCACCTACTCAGTCGGTCCTGATGAGTTTAAAGAAAATGATTTTCAAATTCATTTTCATTTAGAACAAGACAAGATCGATATTACTTTTGTCATGGATCCTTTTGCAGCATACTATCTGCAAAGTCTTGAAATTGATTTTGTTCAAGATTTCTCTGAAGAAGTTGATCAAGAAGGCTTTGTCATTAAAAACTTAGACCAAAAAAAGTTTCACGGAAAATTCTGGAGAAAATCTCCAGATCTCGCACCTCCAGAAGTGACTAATTAGGAGAGACTCAATGGATTATCGATATTTAAGAGCTTTCCTTTACACCTCTCGATTTAAAAGTTTTTCAAAAGCTGCTGACGAACTTAGAATTGCTCAGTCGGCTGTAAGTCGCCAGATAAAACTTCTTGAAGAAAGTGTTGGAAAAGAGCTGATCATTCGTTCCTCAAAAAAAGTTCTTCTGACTGAGTTGGGAGAAAAGCTTCTTGAGAGTCTTTCTCAGTTTGAAAATCAAACTGACCGAATTTTTGAGCTTGATACTCAATCTCCACTTAGAATTGGAATCCTTGAAGGGCTTATGCTCAACTGGTTTCCTCCGATTCTTTCCAAAGTGATAAAGAAGCTCGAAAATTCAGTTGAAATTCAAATTAAGGATGTCTCTAAGCTTAAAGAAGGTCTTGAAAAAAATCAGTTTGATGCTGTTTTAACGACAAACAATATTCAAAGTGAAATTATCACCAGCCGACAACTCTTCAATGAAAAACTCGTTCTCATTAGTAAAAATGAAATCAATAAAAAGAAACTTCATGAGTCTCCCTGGATTGTTTATGGGGATAATGACTACCTTTTTCAATACTCTAAAAAGGTATCGGATAGAGTCCTTAAAATCTCACATTTAAGGACCATTATAAATCTCGTCAGATCAGGTCATGGTGTTGCGATTGTGCCGGCCCATGTTTTAAAGAAAAATGACAATCTCAATGTCTCAGAAATTTCTCTCCCTGGTCAGATTAATAAAATCTACTTTGCCACTCTTAACTATCGCCAGCTTCCTAAACATTTAAATCTTTTATTGGAACAAATTCTGGCCCAGCTGCAGATTACGAACCGATAAATTCTTTTTTCTTAAGTTCGTAGACATCCTTTCCATCTTTTTACTGGAAGACGGATTGAATTTTAGAAATGATATCTTTTCGAGAATAAGGTTTCAGAATATATTGAGAAACACCTGCATTAATCGCCTCAAGAACTTTGGTTTTATCTCTTTCGGCACTAACAATAAGAATAGGGATCCCTTTTCTTTCAGGCTTCACTTTCAGTTGCTTCACCATCTCAATGCCATCCATCTTCGGCATATTAATATCGGCAATAATAAGTTCAACAGGTTTTGAGTTTTCTTCTGACTCCTCGACTCTCTTTATCCCTTCTACACCATTACCAGCAGTTAAAATATCTTCAAAGCCAAGTGTCTTTAACTCTTGCCTTAGAAAAACTGTCCCTGCTTCACTATCCTCTACAATGAGGATTCTTAAAGTTTTTGCTAATCCTGTCTCTAAATTATTCATGACTCTTATTTTTAACCAAAATGCATTTAGGCTTCATGACCTAAATTTCCCTATATTCTCATGATAAAGCATTTTAACGATTTCTTAAAAAACCAACCTAGTGAAATCTTACTGATAGCAAGAAAACATGAACTATTACAAATACTTAGATTTTTTTATGATTTGAATCACTCTCTGCCACGATTCTGTGTTTATTGACCTTCACAAGGCTTTTGTGAAAGCTCTATCCTAGGGGCTCCCTTTTGTTTTTTTAGACAAGCATAGAGATTAAGGAGCTTGTGAGACTTAAAGCGCTTCAGTTTATAGACCTCTAAAGGCTTGCCATTCTTAATGACACTTAACTCTTTGAAGTAACCTTCATTCGTTGAAAAGAATTGAAAGCTTGCATTTTGAGAGGACTGGGCCCCATGTAGTGGAGTCAGAACTTTTGAGAACTCTTTATTATGAGAATGTGACAAAACTGCCGTAACACCAAAGAGTCCAGAGTTATAATGAAGCTTTAAAGCCTGACGAGGATACTTATAACGATTTTCATAAAGATAAATTCGGTTTTTAATTTTGGAATCTCTTACTTGAGTTTGTCCGGATAAAACTTCAGGTCTTCCATCTTTGTTAACATCTAAGTAAACAGTGCCCGATGGGTTCACATGATCTACTCCCACTTCATCTGCAATGTCTTCAAACGAGTGATCAGGATGTTGTTTAAAGTAAACCAGTCTCGACTTTGGGGGAAAGCCAGTATTATCCACAATCAAATCATCTAAACCATCAAGATTGATATCAAGCCAGTTCCCTCTTTTATCACCTTGGTTCCAATTTCTCGTTCCATCGTCTTGATGATATTCAGTTCTTAAAAATCGATAAGGTGCTGTATTGGTCGCACCAGTTAAAATTGATGAACGGTCACGATTATCAAGATCATAGGAATGAAATAATTCTCCTAAAGCAACATCAAGAAAACTGTCTTGGTTATAATCTGTACAGATTCCATAGAATGTATGCCCCGCTCCTCGATCAAGATGTCGTCCAATTGAGTCCTCACTGAAACCATTAAAGTTCGCAATATTAAAGTACTCGACTTTGCCTTGAAAAGATTGAGCAAGCCATAATCTATTTTTAACCCCAGAAGTATTGGCCTCTAGAATCTCAGGTCTTCCATCACCATTAAAATCACATAGGGTGCTGCCAAAAGTTGGTGTTGGTGAGACTTTAAGTCTATCGCTTGATTCATAAGAGTTTTTTTCAAAAAACCGAGCTTCAGAAAGACTTGTGAACTTCAAGTTACCTTTACCTGCGTAAAGACGGTTATGTTCAGTTTTGGCCCCTGACTTTCTGACGTTAAACCAATTTGTGACATAGAGATCAAGGTTTCCGTCATTATTAAAATCAAAAAGGTTAAGACTGCTAACAGGTCCCTCTGTCCCCTTAAGGCTAAAGCTCTTGTGAAGAGTGTAACTTTTCTTCTTTGTCAGTTTTGAGGTACTGATTCTTCCTTTAAAAACTCTAATAGGCTCAGGTCGAATAGCCGATCGCTGATTAAAGGTTGCGAAAATAGCATCCTTAATCCCATCATGGTCAAGATCAACAAAGGCCAGAAACGATGCCCTTTCAATAGGATTCAATACCGGATGATCAGTGAGAACAAATTTTTTAAGTTTTGAATTGTAAAAATAAAACTTAGGGATTGAATAAAAACTTGGAAGAACAATAAGATCATCAAATCCGTCGTTGTTTAAATCAGAAACATAGAGGTGAGTTCCAGTGACACCTTCGAGACCATATTTTTTGGTCACATCGACCAAGTTCTTTTGCTTTTGTGGAAACTGAGGAGCAGATAAACCTTTAACTGCGTCTTCACTTAATGGAGAAGGAGATTTTATCTCTTTCTTTGAGACTTCTTTTACATGCTTCAGCTTCTTGAGGCTTTTATCAGCCTTTGAGCAGCCAATGAAAAGTGCGCAAGCGACTAGGGATTTAGTAATCCACAATTTCGAAGCCATAGCCCCCATCTTCAGACACCTGTGTTGAGATATCTTTTATCAATCTATCGTAATTCTTACTCATGGCCTTTGAGTTTGAAATGAATTGTGATCTGGCCATTCGAAGACTTAGTTTTGCAGTATTTAAAAATGCTTTCTTTTTCTCTTGCGAGATATTTTCATCATTCATAATTGATGTGGTTCTCGACATAACTGCAATCATAATATAGAGCTGAGTCGCCATATTCGAAAGTCTTCCTTGAGGAAGTTCGTGATCAACAATTTTTGTTCCATACTTTATGAGAGTATTTTCAACTTGAATGGCAAAACCACTAAGCATATTAGAAAACTCTTCACTCTCCTCTTCAAGCTCTGGAGTCACATTAACAAGAGATCGAGTCATAAACATTTTCGAAATTCGACCTTTGGCAAAGTCAGTAAGAACCCCAAGACTTTTAATAGGATCTTGAATCGCTTTAGAAACATCGGAAATTTTCCCTAGCTCTTTTAAACTCTCCGAAGGCCCTTTGATTCCTGAGAGAGCAACAAAACATCTTAAGATTTCATTGGTTCCTTCAAAGATAAGATTAATACGAGCGTCTCGCATAATCCTTTCATAGGGATATTCTTTCATATAGCCATTACCAGCAGCAATCTGAAGACCCATATCAACTGTTTCCCACAACATCTCAGATCCATAGATCTTACAAATGGCGGACTCTAAATAGTATTCATCCATCCCACGAACCATATTTCCAGTTGTAAAATAAACGATGGACTCTGTGGCGAAGATATTGGCGGCCATCGTAGCAAGTTTTTCTTGAATAAGACCGAACTCATTAATAGTCTTTCCAAACTGCTTTCGTCCGGTTGCATGTTCAGTCGCAAGCTTGAGAATCGCTTTCATGCCACCAACACAACCAGAACCAAGGGAAAGCCTTCCTGAGTTTAAGACGTTCATGGCGATTTTAAAGCCTTTACCCTCAACACCCACAAGACTATCAGCTGGGAGTTTAACGTTATCAAAATAAACGGCTCGAGTTTCCGAAGCACGAATTCCCATTTTATTTTCTTTTTCTCCGAAGCTTACACCTTCATAATCTTTTTCAACGATAAAACAGCTAATCTTCTCTACTGTCTTTCCATCTTTCTCGTGCTCGGTTTTAGCAAACACCGTGTAGACTTGGGCCATTCCCGCATTCGTAATCCAAAGTTTTTGACCATTGAGTGTATAAGTTCCATCGGAGTTCTTCACAGCTTTGGTTTTAATTGAATAAGCATCAGAACCACTTGAAGGCTCAGTTAAACAAAAAGCAGCAATCCATTCACCACTTGCAAGCTTTGGCAGATATTTTTTCTTTTGCTCTTCGCTGCCTTCATTAATAACAGCTCTATAGCCAATGGATTGATGGGCCCCAAGAGTTGTGGCAATTGCTCCATCAATACCAGCAAGTTGTTCGAAGACTCGAGAATAAAGTGAGTAATCAAGACTCATACCACCATACTCTTCCGGTACCGCTAATCCACAAAGTCCGAGTTCAGCCAAACCCTTAATCACTTCATCTGGTATCTTTGACACTTCATCAAACTTTTCTGAATCAATTGAACTTTCACTGAACTTATCAACTGCATCGAGCATGGCCTTTGCCATTTCTTGCTGATCATCTGTAAATCTTGGAAAAGGAATGATCGATCTTTCGTCGACTTCACCGTAAAAGAAACTACCGACAACGGAAGGCAATTTATCTGACATTTTTATTCTCCTTTTCAATCCTCACAGCTCTGTGAGTTTTGAATCCTCTTTAGGTCTTCAATATTTTCCGATAATAATGATAGTACTGTCATTGCATGAAGCCTAGAAGTAATTGAAGTTTTGCATGCTTTAGAACAAATATTCTTTTTTAAACAGAGTCTTGCCCGAGCCAACAACTCGACTATTCTAAACTTTACAATCTTTTGCAGTAATTTTTTCCAAATTATGTTGATGCAAATGGCCTATAAAACTACAATAGTAAAAGAGAAGTATTTAAAAACACTAAATTTTAATCTCAAATTACTATGAAAAAATATCTCGACAAGATTAAAGACAAATTTAAAAAGTCCCCACCGAGTAAAGACGTTCCCGATGATGCAGAGGTTCCGTCTTCCCCTGCATCAAACTTCAAAGAAAAACTTGGACAGTTCGCCACTAAGATTAAAGAGCAAAGTAAAGAGCTCTACCAATCAAAAATTAAAAATGCTGACAAAAAGCCCTTCAATATTGAAACCCTAGTGCAAGGACTGTTTTCAGAATCGGCTAAAGCAGGAGTTCACAAAGCCTTTATTTGGACATTGAGTCTTAGTTCAGCAGTGATGATGGGCCAAATGATTGGAAGTGCTCTAACTGTTCAACCAACAGCTAATAAAGCTCCCAAACAACTCACTTCCCATTCTCCAAATCTTAGTCTCAATAAAGACTTAGCAGCTCTTGATCAAAATGATCTCTTTAAAGCTGCCAAGCACGAATCAAGTCAACAAGCTCCAGAACCACAAAAGAAACCAGTCCTCGCTGATATCAATCTTAAATGTGATGAAGCAGACAAACGAAGTACTCTTCCCCTCAAACTTGAGCACACCGTTGTTCTGCAAGACTCTGTAAAATCCATCGCAGCTGTTCAAATTCGCGGGAAAAAAGATGCTCTCACTGTTCGTGAAGGCGACCAAGTTGAAGGCATGGCCAAAATTGAAAAGATTCAAAGACTAAGAGTTGTCTTTAAAAACCTTGATAATGGGCAGTGTGAATATATCCAGAGTAAGGATCCAAACAAAGGCCGAAAGAAATCTAAAATTGCCAACTACCAAATCCTTTCACCTAAAAAGGGAAAGAAACTTTTGCAAAAGGATGCTGCTGGAATCAAATCAGAGGGTAATACTTTCACAATCAAGAAATCGGAAAGAGATAAGCTTCTTGCTAATATTGACGAACTTCTCACTCAGGCCCTCGCAATACAAATTAAAAATGCTGATGGTACATTAAGTTTTAAAATGACGGAAATTGTTCCTGGAAGCTTTTATTCAAAGATTGATATCCAAAATGGTGACATCATTAATTCGATTAATGGAAAGCCTATTACCAACCTCAATCAGATAATGAACACGTTTAGTAAAATTAGTGAAATTGATCAATTTGAACTGGGTGTCCAACGCAATGGCTCCCATGTAACAAAAGAATACAACTTCGAATAAAAGTTGATTAACGCTTTTGAAAAGGAATTTAAAAGCAATGAAAACCAAAAAGCTTCCCATTCTCTTTGCCACCTCTGCTGCTCTTTTAGGCTCAAACCTCGCTGAAGCTCAGTTTAAGAAGTTTAAATCAAAAACGAACTTCACACCTCCCCAATCAGGAAATGCTCCTGAGTCTGCAGTCAAAGTCACTCCAGCAAATGAAAGTGCTCCAGGACAAGCTCGATCAGCTTCAGAATCAGCAAGAAAGAAAATTGGCGGAAGTAATCAAAACATTTTTGGAAGAAGCACTATCACCGGTAGCTCAACAGCAAAAGATCCAAAATTTGTAAATCTTAACCCTGAAACAGCTTTTGGACCTGAGATTGTGACAAGCTTTGACTTTCAAAATATCTCTTTAGTTGATCTTACAAAGCATATGCAAAAATTAACGGGGATCAATTTGATTCTCGATAAAGACTTAAAAGGTAAAATCTCTATTATGGCGCCTTCTGCTATCACTGTCGGTGATGCATGGAGAGCTTACCTCACAGCTCTTAATATTAATGGTTATACATTGGTTAAAAGTGGAACATTTTATCAAATTGTTCAGGCTAGGGATATTCGTTACACTCCAACAAAAATCTATACTGGTGCCTATACCCCAGATACAGAAAATTATGTGATGAGGATTATCCCTCTAAAAAATATCGACTCTACTGAGGTTACAAGATCATTTAGACCTTTTATGTCTCGTTATGGTCGTATCATTGATATCAAACAAACAAACACTATTATTGTTCAAGACACTGGTAGTAACATCCAACGTCTTCTAAGACTGATTAAGTTTATTGACGTTCCTGGACACGAGGTGGCCCTTCAAATCATTCCAGTTAAAAACTCCTCTGCTCAAGAAATTGCCAAACTTCTTGATAAGATTCTTAAACAAAAGACTGGCTCACGTTCCAAATCAAGATCATCCAAATCCGGGACGGGATCATCTGAAAATATCTCAAAGATTATCGCCGAGCCACGAACAAACTCGATTATTGCCATGGCCAATGCTCAAGGAGCTGAACAGTTAAGAAAACTCATTGATAAACTTGATGTAAGGCTCGTTTCAGGTCAAGGAAACCAAATCCATGTTTATTATCTCAACTATGGAGACGCAAAAAAACTTGCTTCAACACTTACCTCTCTCGTCAGTGGAGCTGCTCCGACAAACTCAAAGAGTAGGCGTCCAACTTCAAGGCTTTCAAGCTCAAGCCAAGATGATTCGGCAACACTCTTTAATGACAAAGTAAAAGTTACAGCAGATGAAGACAATAATGCTCTAGTTGTTACAGCTTCACCAACAGATTATCTCACCTTAAAATCAGTTATTAAAAAACTTGATATCCCCCGAGACCAAGTCTATGTGGAAGGGATGATTATGGAAACGAACGTTTCTAAAACTACTGGCTGGGGAGTTTCTTATCTTGGAGCTTATGGAGCGGGAAGTGCTCAAAAAGCTGGTTTCAATGGTGGTCAGGCTGACCTTGTAGGACTTCTTACCAATAACATTACAAACCTTGGTGGACTTTTTGTTGGTGCAGGTGTTGGTAACGATGTTGAATTGAATGTTGGAGGAGAAACCCTGACAGTTAATACAATCAACGCTCTCATTTCCGCTATCGCAAGAGATACAGCAACAAATGTTCTCGCAACTCCACAAATTCTTGCTCTTGATAATGAAGAAGCTGAATTTGAAGTTGGTGAAACAGTTCCAACAACCGAAGCGACTAATGCAGCAAACGGTTCAACTCAAATTTCTACGAAACAACAAAAAGTTGCTCTTAACTTAAAGATTAAACCTCAAATTAATAAAGTCACTCGATTTATAAAGCTCAATATTACTCAAAAGATCGATGACTTCTCTAATCGTGTTCTTAATTCTGGTTCGCAAGCATCAGGAGTTGGAACGACAACAAGAACGGCCAAAACCACTGTCGTTGTAAGAGATCAGGACACTATTGCAATGGGTGGTCTTATGAGAGACAGAGAATCAACCCAAGTCTCTAAAGTTCCTCTTCTTGGTGACATCCCTATTCTTGGCTGGCTCTTTAAAAACAAAAGTCGTGAGAAACAAAAGATTAATCTTCTTTTCTTTTTAACTCCACGAATCCTTGCTCCTTATGAGAAAACCGCAAGTGCGACAACAAAAGATGTTATCAATCGTCGTGTCCTTCACCTTAAAGACACCATTGGTGATGATGATAGCTTTAGCGGAACAATGAAAGGGCTTTTTGAAAAAGTGGACAAACAATCAGAAGGTCCACTTTTTGATCCCACATCAACTGATCGATATAAAGACCAGTATGATCGAAACAATCCAGATCAATCAAGAGTTGTTCCAGGTGGGGTTCCGAACTATCAAGATATTGTTCAAACCGTAAAACAAAGTGCTGCCGGAGTTGAAAAAAAGAAAGTGACTCCCAAGACAAAGAAAAAGAAATAAAAGGGAAATACAGTGGTTCAACTCTCTGACTTTCTAACAGAAATACATCCTCTTGAGCAAAAAAAGATCGGTGAGATTCTCATTGAGACGACGAGTCTGACTGAAGATCAACTCAATGAGGCCATTAAATACCAGCAAAGTCACGGTGGGCTTCTTGGTGAAATTCTTGTTGAAAAGGAATACATTCAATCTCACGAGATCGTAAAAGTTGTCTGTAAACAACTTGATCTTGATTATGTTGAACAAATTGACGTCAATGAGATTGATCCTAATCTCACTATCGACATCCCTATTAACTACGCCAAATCAAATTATATACTCCCATTTCTTGAAACCAGTGATGAAATTTGGGTTCTTATCGCTGACCCTTTTAATGAAAATGTTCTTAACGATCTTAAAGAAATTTTTCGAAAAGAGATTAGAATTACCGTTACTGCCCCCACCCCTCTTGTTGATGCCATCAACAGAGTTTATGAGAAGGCGAATCGAAACCTTGTTGACTCTCTTGAAGATGAATTCGATGAAAGTATGGATCTTGATGGGCCAATTGATATTCTCGACGCAGGAGAAGATGAAGCTCCTGTTAAAAGATTTGTGAGTTCAATCATTTTTCGCGCAGTAAAAGAGAAGGCTTCAGATATTCATATTGAACCTTACGAGCGAGACGTTGTTTATCGTTTTCGAATCAATGGGGTTATGCAAGAGATTCTAAGACAACCTCTTAAAACTCAGGCAGCAGTAAGTTCAAGAATTAAAGTTATGGCAAAACTTGATATTGCTGAAAAACGACTTCCTCAAGATGGTCGTATCAAAATCAAGATGGCCGGTAAAGATATCGATATTCGTTTGAGTACCGTTCCAGTGCAAAACGGTGAACGAATCGTTATGAGGGTTCTTGAAAAAACAGATAAGATTCTTGCCCTTGAAACTCTAGGCTTTGAAGGTGTTGTTCTTAAACATATGGATGAACTCTCAAGACGAAAACACGGGGTTCTTTACGTCACCGGTCCAACAGGTTCTGGTAAGACAACGACTCTTTCAGCGATTCTTGATCGTATTAATGACCCAGATAAAATGATTATTACAGTTGAAGATCCAGTGGAATACGAGATTCCTGGGATTTCTCAAATACAAGTGAACTCAAAGATTGATCTCTCTTTTGCTAGGTCCCTTAGGGCCATCGTAAGACAGGATCCGGATGTGATAATGGTCGGTGAAACTCGGGACGTTGAGACTGCCACCATGGCCATCGAAGCCTCACTTACCGGTCACTTTGTTCTCTCTACACTTCACACTAACGATGCCCCATCGGCGCCAAACAGACTGATTGATATGGGAGTTCAGCCTTTTTTAATTGCCTCCTCTCTCGTAGGAGTTCTTGCCCAAAGGCTAATTCAAACTCTTTGCCCCGAATGTAAAGAGGAACACACAATCACTAAATCTGAAATGAAAGCTCTGGGTTTAACTGAAATTCCAGAAAATGCGACCTTTTATAGCCCAAAGGGCTGTCCTGACTGTAACTACCGCGGTTACAGCGGACGAACCACGATCTCAGAACTGATGCTCATCTCAGATGAAATCCGCTCTCTTGTCATGGAAAAAGCTGATGCTTCGAGACTTAAAAAAGTTGCCGTTGCTGAAGGTATGACCACCCTTAAAGATTCAGCAATGAGTAAAGTTTTCAGAGGAATCACTTCAATTGAAGAAATTATCCGAGTGGTTAACTCTGAAGAGATGACCGAATAGAGTTCATAGTTCTCCTAATAACCGTTTTTTGCACTCGTGTTAACACAGACTTTTCTTTTATTTCACTTCGCAGTAACAATCGACTGTTGTTATAATGATAACAATATCTTAATTATTGTTAGCTCCACGGGAAGAGTTCATGGCGATCTATGCTTACAAAGGTTTAAATAAAACAGGAAAAGAAGTCAAAGCGACTATCTCATCTGAAAGTGTGGCCTCTGCCAAGCAAAAACTCATGGGCCAAGGAATAATGCTCACAGAAATTAAAGAGCAAAAGTCCGCTTCTGGTGGCGGAAGCTCTTTTCAATTTGGAACAGGTATTTCCATTGCTGATCTTGCCCTCATGACAAGACAGTTTTCAACCCTTGTTAAAGCAAGAATTCAGATTGTTGAGGCCCTTCAAGCTCTCGAAAACCAATCAGACCATCCCAAAATGCGGGAGATTCTCTCAAACGTAAAGCAAAAAGTTAATGAAGGGATCTCTTTAGCTAAGGCCCTCTCTGAATATCCTAAAGTCTTTAATAACGTTTATATTAATATGGTTGAAGCGGGTGAGGCTTCAGGAACACTTGATGTGGTTCTCTTAAGACTTGCTGAATTTACAGAGTCTCAACAAAAACTTAAAAACAGAATTAAATCGGCCCTCACTTATCCAATGATCATGATTGGTGCTGGCTCTTTGATGATGGGAATTATCTTTACTTTCGTTATTCCTGAAATCACTAAGATTTTTAAAAACTCCCGAAAAGAGCTGCCATTTCTAACTGAAGTCACTATTGCACTCTCTGACTTTATTCAAAATTATTGGTGGGCCATTATTCTCGGAATTTTCATGGGCTATTATTTCTTAAAAAAATATATTGCCACAGAAAAAGGTCGGAAATGGTGGGATAACCTTTTACTTAAAATTCCTGTAGTCTCTGAACTGGTCACTATGATTAATGTCAGTCGGTTTTGTTCAAGTTTGGCCACCCTTTTAAACTCAGGTGTCCCCATCCTCACCGCCTTAAAGATTACGAGAAACCTTATGGGTAACGTTCACATGCAGGCTGCTGTGGAAGCTTCAAAGGACGA
>JBMYPC010000024.1:0-28680 GCA_049599895.1 Bacteriovoracaceae bacterium | reverse complement strand
AGCTTATTAAAGTATTGAAATCATATCAGTGTGTTTAGATTTGTATGTGCTTAATAAGTTCCAACCTCTTCCATATAAAGTCATGTCAGATTAAATTAAAACGAGGCTTAAATTTAAAATAAGTTAAAATGATCATTTCCCGCTTCAGGCTACAGCGAAATGCCTAAGAAACTTCCTCATCAGAATCTTCCATATTATGATAGACAGTCACAACATCTTCATCGTCTTCAAGCAAACCAATAAGCTTTTCAATTTGCTCAAAAGTTTCGTCATCGACACTTTTTGTGTTTAATGGAATTCGAACCAATGACGCTTCTTCTGGTGTGACATTAATTTGTTGAAGCATTTCTTGAATTGTTCCAAAGGAATCTCTTTCGCCAAGAACTTTGAAGAACTCTCCCTCAGAGATCACATCTTCAGCACCGGCATCAATCATGCTCATAGTAAAATCATCTTCATCGATGCCCTCGGCAGGAACTTTGAAACTTGATTTTTGGCTAAAAACAAATTCAAGAGAACCAGTCACACCTAGCGATCCTCCACATTTTTTAAAATAATTTCTGACGTTTGCTACAGTTCTCGTGACATTATTCGTTGAGGCCTCAACAAAAACAGCGACGCCATTTGGGCCATAACCCTCGTAATTGATATCTTCGTAACCGGCTCCATCGGAGCCTTGGCCTTTTTTAATGGCCTTCTCAACATTGTCTTTTGGAACATTGAATTTCTTGCAGCGCTCAACTGCAACTTTTAATAAGAAGTTTGTGCCCACATCATCACTTCCACTTTTTGAAGCAATATAAACATCGTGAAGGGCCTTGGTGTAAACCTGCGCCTTCGCTCTATCCGCTGCACCCTTTCGATCAGCGATTTTTGCTGATTTTCTTCCCATCTCTTTTCTCCTTAGTAAATCAGGCTTATTTTACATAACTCGTCTAGAATTGATAAACTGTTTTTATGAGTGAAGACAATAAAACCTGCCCAAAGTGCCAATCTCCCTATGGTTATCCCGACCAACATCTCTGGATCTGTCCGGAATGTGGACATGAGTGGAGTGAAGAAACTGCTCTTGAGGAGGAAAATAGTCCTCAATTTCTCGACTCAAATGGCAATGAACTCCAAAATGGAGATTCTGTGACAGTCATAAAAGACCTCAAACTTGGAGGTTCGACAACTATAAAGTCAGGGACCAAAGTTAAAAATATCCGACTTTTGGATGAGCCTGTTAATGGACACGATATTTCTTGTAAAGCCGATGGGTACGGATCAATTTATTTAAAGTGTTCTGTTGTTAAGAAAGCTTAATTCTTTTTCACAAGCAAAACAGAATGTCCCGTGCAATCAGGATCATTAGCGACAAACTCAAGCAACTCACAACTGCCACTATCTAATATGTCACGGTATTCAGCTTGAGAAAGACTTGAATGGTAGACTTCCTCACCATTTACCTGTCCTGTCACTTCCCCACTATCTGGCCCAACAGTAGTCAAGAAAACTCCTCCAGGTTTGAGTTTGCTCAAAATTAGGGAAAGTGTTTTTTTCTGATCTTCCTGATTAAGGTGAAAGAAGCTATCCCAGGCAATAATCCCTTTGAATTTTTTCTCAAGGTCTAATTCTCTCATATCTTGAACCAGCCAATTCTCATTTGGGAATCGTGACTTTGCGATTTCAATCATCTTTTTAGAAAAATCGATGCCAGTAATCTTAAAGCCTTTTTCGATAAAATATTTTGCAATAGGCTCGGCTGGACCACAGCCGATATCTAGAATCTCATCACGATCATCTAAATGCACAAGGAACTTATCCAACCAGGACTTTTCAAATAATGATTTTGAGCGCTGTTTGTCGTATTCCCCAGCATTCTCGTTATAAACCGCTTTCATTCCAAGCTCGATGGCCTTAAGGTCTTTCATCCCTGCACATATTCCTATTTTTAATGGGTTATCACCTTTTTCTTCAGAGAGATTAATGTAAAGCTTATCCACTCTGAAGGTAATTCTATAAAGTTTATACCAATGATGATACTAGCGCCATTATGCAGATTAATGTGAATTTTATTGAAAATTTAAAACTTGAAGCTTTATTTGACGACTACAACGTCTTAACTGATCAACCGGTTCGTTATAAAGGCGATGGCCAAGCACCAAGCCCGTTTGATTACTTTCTCGCTTCATCAGCTCTTTGTGCCGCTTACTTCGTCAAAGTCTATTGCAAGGCCAGAAATATTCCCACTGAAGATATTCGTCTTACACAAGACAATATTGTCGATCCAGAGAATCGTTATAAACAAACCTTTAGAATCCAAGTTGAGATACCAGAAGATCTTTCTGAAAAAGATCGCCAGGGAATTATAAATTCAATTGATCGTTGTACAGTGAAAAAAACCATTCAGCAGTCTCCAGAGTTTGTGATTGAAGCGAAGAAAACATTAGGAAAAGATTCTGATATCGTTTTTGATCAGTTTTCAAATACAGAATCAGAAACGATGATTCTTGGAAAAGACTGCTCACTTGAAGAGACCATCAAAAAGCTGACAGGTCTTCTCGATGACCTTGGTATTAAAATCGAAATTTCTTCGTGGAGAAATCCCGTCCCTAATGTTTGGTCTGTTCATATTCGAGATGCCGACTCTCCTATTTGTTATACCAATGGAAAGGGTGCCTCGAAAGACTCTGCTCTCTGTTCTGCTTTAGGTGAATATTTAGAAAGAATTAGTAATAACTACTTTTATGCTGATTATTATTTAGGTGAAGAGATTGCCAAAAGTTCATTTGTTCACTATCCCGATGAAAAATGGTTTGCGGTTGGAAATGATGGAGAACTCCCCGAAGGCCTAATGGATAAAAACATGCTTTCTCTCTATAACCCAGATGGAGAGCTTAAAGGGATTCATCTTATTGATACAAACTCTGGAGAGATCTCAAGAGGAATCTGTTCCCTTCCCTATGTCCGCCAATCAGATAACAAAACAGTCTTTATTCCGGTAAATCTCATTGGTAATCTTTTTGTCAGCAATGGCATGAGTGCCGGAAATACAAAGTTTGAAGCCCGGGTGCAATGCCTCTCAGAGATATTTGAAAGGGCAGTAAAGAATCAAATCATCCTTGAAGAGATAACACTTCCCGATGTCCCATCTAAAGTTCTCAGTCAGTATCCTAAAATTCAAGAAGGCATAGACGCCTTAGAAAAAAGAGGCTTCCCAGTTCTTGTTAAAGACGCTTCTCTTGGTGGGAAATTCCCCGTTATGTGTGTCACACTAATGAATCCAAAAACAGGTGGTGTTTTCGCTTCTTTTGGCGCCCATCCTAAATTTGAAGTGGCCCTTGAGAGAAGCCTTACTGAACTTCTTCAGGGAAGAAGCTTTGAAGGTCTCAATGATATGCCGGCACCAACTTTCAATGAATTTGCCATTAAAGAGCATAATAATATTATCGATCATTTTATAGACTCAACAGGTGTTGTTTCCTGGAAATTCTTTAGTGATAAGACTGATTTTGAATTTTCTCATTGGGATTTTTCAGGAAATACCGAAGAAGAGTTCCACTACCTTATGAACATCTTTAAAGAGATTGAAAAAGAAGTTTATATTGCTGATTACGAAGACCTTGGAACCGCGGCTTGCCGAATTCTTGTTCCAGGCTATTCTGAGATCTATGAATTCGAAGATCTTATTTGGGATAATAATAACCAAGCACTAGAATTTCGATCAGATATACTAAATCTCCATTCTTTAAATGATGATGAACTCAAAAGGCTTGTAGGCAATCTTGAAGAAAGTGAAATTGATAATTTTATGCCTATTTCAGAACTCATTGGAATTGCCTTCGATGAAAATTCTGTTTGGGGACAACTTGTGATTGGCGAGCTTAAAAGTCTTATCTATCTTGCTCTTAAAGATTACGAACGAGCAAAAGAAAACGTTGAGCTTTTCTTTACTTATAATGACAACTCACTTGAAAGAAGAAAGTTTTATCAGGCCCTCAATGTTGTTCTCGACATCACTCTTAATGATCAACTCAATCTCGCTGACTATAAGACCAACCTGACTCGTATGTACGGTGAAGAAAGACTTGAAAATGCTATTGATTTAGTCACAGGTAAAACTCGTTTCTTTGGTCTTGAAGAAACAGGCATGGACTTTAAGAACCTTGATAAGCATCAAAGACTCATTGAGAGCTATGAGAAGCTAAGAAAACGAAGGTCTAAGTCCAATTAAGGAATTGCGTGAATATTAGCGGCCCACATAATTTTCTCTTCTTTACTAAGAAACGAAGCTTCAAAAGAATTTAACGCTAAAAGCTTTAATTCCTCTTTTGTCAGATTAAGTTCTTTTTGACATTGAAGAAAGTTCTCCCCCATATAGCCTCCAAAATATGAAGGGTCATCTGAGTTGATTGTCGCAACAAGACCTTTTTCAAGAAGCTTCTTAAGATTATGATCGGAAAGCTTATCAAATACACAAAGCTTAATATTAGAAAGAGGGCAAACAGTTAAAGGGATCTTCTTCTCAACTAAAACCTTCACAAGCTCTTCATCTTCAAGGCAGCGAACTCCATGATCGACTCTTTTCACTTTTAAAAGATTTAGTGCCTCCCAAATATATTCTGGAGGCCCTTCTTCCCCCGCATGAGCAACAGTCAAGAACCCCTCATCGAGAGCTCTTTCAAAGACCCTTTGAAACTTGCTCGGAGGGTGATCAACTTCGGAAGAATCAAGTCCAACACCAATAATTTTATCTTTGTGTTTTAAAGCTTGGTCCAATGTTTTTTCAGCAGAAGCTTCATCAAGATGTCTTAAAAAACACATAATAATTTTTGAAGAGATCCCCAGTTCTTTTTCGCCTTTTAAAAGAGCGTTATAAATTCCATTGATAACTGTATCAAATTCAATTCCTCTATCAGTATGAGTTTGGGGATCAAAAAAGATTTCCGTGTGAACAACATTGTCCTCTTTACACTTAAGAAGATAGGCCCAAGTCATGTCAAAAAAGTCTTGTTCATGAATGAGAACATTGGCCCCTTGATAATAAATGTCGAGAAAGGATTGAAGGTTATGAAAATTATAGGCTTCTCTAATTTCTTCAACCGATTGAAAAGGAATATCAATTTGATTTCTTTTAGAGAGCTCGAACATCAACTCTGGCTCGAGAGAACCCTCGATATGAAGATGAAGCTCTGCTTTAGGTAGCTTTTGAATAAAACTTTCTAAATCACTCATAATATTCCCTTTTATAAAAAATACGACAAGTTCCAAGCTTACTTTAAAAACTTTCAATGGACTAGAGACTTAAACCTTTGAAATCACGTAGGTGGCGTAAAGAAGCCAGGAAACTTACTTCAGAATAACTCATCAAAGAAAACAGCTTGAAGACATTCACAAATGGACCTTCCAAAATGATTTCGAAGCAGCAGCTAAATCAGGCTTTGATTGTAATATTGATCTAATGAGTTGTGATATCAAAAAGATATTTGATAACCTTGTCTTTATGATCTATTTGATACTCTCATTTTTTATTGGTGCCGTTACTGTCCTTCAAGGAGGGGTAAATCGAAAGATTACCTCAGAGTGGGGTCTTTCTGGCGCAATCTTTCTTAATAGTTTTACTCTTGTTTTTGTTGCTGCGTTTTTTGTCTGGATTTGTAGTTACGCTCCTCAACTTTTTCCTGAAAGCTTTCCTGCAAAATTTCAAAAGTCCACATTTCGCATGTGGTACCTTATTCCTTCAGTTTGTGGCTTTATCATTATTTGTGGGATTCCCGCTTTGATTCCTAAAGTTGGAGCTTCAAGTGTCTTTCTCTGTATTGTTATTGGTCAGCTCTTTTTTAGTGTTCTCTGGGATTTAAAATACGAAGGGCTTGAATTAACTCCCCAAAAATATATTGGTATCTCAGTAGCTCTTCTAGGACTCCTTATTACCTATTGGAAAAAATAATGATCATTGAAAAGGCCGTGAATCTTTCATTAATTGAGGTCTTTCTAGGTTCATTCCTTCATCTTCTCCACATTCCATTTGGCGGACATTTTCTCTCACTTAACCAAGGCCTTTTCCTCACTCGAAATAGTTATGAAAAACCAAACCGTCCCTTTGCGCCTTGGGAATTAACTGCAGACTTAAAAGATGGTTCAGTTTAATCTTTCTTTTATTGTGAACAACCCCAAGATCTGTCCCCTTAGCGATAATCTTTGCATCTTCGTATTCATCTAAGTACTTAAGAGCTTTCTCATAACTATTGGGAGCATAAAAAAGATAATCTTCAGTTTCAATACGAAGATCATCTTTAACAATTTCATTTAAGTTTCCATCAATTTCTTTTGTTTGGTAGCGATCTTTAAGACTTTTCTCTTTTTCAAACTGCATTTGCGTGGAAGCTTCAATCAAAGAATTATATCCCGTACACCTGCAAAGGTTTCCAGTTAAAGCGTTCTTTCCTTCTTCTTCAGAGACTTCTTTTTCTCCTCTTGAAATTTTTTCTTCACAAAGTCCCGCCAAGGCGACGGCAAAGCCTGGAGTACAAAACCCACATTGAGTTCCGTGGTGATTAATAATGGAAGACTGGGCAGGGTGAAGCTTTTCGCCTTCTTGCAGGGACTCAACAGTCAAAATATGAGGGCCATGAAGAGTTGAAAGTGGAGAAATACAGGAATTCATACTGACAAAGTGCTCAGCATCGACCCCTGAATTTAAAGGATAATATTTTAGAACACTACAAGCCCCACAATCACCTTCTGCACAAACAACTTTAGTTCCCGTTAAACACTTTTCATAACGAAGGTAGTCAGAAAGCATGAGAGATGCCTGTGAATCCTCTACTTCGCAGAGTTCGCCATTTAAATAAAATCTAATCATAGACGCAATATTATGATTTTTCGACAAGGCTCGTCAATAGGTCTTAACCTTTCCGCGCCGCGATCCACAAAAGGCCATGCTTTAACTTTCAAGCATTTCATCAGGGATATGAGCACATTTTTTCGCCACAATTCCGTAATAATAAAGTGGTTGTCCCTCCATAGAAACACGGTGGTTGTATCTCTCGATGAAATGAACTTCAAAATACTCTGAAAGAATGAGACTGCGGATATATTTTGAAAAACCTGACTGGTCTGAGGGTTTCAAAAATGACTCTTTAATATTGAAGGCAATCCAGCCATCATCACTAACAAGATTCATTGCCTGATGAAATGCTTTAACTGGAATATCACCAAACCCAAGTGCCGCCACAGTGGTCAAACAATCAAACGACCAGTCTTCTAGCTCTTCAACTGACTCCTTTTTCAAAGAGGTAAAATCTTCGATATAATAATTATCATAGATTCCAGGCCGATCTCGATAGGCTGCCACTTTGGCCATAGGTTCAATGTCTGCAGCGACCAAACGAGACACTCCATACTTTTTAAGGGCCTCCCCCATGAGACCATTTCCAGCACCAAAATCCAGAACTCGAAGTTCAGTAAACTTTTTTTGATTAGACTGGATGGCCTTGTAAAGAAGTTCTGTTACAACTTCAGGAGATTTACAGCGAAGGCGGTCATAAAAGATTTGCTCATAAAGACCAGGGGTTCGATAAATTCTTCCATAATCATGAAAAGGAATTTTTTCTTTTTCATCACCATCTTTAACTAAATAGAAAAAAGCCTCATTTTGCTCGTAATGACGGTACTCTTTCATGGGAAGCTGTATTCTATGTCTCATCAAAACCTCGGTGTATTTAGAAGTTGCAATCTTGATGAGAATATACCTTAAGCTCAAATAGCAAACACGATGCGCCGTGGTGACCCACAGCACACTGATTATTCAAAACTTATTCATAAGAAGGTGAGCTTAAAAAAGTAGATATTGTGAAGAGCACTTCAAGAATTGGAGTGCTCTTTTTTTGAAAACCTTTCCTTGGCATCCTTTCTTCTTATGTAGAGATGCTTTTCAACTTTCGCGACAACTTCATCATCAGAGTCTCTCACTTCACAATGAAAGACAGGTCTAAGACTAAAACTTTCAAGAGCCTGTTTTCTAAAATCATTGATCTCGTCATGAGAGATTTGAAACTTTGCTCTCACTGTTCCCTTGCCTGGTTTTATAAATTCTATTTTAGCGGCCTGATCCCAGACTACATGGTTTTCTTTCATATGATGGAGCAGCATCAGCATATAAAAAGGATCACACATGCTATAAAGAGAACCACCAAAGTGAGTTCCAACGTAGTTGGCATTTAATTTCGTTAAAGGCATCTTAACGACGATTTCTGTTAAATCATCATTCATTGATTCAATCGACACTCCTGAACCGAAATAAGGAGGCCAGTATTTCATCATCTTCAGAGCGACTTTGAGAGGGATTTTATGAATCATAGATTTATCTTTTTACTAAAAGCTCTACTTCAAAACGAATCGTTGAGTTTGGCGGGACGGTTCCCTTACCTTCGCTTCCGTAGGCTTCTTCTGGAGCAATCGTAAACTTTCGAACTTCACCTACTTTCATTCCCATCATACCAGCTTCCCAACCCGGAATTACTTGTCGTTTTCCCATTTGAAAGCGAAACTCTTTAAGGCCAAAACGAAAAGCACAAAAAGGACCGCAAATAAAAGATAAAAGTAAATTTCCATTTCTGATTAATTTGATTTGTTAATATTCAGCTATTCTCTACAAAAATCATACTGAGGGCTCTAACATTTGTATACTTTCAATACTCATAATCTATGGTACTTTTTTATCAAAGAGGTCTTTTATGTTAATAAAATCTAGTTTTCTTCTCACTTTTATTTTTTTATCTGCCTGTTCATCCCCTAAAGTCAACGTTGGTCTTATTGATGGAAAACTGAGACCTTGTCCGGAAAGTCCAAATTGTGTTTCAACTCAATCTACCCAAGAAGAGAAAATAATGAAACCACTTTCATTCTCTCTATCCCTAGATGAAATGAAAAAAAAGATAAAATCAGTTCTTCTTCAGTTGCCAAGAACAACACTTGTAACAGAAGAGAAGAACTATCTTCACTTTGAGTTTAAAAGCCTAATCTTTCGCTGGGTTGATGATGTGGAATTTCTTATTGACGAAAATCAAAACAAAGTACACTTCAGATCAGCTTCAAGAGTTGGGCACAGCGATCTTGGAGTGAATCGAAAAAGAATGGATGAGTTACTATTAAAACTGAAATAACCCAAGCAACCATAATAATCACTTGGGTTATTTAATATCCTTCATTACATCATATTTGGTAAGAAAAGCACAATCGAAGGAACATAGGTCACGATTAAAAGCGTAATAAGAAGTGCTAAGATAAATGGCCAAATTTCTCGCACAAACTCACCAACTCCAACCTTTGTCACCGAACATGTTGTAAACATCATGGATCCAAAAGGAGGTGTGACCCCTCCAATCATGATATTAACAATAAGTGATGCTCCAAAGTGAATGGGATCGACCCCAAGCTTTGTCACAACAGGAACAACTAGAGGAGCAATGATAATAAGAGCAGCTCCACCCTCTAAGAACATCCCCATTGCAAGAAGTAATAGGTTTAGAATCGCAAGCATCACATATTTATTTTGAGTGAGTTCTAAAAGAACGACGGTTAGTCTTTGAGGAATTTGCTCCCAGTTCAAGTAGTATCCAAAAACTGAAGCCGAAACAATAATAAGAACAACTGTTCCTGTTCCATAAATTGTGTCTTTAAGGATAGGAATAAAATGATCTTTTTTAAGCTCTTTATAAATAAAAATTCCGATAAGCCCAGAAGCAAGCACGGCCATTGCCCCTGCTTCAGTCGGTGTAAAAAGACCAAATCTTAAACCTAAGATAACACCAAAGGGAAGAGCAAGGGACCAAATGGATTCTTTGAGCTGCGTGAAAATTTCTTTAGCAGTCGCCCTTTTTTCTCTTGAAGGCTTGTACCCTCTTTTGTTGGCAATAATAGCAACAGTGATCATTAGAGCAGAGGCCATGATAATCCCTGGAGCATATCCCGCAGCAAACATTTTCCCAACAGAAACCTGAGCAATTAGAGCATAAATAATAAGAACAATCCCAGGAGGAATAACAGGTGAAATAGCTGATGAAGCAGCTGTAATAGCAGCGGAGAAGGCCTTACTGTAACCACGCTTTTCCATTTGTGGAACGAGAATCTTACTTTGCATAGCTGCATCAGCATTCGCTGAACCAGAGACACCACCCATAAAAGTTGAAAGGACGATATTTACTTGTGCAAGACCACCGGTAAGATGCCCAGTTAAAACATCCGCCATTTGCATGAGCTTACTACTGATACCTGAATAGTTCATAACCGATCCGGCCATCACAAAAAATGGAATCGCAAGAAGAGGAAATGAAGCAGTTGCTGTAATAAACTTCTGAAGGACAAGATCAGCGGGCATCCCTGCATCCATGAATGTAAAATAAAAAATCGAAGCACCAAAAAGAGCAAACGCAATTGGTAAGCTTGAAAAATAAAGAGTAAAAACAATTAGTACCGGTATGTATTCCATTACGCCTCCTTCCCTTTGAAATCCTCAATAATAAAGCGGATGGTGTGAATTGTGATAAGTCCAAAACCTACGATAAGAGCTGAGTTCACGACAGCAGAGCTCACCCCTAAGACAGCAGTAGGTTTGTTGTAAGCAATAATAGTAAAAACAAGACTTAAATAAAGAATGTAAGCATTAATTAAAAGCATTAAGAAATGTACACAAAACCTTGCGATCCTTTGATTTGATGGAGACATCCTCAGGATAAGAACATCAATTCCAACATCCATTTTATGTTTGTAAACGGCACTTGAACCAATGAAAACAGCCCAAACAAAACTGATCGTCGCGACTTCTTCTGACCAGAAAATGGCATAATTAAAAGCGTAGCGAAGAATCACATTCAAAATCACAAGTGTGACCATTAAAATAATAAAGAAGCCACTCACAATTTCTTCAAAGTTTTTAAAAAAGTTTTTCATTGCTCACCTCTAATTTTTGCTAATTCAGCTTGAATGGCGTCATACATTTCCATCTTAACTCCTGGAAGAGTTTCAAATAATTTCTTCGTTTGTTCCTGAAACGCAGATCGATCAATTTCATTAAACTCAACACCATGGGATTCAAGCTCTTTCACAACACTTGCATGTTTTGTTTTAAGCTCTGAAATCATGTCTCGAGCTCCTGTGTTAAACTCTTCTTGAACGATCTCTCGGTACTGCTCTGGGATTTTGTTCCATACCTCTGTTGAGATATACACTCCACAAGTTCCTAAAAAGTGTTTTGTTAAAGCGACTTTCTTTTTCCCTGTTTCATAAACCTTTGTACTTACGTTGGTGAATTCAGAACCCTCAAGTCCATCAACAACCCCCTGTTGAACAGCACTAAATGTTTCTCCCCAAGGGAGTGGAGTTGCAGTAGCTCCCATGGCATTTAGAGTCTCGATAAAAAGCTTACTCCCTGGAGTTCGAAGCTTAATCCCTTTTAGGTCTTCAGGAGTTTTTACGACTTTATTTGTAATGACATTTCGAAAACCAAAAATATATTCAAGAGAAAGAATCTTAATCCCCTTCTCTTCAATTTTCTTAATCCAACCTTGAACAAGAGGTGTTTTGACGAGTTTTGAAAATTCATCGTAGTTATTATAAAGCATCGGTCCAACAAGAGCGGTAAACTCTGGAACGTAATCCCCGATGTATGAAGGATCTTCAACTGAAATAAAATGGGCCCCTCGAACAACCATCTCAACCCCGTCTTTATAAGTTGCGATCTGCCCTTGTGGAAAAGTAAGAATCTCTACAGCACCATTTGTTTTTTCGAGAACTCTTTTCGCCACCTGATCCATAAAAGAAGTAAGCTCTTCTTTAGGACTAAAAACATGGCTTAGGCGAAGTTTGATTTTAAACTTTCCAGGATCCTGTTGCTTGCTCTGAAAGCAGGAAGTGATAGAAAAACTTAATAGAAGAACGAGTGCTAAGTGGTATCGCATAATAAAGACTCACTTTTGTTAATATTAGTCAGTGCAAAAAGCTCAACTAGACATAGCTTGGGCTTAGTTGTCTTGATCAGAGTAAAGATTATAGCTTTTTGGAAATGATGAAAGATGCCAGGTTATAGATATTACACAGATCTAAACTTTCCTTTTTTGAATTACGACGGCTCCCAAACCTCAACAAAGCTTAGGCATAGGTTCACCAATATCATTTCTCGTTTATGCTTAGTGCATGGATATGACGAGCTTCAACCACCTTTGTACAGCTGTTCTCGTGGGATTAATTTGGGTCATTCAATTGGTTCACTACCCTAGTTTTCATTATGTTGAGAAATCGAGATTTCGCTCTTTTGAAAGTTTTCATGCTTCAAGAATTACCCTTATTGTTCTTCCACTGATGCTTCTCGAACTCTCGAGCTCTGCCTACCTTTTAACTTTCAAGCAGGGCAAGATCAACTCACTGAACTTTCTTCTTGTCGCTATCATTTGGGCCACTACAATTTTCGTCAGTATGCCTTGTCATAAAAAACTGTCCGATGGATATCAAAAAAACATTGTTGATAAACTCATAAAAACCAATTGGATCAGGACTCTTTGTTGGTCCTTTAAATTTTTTCTTGGTTCATTCCACCTCATCAAATGAAGGAACAAAAATGATAAAAAGGGACTTTGCTTACTACACCCTTGTTCTAGCTGGAATCTATAATTTCCTCTGGGGAGCGTGGGTCATTTTTTTTCCTGAGCTTTCTTTTACTGTTTTAGGTGCTGAACCTCCAAAATATCTTGAGATCTGGCAATGTGTAGGAATGATTGTAGGAGTCTATGGTCTTGGATATATTATTGCAGCTTTTAATCCCTTAAAGCATTGGCCAATCGTTCTTGTTGGCTTCTTAGGTAAAGTCTTTGGCCCAATTGGCTTTGCCTATGCTCTCATTCAAGGAATTTTTCCACTAAGCTTTGGACTCAATATAATCTTCAATGACCTGATTTGGTGGATTCCGTTCTTTTTAATCTTAAAGAAGGCCCTTTACTTTAAAACTGAAAAGGCGAAGGTCTTCTCTCAAGATGATCTTAATAATATGGATCATCGCTTTAGAGTTAAACTCATTAATAGTCTCGTGGGACCGAAACCAGTAAACCTTATTGGTTCAATTGATCAAGAACAAAATACGAACCTCGCTATAATAAGCTCAGTCGTTCACCTCGGGGCCAACCCTGCTTTGGTTGGGTTCATTAATCGCCCAGACTCAGTGGAACGCCATACCCTTGAAAACATCAAATCCACGGGTTATTTCACAATTAATCAAGTCCATAAAAATATCATTCAACAATCTCATCAAACCAGTGCTCGATATCCTAAAAAGATTTCAGAGTTTAAAGCTTGTAATCTTCAAGCTGAATTTCAAGAGAATTTTATCGCTCCTTTTGTTGCCGAATCAAAAGTAAAACTTGGCGTTCGTTTTTTACGAGAAATAAAACTTGAAGAGAATGGAGTGCATCTTATCATCGGGCAGATAGAAAAAATTATTTTACCTGAAAACTCAATTCTTTCAGATGGTCACCTCAACCAAAATCTCCTTGCACCAATAGCGGCAACAGGCCTCGATGAATACTTTGATATAAGTTCACTAGGAAGACTCAGCTACGCTAAGCCAGATAAAGCGCTGAAAATATTTTGATAGCCCTAATCCAACAGCCATAGCTGGACTAGAGCTCTATCTTTTAAGACTTAATTATCGACAATAATAACTCGACGGATTGCTTCGACAATGAGCTCTTGTTCCTTGGCAGTAATAACTGCTTGGACTTTGTCTACAGTGAGGTCTTGTCCCTTGGCAATAATAACTACTAGGGCTTTGACGACAATGAGCTGGAGTTCCTTGGCAATAATAACTACTAGGGCTACTGTGACAATGGGCCTTCGTTCCCTGGCAGTAATAGCTGCTTGGGCTACTTTCACAATGAGCTTCAGTTCCTTGACAGTAATAACTATTGGGATTGCTTCTACAATGGGGTCTCGACCCTTGGCATGAATATCTGTTTGGATTAGACCGGCACTCTTTTCTCTCTGCTCGGTCAGCAAGTCTCTTATAAGGTTTATACTGCTTATACTCTTTCATCGGTTTGTAGGGTTCATAAGCTTGTAATTGAAACGCACAAAAAAATGCAAAAACTGCAAATAACACTTTCTTCATAACTCTCTCCTTAATTGATGCTAGGTTAAGAAGCAAATTGTGTTCCATAATTTTAAATGTCTTTACAACAAGAAGACGCAGCGCCCCTCGGTAATGACCCCAGTGCCAAACTATTATAAGTGTCAACTTGGGACTTATCTTTAAGAGTTTTATCTAGGGAAGTACTTTATAGATAAAGCCACCATCGGTTGAAACCGCGAGAAACCCGTCAGGAGTATTTCGAACTTGTCTAAATCGCTCGTCACGATCTTTAAACAACTCTTCTTGCTCAATGACTTTGCCATCTTTAAGAACCAGTCTTCTTAAGTGCGTTGAGCTTAGATTTGCGAGAAAAAGATTTCCTTTCCATTTTTTTATCTTCTCTCCTCGATAAAAGACCATTCCAGAAGGAGATATACTTGGAGTCCAATAAGTTATCGGTTGCTCTAAACCAGGCTTTGTAGGAGGGCCAATCTTAGGTCCCCAATATTCTCTTCCGTAGGTAATAGTTGGCCAACCATAGTTTTTTGACTTCTCAATAAGATTGAGTTCATCACCACCTCGTGGTCCAAACTCACAACTATAAAGTTTTCCATCTTTAGGATTGATATCAATCCCCTGTGGATTACGATGGCCATAAGACCAAATTTCATCAAGCGCTTTTGCTTGACCAATAAAAGGATTTCCAGGTGCAGCCTTACCATCTAAAGTCAGTCGCAAAATTTTACCTTGGTGAGACTCAAGACTTTGCGAATAATCTCTTTCTCCTCGGTCACCAACAGTCATAAACAAAAAGCCATCCTTCATCACCAGCCTTGAGCCAAAATGTCTTTTGGTATTGCTTTTAATTTTTGTTCGAAAAAGATTTTCAAAACTCTTTATCGTTTTATTTTTATAAACACCGCGGGCCAATGTTGTAACGTACTGTCCTTTATACTTCTCAGAATAAGTAAGATAGATGTAGTGATTTTTTTGATGAATAACGGAAAGGACATCAAGAAGCCCTCCTTGACCGACGGGAGCATATTTAGGATGAGGTATTTTGATCTTTTCTTTAGACTTTATATTGTAATAAAAGAGACTACCTTCTCGCTCGGTGAAGATGATTTCGGAGTCTGAAATATAGGTAAATCCCCAGATAATCTCTTCAGTCTGAACTAAGGGTTCTAACTTTAAAGCCTTGACTTGCATGGAGAGCAACATAAAAAAACTAATAATTTTAAATACTTTCATATCTCATCCTTATTCGCTTCCCATTTTTACCCCATAGGTGGACTTTGTAAATTTTATTAGGTTGAGACAAATCCCTACCCAGTAAGAAGAATTTAAGAAAAGCGACGCTTTCAAATAAGCAATTCAGAGGACTAGTATGATCAAACAACTCTTTATTATGGTTTTTTTGACTTCTTCTCTTACAATGGCCTTTGCGCCACAAACGACAAAGATTTCAGTCTTACAGAAGGTGAAGTCTGCACATCAGAAGTTTGCTTTTTTATTATTGACCATGATGAGAATGATAATTCTCAAGAAATCTTTTATGCCAATGAACAGGATTTTAGAAGAAAGTTTGGTGCCCCTGGAACCTTTAACAATGAACTCATAACAATAGACCTTAAAGGAATTAATCTCTGCAGTGCGGAACAAACAAGCCAGCTCTTAAGAATTATTAATTCCAACAAAAAATATCTCTGTTATGACCTGACAACTGAATCAGCTTTAGATCAAGTTCGATTTTAAACATTGTTCCTCATCCTAGTTAAAACTTCCAGTTTCAAGTCTTCTCAGTCAAAACACTGAAAATCCTTGTGAAATTGGCCTTAATCAAAAATTTATGACAATCAGAAACTGTGTCATTTCAAACAGTTGGCTCAAACTAATCGAGATCTTCCTTTTCGAACTCTAATAAATTGTTTATAAGAACTTGTAAGTTAATCCCTCCCATCATTTTCACCAAAATTTATGTGAATGTGCTTAAGTTAGGAAACCAATAGCTATGCCTATTTTTGAAAAATATTTTCCCAAATCTAGCGTTAAAACAGAAGTTCTCTCAGGCCTTACAGTTGCTCTTGCTTTGGTTCCTGAAGCTGTCGCTTTTGCTTTTGTCGCAGGAGTTGAACCTTTAGTAGGTCTCTATGCCGCTTTTATGATTTGTTTAATCACCTCAATTTTTGGAGGAAGACCAGGCATGATTTCTGGGGCAACCGGAGCCTTAGCGGTTGTTATGGTTGATCTCGTTAGCACTCATGGAGTTCAGTATTTGTTTGCCACAGTTGTTCTGATGGGAATTCTTCAGGTCATCATGGGAGTTCTCAAACTTGGAAAGTTTATCCGCTTAGTTCCAGAGCCGGTCATTCTTGGTTTTGTTAATGGTCTTGCGATCGTGATCTTTCTTGCTCAGCTCACTCAATTTAAAGCTCCTGATGCTAATGGAGAATTACAGTGGCTAACAGGGATCCCTTTAATGCTGATGCTTGGCTTGATCCTTCTCACAATGGCGATAATTTATTTTCTCCCTAAACTGACAAAAGCCATTCCATCATCATTGGCAGCAATCTTAGTCGTATCAGGTATTGCGATTTTTGCAGACCTTCCGACTAAGTCTGTGGGTGACCTTGCCTCTATTAAAGGTGGCTTTCCCGTCTTTAGTATTCCTGATGTTCCCTTTTCCTATGAAACACTTAAGATTATTTTTCCTTATTCTTTAATTCTTGCAGGAATTGGACTTATTGAATCACTCCTCACCCTCACACTTGTTGACGAGCTCACAGAAACAAGAGGTTCCGGAAATAAAGAATGTGTTGCCCAAGGAGCAGCAAACATTGTGACTGGGCTCTTTGGCGGAATGGGTGGCTGTGCCATGATCGGACAAAGTATTATCAATGTCACTAGTGGAGCAAGGGCGAGACTTTCAGGTATCAGTGCTTCAGTTTTTCTTCTTATTTTTATTCTCTTTACTTCAAGCTTAATTGAGATGATTCCTGTCGCAGCACTTGTGGGAGTCATGTTTATGGTGTGTATTGGAACCTTTGAATGGACCAGTATCCGATATCTTAATAAGATTCCAGTTTCAGACTCATTTGTTTTAATCCTTGTTTCTGGAGTCACTATTATTTTTGACTTGGCCATCGCCGTTATTGCAGGCGTTATCACTTCCGCGCTGGTCTTTGCTTGGGAAAGTGCGGTAAGAATTCGTGCCAGAAAAACGACTCTTGAAGATGGTGTGAAGCTCTATGAAATTTGGGGTCCTCTTTTCTTTGGTTCAACGACTCTTTTTCAGGAAAAGTTCACCCCAGCAGAAGATCCTGGCCAGATCATTGTTGATTTCAAAGAATCAAGAATCGCCGATCATAGTGGCATTGAAGCAGTCCAAAAACTGACAACCCGTTATGGGAAATTAGGGAAAAAGGTCCGTCTTCGTCATCTTAGTCCAGATTGCAGACGCTTACTGAGTCGGGCGGAGACAATCATTGAAGTCGATATTATGGAAGATCCTCATTATGGGGTCGTCACAGACGACATATAAGTAGCTAGTAAATTTATTCAGTTAAAAAGAAGAGCCCGGCTGTTTAAGAAATTTAAGTTCAGAGAACCAAAACTCAAACACTCAATCCTGCATTCGTCATTCCTTTTTAGTTTAAAAACTTAAGAAAAAAATGACTTATTGGCAAATGAGCTAACAACAAGAAGAGTTATAACTTAGTAAAACTAAGATATCTTTTCGACTCAATCCTTTTACAAGTTCTAAATCTTGTTCATTGAGTTTGCCCTCTTCGATGTATTCGACAATGATTTGAGCAATCGTACTTGAATCGACATAGTAAAGGCTTTGATCTTGCTGGCTAAGTTCATAGACAACTTGATCAAGGACCTTCTTCTGTCCCTCAACTATAAGTTCATCTCTTCTTGAAACTTCCATACATACCTCCCATGAATCGATATGACCTTCCCTTTAATTATATAATAGTCGCACTGGTTTAGATTTCAAATAAGGGAACTTCGAAACACCGAGCGCTGACGCTTGAAGAGATTCCCAGGTCATCAAAACTGTCCGCTGGACACTTCTGCTGCCCAGTGAAAGCCTGAAAACTCAATCGTTTTCAGTATATTCAGTAAAGACCATTCAAATGAAGCTTTCAGGGCCTTTGTCTAAGCCTCGTTAAAGGTGATATTTTCAAGAAATTTCGTATTTCAAGGAGTTTGAGCTACAACTTAAATTATGAAATGGATTTGATTCTTTCTGACCATGAGTTTTACAATTCTCAAAAAAAGATCCAAATAGAAGCAAACCAATAAAAACAATTAAATATTCACTCATACTGACTTTGTAGAATGCAAAGACAACATATCTAATACTTAATGATAAATAAAACTGATAACTTCCAGGAATAAGATCGAAAAAATCAATAAGAAATCGACATTTGCAAAGGGCTTATCCATAAAGAATATTTCTAATTTTCCGATAACTTAGACGATGAAAGAGACTCTTTTAGTTGACCTTTTTTACTTCTTCAGCGCAAGTGTCCTATTTATTCCTATTTTCAGGCTCTTAGGGCTTGGTTCTGTCTTGGGTTATCTCTTCGCTGGTATTGCTCTTGGGCCTTCTGCCCTTGGTTTCTTCCATCAATCAGCTCACATACAAGAAACAAGTGAAATTGGAGTCATACTTCTTCTCTTTGTTATTGGACTCGAACTTTCCCCAGCGAGACTAAAATCCCTAAGAAAAAGTATTGTTCTTGAGGGTTCTGTCCAATTTTTGGTGACCACATTTGCTCTTACTGGTGCAAGTTATTATTTTATTCAAGAACTCCTCCCTTCAGCACTTATTGGTATGACTCTTTCTCTTTCATCGACAGCCTTTGCTCTTATTAGCCTTAGAGAGTCTGGAAACCTTACCAAAAGCTATGGTGCCTCGAGCTTTTCGATTCTTCTCTTTCAAGATTTAATCATCATCCCGATTCTCACGATTATTCCCTTTCTCAATCCTGAAACAAACCTCTCTGAGAGTCTCTCGTTTTCTCTTTTTCTCAAAAAATTCTTGTTAGCAACTTCACTTGTTCTCACTTCTCGATATGCCCTTAATCCTGTTCTTAAATGGATTAAAGAAACTCAAACAAAAGAGATCTTCTTTTCAACAACAATGCTTCTCATCTTTGGATCAGCTATCGCTCTTGAGCATCTTGGGCTCTCCAAAGCCTTAGGAGCATTTCTCATAGGTATCTTTCTTTCAACAACAGAATTTAAACTTGAAATTCAAAAGGTAACTCTCCCTCTAAAGAGTATGCTCATGGGGGCATTCTTTATGGGCTTTGGTCTAAGTCTTGATCTTAACTATATCAAAGAACATCTCTTGCAAATTAGTGCTATCACCTTTGCTTTTATGTTTACTAAAACTCTCATTCTTACGGTTATGGGAAAAATCAAACATAAAAGCTGGAGACAGGGTCTCAGCATGGGACTTTTAATCGGACAAGGTGGCGAGTTTGGTCTTCTCATTCTAGGAGCTGCAGTCAGTATTAATGCGGTCTCATTAGAAATTAATCAAATGTTGATCTCTTCAATTACTCTCAGTCTTTTTGTCTCGCCGTTTTTAAGTAAGGCCGTAAACTGGATTAATCAACAACCTCGCCAAGAGGAGAAAAAAGAAACTGAGAACAATTTATTGCAATTTCCTGCAAATACTTCAGACACAGAAAAATCAGATAAAGAAGCTGCCTAAAGCTTTTCTTTTAATAAGAGTTCAAAAAAATCAACAAGAGTTCCCTCTTTGATACCTAAGCCTTCACAGACAGAACATTGAGTTTGTTTAAGATAAGCTTTTTTGAAGTTTGCTAAAGATTCATTTTCTTTTAAAAGACATGAAATAATTTTTTGAGACAGAATCTTTTCAATCTGTGTGGCTTTATCAAGGTCAGATTCACGATTGGGAAGAAATTTAAAATGAAGCTCACTATAATTGAATTCATAGATAGAAGTCCGCCCGTCAGAGTGAACTCGAAGTTCTCTGATAAACTGAGGACGATCATCCAAAGAGTCTATGATCCCCATTTTAAAAGCTTCAATAATGAATTCAGAAAAATCTTCATCAACGAGTAGAAGATATTTATTGTCTTTAATCACTGGTTCTGGATATAAAAAACACTCACCAGCAACAAAAACCTTTTTATAACTATTCCTCATTAAACTCATCTCGAAACTCTAGCATAAGCTTCCATATTTTCTGTGCCATGGGCCCATGAGGCTTCATTTTATTTCTCATAAAGTGAACCTCCAAAAGTAAAGGTTCTACTATTTCTTCAGGTATCGCAACAAGATCTTCATTTTGCTCGATCTGTACAAGGGAAAGTCTGTCCCAGCCAACTCCTAAAGCGATCATCTCAGCTTTTCTTGGATGACTGTCCACATACCATTCATGACTCAATGACAAGGCTTGATTGAGAACGAAACTCTTTAAACACTTCAAAAACAGGTATTATTCGCTGGGCAAGAACAATGGGGTCCATCGAGATTTTAAGGTCTCCTTGGCCGTGTTAAAGAACTACCTTCCTACATCAGTAGGAGCAGGTCGATAAGAGTCCCTTGAGAAAATCTGAATCCCATAAAACTTTTCAACTTTTTTACACCATTGCTGAGACTGGGCTGGCTTTTAGACAACTTCTTTGCAGCCGCCTGATAACTTCCTTCATTTATAATCGCTTCAATCATTTCAATTTGATCTAAGGTCATGAAATCACGCTCGCTCAATAATTTTTAAATATCATTTTTTCAGAAACTTAATATTATCATTTTATCAAAAAATATCCGAAGATAACAGCATGAAGATTCTTAAACTTAAGACTAATCGAAGGCGTTTTTTAGGCGGCTTAGGGGCCAAGGCCTCTTTGCTTGGCCCAACGAATGCTCTGGGCTTGAATCTATTCAGGAGAAGAGAAATGAAAAAGTCATTACATCGAGCAAACACAAGAGGAATTGCTGATCATGGTTGGCTAAAATCAAAACATAGTTTCAGCTTTGCTTCGTACCACAATCCAGAGAGAATGGGATTTGGTCTTCTCAAAGTTCTCAATGACGACCAAGTAAGTGCTTCTCAGGGCTTTGGAACCCATCCCCATCAAGACATGGAAATTGTTTCAATTCCTCTCAAGGGTGCACTTAAACATAAAGATAGTGAAGGTAATCAAGCTGTTATCAGACATGGCGAAGTTCAACTTATGTCTGCAGGAACTGGAGTTTTTCACTCTGAATACAATAACTCTGAAGTAGAGCCAGTAGAGTTCCTGCAAATCTGGGTGATGCCTGAAAAGCTTGAAATTGCTCCAAGATATGATCAGAAATCCTTTGATACAGAAGGTAGGACTAACCAATGGCAGACCATTGTAAGCCCGATGGATAACTCTGAGACAGGAGTAAAGATTAATCAACAGGCTTGGTTTTCTCTATTAGATTTAAAACAAAACAATAAAGTTAATTATCAACTAAGAAAACCGACAAACGGCGTCTATTTTGTTTTGCTTGAGGGAGAGCTTAGTGTTGCCGATGAAAGGCTTAACTCAAGAGATGCCCTAGGACTTGAAGACATCTCATCTGTACCATTAACTGCTCACTCAGACTCACAAATACTAGCAATTGAAGTCCCAATGAGTTAAAAAGAGAGAAACATGAGCTCAATTGAATTAGTCATAACTCCAAAAGAAAAAGACCTTGGTGATAACTTTGTTGTCAGAAGGTCTCTCCCCGATCATCGAAAAAGAATGGTTGAACCATTTATCTTTTGGGACCACATGGGGCCCGCTAAAATAACGCCAGAGAAAGGAATGAAAGTAAAGGCCCATCCCCATATCGATCTTGCCACTATCACATGGCTTTTCTATGGGATGAGCCTAAGACTTGTCGCAGGTTCATATCAAGAGAAGACTTCTCCTGTCCCAGTCTATTCAAACCTCTTTTATTTTAATGGGAGAGCAGCAAAAGGAAAACAAGTTGAAATTGAGGTTTCTGAGAGCCAAGAAGCTGCTGTCTATATCATAGATGGAAATATAAAAACAGAAGATAAAACATATAATCGTTACGACCTTATCATCTTCAAAAAGGGTGAGAATTTATTATTTAATACTCTTGAGGACCGACACTTCATGATTTTTGGAGGAAAAATTTTTCAAGAAAAAAGACATATGTGGTGGAACTTTGTTTCAACATCGAAAGAGAAAATTGAAATAGCAAAAACCAAGTGGAAAAACGGAGAATACCCTTCTGTCATTAATGAGCAAGAAGTTATTCCCCTACCAGAAAACTAATAAAGGAGACCCCATGAACGCAAAAGACATTATGACAGCAAATCCGATCTCGCTTACAGAAGACAAGCTTGTAAAAGATGCGGCAGACCTTATGACTGAAAAAAGTATTAGTGCTCTTCCAATCACAAACGCTGAAGGAAAGCTTGTGGGAATTATCACCGAGTCAGACTTTGTAGGAAAAGCTGTCGATATCCCTCATGCTCTTGTCTCAATTAAGCAACTTTTTAAAGAAAACTTTCACCATGCAGACGTCGAATTAATTTGTGCGAAAGTTAAAGAAAAGCCTTTAAAAAATGTCATGAGCACAAAACTTTATACAGTGGAAGAAGACCACTCTCTTAATCAGATTGTCAATTTAATGATCGATAAGGGTCTTAAGAGAATTCCAGTTCTCAACAATGGAGAGCTAAGCGGAATTATCACAAGAAAAGATATCGTTAAAGCTTTTGCAAGCTCGTAGTGTAAAAAACGGCACTTATACTATTTTTGAGTTTATTTTTTCTTGCAAGTGGTATTAACCACTTTCTCACCCCTCATGTTCTTCACGAATATATGGAGTATAGAAAATTTAAACATTCAAAAGCTTTAGTCTTTCTAAGCGGGGTCCTTCTGGTTATCTGTGGCCCTGCTTCATTAATAAGTCATTACGACATAAGGGTTTATACCTCTTATGCTCTCGGCGTTTTTGTTTCGCTTGCTGCATTTATGGTTCACAGTTTTTGGAAAGAAAAAAGACAAACATCGCAAAATGCGAGAAGCTCAAAACTTCATCAAAAACTTCGTCATCTTTTTTGAGATGTTCTATCTCGCAAGTACATTTTAAGAAACATAAACCGGTGAGGAAATTGCGTACTGATTATTCTTAAGGCGGACTTTGAGATAAACAAAGTCCCCTTTTTTCAACTCATGAAACTTAAAAGCCCCAGAATAAAGACATTCACTCATATGAGGTAAGCGATGAATTCGAAAGGCTGGAGAATCAATAAGACCAAGGTTTCGAGAATAAGATCCCGACTTCAAGCGTTTAACATCTACAGAAAACTTTTGTTCTCCGACAGAAAGCACGACTTCACCGTCATTCTTTAGTTTTGATTTGAGATTAAAACCTTGAGTTGCAGGTGTTACGTTAGTAGGATTTCCTCTGGAAACAACTTTAAACTCAGCAATATTATGATCAACTTTTTTTACTTCACCATTTCTAAAAGGTATGTCTAAACCCTTTTCTCTTTCCACAGGAGAAACAACCTCCATACCTCTAAATCGAGGCTCCACCTCGAGAATTTCCCCCTCTTTGAGACAAACTTCTCCGTTCCATTCAAACGCTTTATGTTTTTCACCCCAACCAAGCTCGACATAAAGATGTGATTCAAACTCTTCTTCATCACGATCTTCTTTGGCCCGCGGAGACCAACGTTCGATAAGTTCATTATTTTTAATCAGATCGATACAATCGATAGCCGAATGAGCATTAACATTGAACTCAACTTCACCGGCACCAGAGTCAATGACATCTCCCATGCAAACACCATTAATCGAGAACTCTAAGGCAACCTTATCTCCAGTCACAGCATAAGTTCTTCTGGCAAGTATTGCTTCCCATAATGACTCTCTCGTAAGATCTTTTGCCCAGACACCTGTTTTTCCATGTCCGTAACTTCCTGGATAAGCACTATGATGATCAGTGCATCCTAAAAACCCAAGTTTGTGCCCATGGGTCAGACCGTAGGCGATAGTTCCATGATAATCAATAGGTCCCATGGAATGATAAAAAGGTCTTGGTGATTCACAATCAATCGACATCCCATGCATTGAAAGAATCTCAATTACAGGGGAGAGACCATCATGAAAACTTTCCCAATTGATCCCTCGAGAACCGACTGGATAAGCAATGTGATGGGGAAAACCAATGACATCTTTTCCAACGAGCTTTTCTTTGACTTCATTAATCGGTCCAAGAATTAATTCTTGAAAGGCCTCTTTATAAACAAAAGTATAGTCGCCATCATCGCAAGAATGAATTTCATAACCAGGAAAAGCAACAAATTCTCCATCTTTATGAAACTTTTCAACAGTTTTATTATAATGCTCCCAACTATTTCTGAACTTTTTAAAACCTTGATTATGAAAGTCGATAATATACTGAATTCTTTCATCTGGTTCAGGCATATCGGGCCAATCCGCATGCCCAGTAATAGAAACAAAGTCTAATTGTTCTTTTGCATTTTCAAGCGCTGCAGATAATGGCCCATGGGCATAAGAGACAGCGCAATGATTATGAAGATCTCCATAATAGACATTATAGTCGTTATAAGAATTGCTCATGAATTTTCTCTTCTAATAAAATATGTTTCTTTTCTTTAACTGATTGAACAGCTGCATGAATCATCCGAAGGGATTCATCTCCATCCTTTGCACTTGCAATAGGAGTTCCTCCACTAACAAACTTTTCGATATCTCTAATAAGCTCTAAATCGGCACCATAATGAGAGCTTGAAAATTCATCATCACGTGTATCGATCACTTCTTTTTTTTTCCCGTAATCAGTAACGAGATCAATTAGACCTGTTCCTCTTGTAAGGATCATCCTGCCTTGGTCTCCAACTAATTCTAACGTTTCTTGGTCTTCTGTATGAGGCCCATAAATACAAAAGAAAAGTGATGCCTTCACACCATTTTCGTATTCAAGGTGACAAAGCATATGATCATAAATATCACTTCCCGGTTTATAGACACAGGTATCAAACATAAACTCTTCTTCAGTGGCTTTTTCGAAACTCTCCGGAAGCTTTTTTAATCCCATTTCTTTAAAGTCAGGATCTTCAAAGATATTATAAGCACAGTCCCTCTCACAATCTGAACAACGTTCAGGTGCTTCAGGGTCTTCAGGAAAAAGAGCACTTCTTCCACCAACAGCTGAAATACTTTTACACGGACTTTCAGCAAACCAATTAAACGCATCAAAGTGATGAGAGCATTTATCGTTAAAAGCCCCACCAGATCTTGAGTTTAAGCGATGCCAAAGATGGAAGTACCTTGTATAGGGAATGACTGATCTGATTTGCATCAATTGAAGTTTTCCTATGGCCCCCTCTTTAAGAAGCTCATAGGCTTTACGCCATGACCTTTCATACCTTCTTGTAAATCCCATAATAAGAGGGTTTTGATATTCAGCTTCGGCTTTGAGAATCTCTTTTGAATCCTCTAGAGAAACTGATATGGGCTTATCGAGATAGACTTTTTTTCCAGACTTAAGAGCATACACAGCAGGTTCTCGATGAAAGTTCGTTGAAGTTGTAATCCAAACAATATCAATTTCATCTGAATCGATAAGCTCTTTATAATTCTCAAAGACTTTTATTTCTTGTTGAATTTCATTTCTTTGATAAAGAGCTGAAAGAAGTTGAACTGACTCCTCTGCTCTTTTTTTCGATAGATCGCAGACTCCACAAACACGTAATGATGATTCCTTAGCCAGATCAGTGGCCCTTGCCCCCATAACCATGGAACCTCTGAGACCAGCACCAATGATGCCGATTCGATATGGAAGATGACTCATAGATTTAAATCCCTTTAAAATCCAAATAATAATCCCTTACCAAGCCAAAAAAGAAAGACTCCAGTAAGGATTAGGCCAAAAACTTGAAAGATTTCTTTTATTGGAAAGACCGCATGACCAGGCCAAATTCCAACGGGACGAACTTTTTCTTGAAAACTTTCTAAAACTTTTTGATCTGTTTTCGGTCCAAATGTAATACCTAAAATAAGACCTAAGATTCCGGATCCTGAAACCAAGATCAATCGAAACTCATAAGGCACATCACTGAACTGTAAAAGTAAGGCCACTGTAATCCCTGTGACCATGGCACAAATTTCTCCAAATGCCGTCACTCTCCACCAAAGCCAACGAAGAATATTAGGAATCCCAACCGAAGCTGAAAGGGCTGCCATCCATTGCCAAGCTTTCTCAATGGAACCGATCTGAAAGCTGACAAGAATTGCGATGGTCCCAAAACTCCAGATACTGAGTCTTGATATGAGAGTCTTTGTCTTTTGATCAGCATCATTTTTAATAAGTGGTAGCCAATCATTAACCACATAAGAAGATCCCCAATTAAGGTGAGTATCAATAGTACTCATAAATGCCGCTAAGAAACTCGTAAGAAGAAGTCCTTGCATAAATGGCGACAAATACTGTTTCATTAAAAAGGGAAAAGCAAGCTCTCGATCACTTCCAATCGCCGCGGCAGCACCATTAAAAACAGTCTCTTCTTGACCAAGAGGAATTAAGATTAAAGCTCCCATCCCCACAATCATCCAAGGCCATGCGCGTACAAGGTAGTGCAAAGTCACAAATAGCATAGAAGCTTTAGTCGCATCTTTATCACTCTTACAGGAATTCAATCTTTGCATAAGATAACCGCTACCATCCACATCAAGTCTCGATGAGCTTTGAGCAAATAGATAAATCATGAAAAGACCAAAGCCCACATTGAGCTTTTTAAGCCATCCCGTCTCTTCAGTGGGAAAAAGATTTGTAAACTGGTGATTCTCTCCGTACTGGTTAATGAGTCCACTGACGATGCCTTGACGACCACCGACTTCTGCCCAGATTTCATAGGCAAGATAAGAAGTTGCAAAAACCGCGACCCCAAATTGAATAAGGTCTGTATACATTACGGCCTTAAGCCCACCCATTGATGAATAGATCATCACAATGAGAATCAGAAGAACGATTGTAATAGCATCAGAAGCATTACCAAGAACCCCTACATTAGGCCAAAATGAATCAACAAAAGAGTAGAGACGAGGAGTCATCTCTTGCCAGTTAAGAAATTGAGAACAAACTTTCACCATGGCGCGGATAACCCACCCCATAATGATACAGTTTACGATGACCCCTCCAATAAAGGCCTTAAAGTATCTCAGGTAATGAGCACTTTTTCCTGAATAGCGAATTGAAAGAAGCTCTGTATCCGTGACAGTTCCCGCACGACTCCAGCACTTCGCAAAGATGACCACAACTGCTGCATGAGCAAACAACGCCGAGAGCCAAAACCAGTTACCAGAAAACCCTTTGGTGGCCATAAGACCTGTAATCACAAGAGGAGTATCCGCAGCGAAAGTTGTCGCTACAATAGAAGTTCCGGCAAGCCACCAGGGCATGTCTCGTCCACCAAGAAAAAACTCTTTTGATCCTTTGCTTGAAACTTTACGAAGAGAGAATCCGACGACAAAAAGAAAAACGAAATAAATTAAAATTGGCCCAAATGTTTGCATAGATATTAGCTTAGACTAACAAAATTCAAATGAAAACGAGTTGGATAAATTCGAAGAAAATTAAGTCTAACCATCTAAAATTATTAGAGTTCAAAGAAACTGTTCTCTATGGACTAGCTCATCTTTAGCGCCAAGTTCTTTAACTTTTTGGACACAATCATCTACAAATGACTTTCCTCCAGCGATATAAATACTAGTAGAGCTCAAGTCTTTATACTTTTCTTCAATGATATCAGTAAGACGTCCTTCCAACTGACCAGGGTTGTGCTCTTGAGTTAAAGTGTAATGGAATTTAAAGTTTCGATATTTTTTCCCAAGATAAGAAAAATGACCGAGTTCAATAAGATCCTTCTTCGTTTTAGCTGAAAAAAGAATTGTCGCCGGCTTTTTAAAACCACCTCTTGTCAGAGCCGCGGTTGCCAAAGATTTGATAGGAGCGAGCCCTGATCCAGCTGCAAGGCAAAGAACTGGAGTGTCTACGGTAGGGTCTCCGATAAAAGTTCCGTAAGGCCCATCAAGTTTGACCAGGCTTCCCTCTTGAAGTTCTTCATGAACCCACTTTGAAGTTTGCCCATCTTCTTTTTTCGTAATGAGAAGTTCTAAAAGATTATCGTGATTGGGAGTATTGGCAATTGAATAGCAACGCTTTGGATCTCCCATCATAACATATTGGCCTGGCCAAAAACGCATTGGTTTTCCAAGGCCCTTAAGTTTAAGTTTTGCAATGTTCGAACTCACCATATATTTTTCAGTTACAATATAAAGACGATTCTCTTCAGGAGGAAAGAGCTTGGGTTTATTGTCTTCTGTTCCCCACTCGATTTCTATAATGTCTTCAAGAGGTTTCGCCATACACATAAGTCCGAAACCTTGATCTCTTTCTTCAGCTGGTAAGGCCATATCAAGAATAAAACCTTGGTCAAACTTTCCACTATTCACTCTGACTTTACATTCGCCACAAGCTCCAGCACGACAATTATTGGGAAGAGCGTA